>NZ_DLNW01000015.1:0-113213 GCF_002478435.1 Pseudomonas sp. UBA7500 | reverse complement strand
GGGGGGGGGGGCGGCCCCGCCCCCCCCCCCCCCGCGCCCGGGGCGGGACGGGCGCGGCCCCGCCCCCCCCCCGCCGCTGGCCCGTGCGCCGGGTGGGCCGCCGCGCCCGGGCTGGCTGCTGGCCGAGCCGCAGGCCTTGGCGCCCGAGGGCCTGCGCCTGCTGGCCGGGCCCGAGCGGATCGAATCTGGCTGGTGGGATGGCGGCGATGTACGGCGTGACTACTACCTGGTCGAAACCCCGGCTGGCCAGCGCGGCTGGGCCTACCGGCCATTGGGCGAAGGCGGGCCGTTGTGGCTGCAGGGCTGGTTCGCATGAGCGTGGGCTATGCCGAGCTGCACTGCCTGTCGAACTTCACCTTCCAGCGCGGGGCCTCGAGTGCCCGCGAGCTGTTCGAGCGGGCGCACCAGCAGGGCTACCAGGCCCTGGCGATCACCGACGAATGCACCCTGGCCGGTATCGTGCGCGCCTGGCAGGCGGCCAGGGAGACGGGCCTCAAGCTGATCGTCGGCAGCGAGGTGCGGGTGCACGACGGCCCCAGGCTGGTGCTGCTGGTCGAAAACCTGAGCGGCTACCAGCACCTGTGCCGGCTCATCACCCTGGCGCGGCGCCGGGCGAAAAAGGGCGAATACCAGCTGCTGCGCGAAGACTTCGCCGGCCCGCTGCACGGCCTGCTGGCGCTGTGGGTGCCGGACGAGCCGTTGCAGGCCGGCCCCGGCCTGTGGCTGCGCGAGGTGTTCGGCGAGCGCCTGTGGCTGGCGGTGCAACTGCATCGCGGTGCCGACGATCATCAGCGCCTGCAACAACTGCAGGGGTTGGCCGCGAGCCTGAACCTGCGCGCCGTGGCCTGTGGCGACGTGCACATGCATGCGCGTGGGCGGCGCGCGCTGCAGGACTGCATGAGCGCGCTGCGCCATCACAGCACCGTGGCCGGTGCCGGGCAGCACCTGTTCGCCAATGGCGAGCGGCACCTGCGGCCCCTGGCGCAGCTGGCCGAGCTGTACCCGGCCCACCTGCTTGAGGCCACCCTGGAGATTGCCCGGCGCTGCACCTTCGACCTCGGCCAGTTGCGCTACCAGTACCCGCGCGAAGTGGTGCCCGAGGGGTACACGCCGACCGGCTGGCTGCGCACGCTGTGCGAACGCCAGGTGCCGTGGCGCTGGCCGGGAGGAATCGAGCCGGCCGTGCGCCAGACCCTCGAACACGAACTGGCGCTGATCGCCGAGCTGGGCTACGAGAGCTACTTCCTGACCGTCTACGACATCGTTCATTTTGCCCGTGGCCAGGGCATCCTGTGCCAGGGCCGGGGCTCGGCAGCCAACTCGGTGGTGTGCTTCGTGCTGGGCATCACCGAGCTGGACCCGACCCGCACGCACCTGCTGTTCGAGCGCTTTTTATCGCGTGAACGCGACGAGCCGCCGGACATCGACGTGGACTTCGAGCACGAACGGCGCGAAGAGGTGCTGCAATACGTGTTCAACCGCTATGGCCGCCACCGCGCCGCCCTGACGGCCGTGGCCAGCACCTACCATGCCGCCGGGGCGGTGCGCGACATTGCCCGGGTGCTGGGGCTGCCGCCCGACCAGATCAACGCCCTGGCCGATTGCTGCGGGCGCTGGACCGACCGCATCCCGCCGCCGGAGCGGTTGCGCGAAGCCGGTTTCGACCCCGACAGCCCGCTGCTGCACCGGGTGCTGACCTTGACCGGCGAGCTGATCGGCTTCCCCCGGCACCTGTCGCAGCACCCTGGTGGCTTCGTGATTTCCGAGCAGCCACTGGACACCCTGGTGCCGGTGGAGAACGCCGCCATGGACGAACGCACGGTGATCCAGTGGGACAAGGACGACCTGGACATGGTCGGCCTGCTCAAGGTCGATATCCTGGCCCTGGGCATGCTCAGCGCCTTGCGCCGCTGCTTCGACCTGGTGCGCTACCACCGCGGGCGCGAGCTGACCATCGCGACCCTGCCGCCGGACGATGTCCCCACCTACGACATGATCGGCCGTGCCGATACCGTGGGGGTGTTCCAGATCGAGTCACGGGCGCAGATGGCCATGCTGCCGCGGCTCAAGCCACGCGAGTTCTACGACCTGGTGATCGAGGTGGCCATCGTGCGCCCCGGGCCGATCCAGGGCGACATGGTGCACCCGTACCTGCGCCGGCGTAACAAGCAGGAGCAGGTGATCTACCCGTCGGATGCGCTGAAGAAGGTCTTCGAGCGCACCCTGGGCGTGCCGCTGTTTCAGGAACAGGTGATGGAGCTGGCCATGGTGGCCGCCGACTATACGGCGGGCGAGGCCGACCAGTTGCGCCGTTCGATGGCCGCCTGGAAACGTCACGGCGGGCTGGAGCCACACCGCGAGCGGCTGACCCGGGGCATGCTGAACAACGGCTACAGCGTCGAGTTCGCCGAGCGCATCTTCGAGCAGATCAAGGGCTTTGGCAGCTACGGGTTCCCCGAGTCCCACGCGGCCAGCTTTGCCTTGCTGACCTACGCCAGTTGCTGGCTCAAGTGCCACGAGCCGGCGATCTTCGCCTGTGCGCTGATCAACAGCTGGCCGATGGGCTTCTACAGCCCGGACCAGATCCTGCAGGACGCGCGCCGCCACCGCATCCAGATTCGCCCGGTGGATGTGCAGCACAGCCAGTGGGACTGCAGCCTGGAGCCGGTGGGCGGCGATGAACTGGCGCTGCGCCTTGGCCTGCGCCAGGTGCGCGGCTTTCGCCAGGACGATGCCCTGCGCCTGGCACAGGCCAGGGCGCAGCGGGCGTTCGGCGATGTGGCCGACCTGTGCCTGCGTGCCGGCCTGGATGCGCGGGCGCGGGCGCTGCTGGCCGATGCCGGGGCCCTGGGCGCCCTGGCCGGGCACCGTTATCAGGCGCGTTGGGAAGTGGCGGCGGTGCAGGCGCAACTGCCGCTGTTCGCCGGGGTGGAGCCGCCCCGTGAAGCGCCGGTGAACCTGCCGGTGCCCAGCGTGGGCGAGGACCTGTTTGCCGACTATGCCAGCGTCGGCACCACATTGGGCCCGCACCCGCTGAGCCTGCTGCGCCGACGCCTGAATGGCCTGGGCTGTCGCAGTTCGCAGGCCCTGGAGGGGGCCGAACACGGCGATGCGGTGAGCGTGGCGGGGCTGGTCACCGGGCGCCAGCGGCCAGGCACTGCCAGCGGCGTGACCTTCGTGACCCTGGAGGATGAGTTCGGCATGGTCAACGTGGTGGTGTGGCGCGAGCTGGCCGAGCGTCAGCGCCGGGTGCTGGTGGGCTCGCAGCTGCTGCGGGTGATGGGTACGCTCGAATGCGCCGACGGCGTGCGCCACCTGATCGCGAAGCGCCTGGAAGACCTCAGCCCGCTGTTGCACGGGCTGGATGTGCGCAGCCGCGACTTTCGCTGATCACACCATCGCCAGGCGCTGCTTGCGGGTGGGCGGCGGGAAGGCGCGGTCGATGGCGCGCAGGTCTTCGCTGCTCAAGGTCAGGCTGGCCGCGGCGGCATTGAGCTGCACATGGCGCTTGTCCACCGCCTTGGGGATCGCGATCACGCCGTCTTCACGGGTTACCCAGGCCAGCGCCACCTGGGCCGCGGTGGCGCCATGGCGTTCGGCGATCTGGTTGAGGGTCGCGTTTTTGAGCAGGCGTCCGGCCTGGGCCAGCGGGCAGTAGGCCATGGTTGGCAAGTGGCGCTTGTGGCTGTAGGGAAGCAGGTCGAACTCGATGCCGCGCTGCTCGGGGTTGTACAGCACCTGGTTGGTGGCGCAGGCCGGGTTGTCCAGCTCGCGCAGGTCATCGGTATCGAAGTTGGACACGCCCCAGCGCCGGATCTTGCCGGCCTCGCGCAGGCGCTCGAAGGCTTCGACGGTTTCCTCCAGCGGGTACTGGCCGCGCCAGTGCAGCAGGTACAGGTCGATATGGTCGGTGCCCAGGCGCTGCAGGCTGCGCTCGCAGGCGGCGGGGATGCCGCTGCGGCTGGCGTTGTGCGGGTACACCTTGCTGACCACGCAGACCTGCTCGCGACGCCCCTGGATGGCCTGGCCCACCACCCGCTCGGCGCCGCCCTCGGCATACATTTCGGCGGTGTCGATCAACGTCAGGCCCAGGTCGATGCCGTGCTGCAGGGCGGCGACCTCGGCTTTCTGCTGGCCGGGGTCTTCGCCCATGTACCAGGTGCCCTGGCCGATGACGGGTACGGTGGAGTCGCCGAGTTCGAGCGTACGCATGGAAGGCTCCTGCAAAGTGGGGAGGGTGGTCTACTGTCCTTTAGGGTTTTGTGGCGGGTCAAGCCTACCCGCGTCGACATTGATTTGAATAACCAATCAATCCATCAAAAAAACAAAATTAACAAATGAGTGGCCAAGGGCGAAGATGGCCCCAGACGCTCTCCGACGACCCTCGTCGGTTCTACAACTACAAAAGGCGAATCAGCATGGCCGGACTGGACAAGCGCGTAGCGACCTATGAAGAGGCCCTCGAAGGCCTTGCCGACAACATGACCGTACTGGCAGGCGGCTTCGGCCTGTGCGGCATCCCTGAAAACCTCATTGCCGAGATCAAGCGCCGCGGCGTGCGCGGCCTGACCGTGGTGTCCAACAACTGTGGCGTCGACGGCTTTGGCCTGGGCGTGCTGCTCGAAGACCACCAGATCCGCAAGATGGTCGCCTCGTATGTGGGCGAAAATGCCGAGTTCGAGCGTCAGCTGCTCAGCGGTGAGCTGGAAGTGGAACTTACCCCGCAAGGCACCCTGGCCGAGAAGATGCGCGCCGGCGGCGCCGGCATCCCGGCCTTCTTCACCGCCACCGGCTACGGCACCCCGGTGGCCGAAGGCAAGGAAGTGCGCGAATTCAACGGGCGCAAGTACATCCTCGAAGAAGCCATCACCGGTGACTTCGCCATCGTCAAGGGCTGGAAGGCCGACCACTACGGCAACGTGGTGTACCGCAACACCGCGCAGAACTTCAACCCGCTGGCCGCCACCGCCGGCAAGATCACCGTGGTGGAGGTCGAGGAGATCGTCGAGCCAGGCGTGCTGCTGCCTACCGAGATCCATACCCCGGGCATCTACGTCGACCGGGTCATCGTCGGCACGTTCGAGAAGCGTATCGAAAAACGCACCGTCAAAGCCTGACCCGACCCCGCGCAGAACAACAAAGAGAACCTGAGCATGGCACTTACCCGCGAACAAATGGCACAACGTGTAGCCCGTGAACTCAAGGACGGCTACTACGTCAACCTTGGCATCGGCATCCCGACCCTGGTGGCCAACTACGTCCCGGCGGATATGGACGTGATGCTGCAATCGGAGAACGGCCTGCTGGGCATGGGGGAATTCCCCACCGAAGCGCAGCTGGACGCCGACATGATCAACGCCGGCAAGCAGACCGTGACCGCCCGCACCGGCGCGTCGATCTTCAACTCGGCCGAGTCCTTCGCGATGATCCGTGGCGGTCACGTCGACCTCACTGTGCTGGGGGCGTTCGAGGTGGACGTGGAGGGCAACATCGCCTCCTGGATGATCCCGGGCAAACTGGTCAAGGGCATGGGCGGGGCGATGGACCTGGTGGCTGGTGCCGAGAACATCATCGTCACCATGACCCATGCCTCCAAGGACGGCGAGTCCAAGCTGCTGTCGCGCTGCAGCCTGCCGCTGACCGGTGCCGGCTGCATCCGCAAGGTGCTGACCGACCTGGCCTATCTTGAGATCGAGAATGGCGCGTTCATCCTGCGCGAGACAGCGCCGGGGGTGAGCGTGGAAGAGATCGTCGCCAAGACCGCCGGCAAGCTGATCGTGGCCGATGATGTGAAAGAGATGACGTTCTAGGCTGATAACCGCCTTGCCTGTGCTGGCCTCTTCGCCGGCAAGGCCGGCTCCTGCAGGGAACCACGCATTCCTGTGCAGGAGCCGGCCTTGCCGGCGAAGGGGCCTTCAGCCGTTCAAAAAAAATCAATAAGAAGGAAAATCCCGTGGCCGCCGAACTCCAAGACAGCCGCTCCGCCCGCTTTGCCCTGCGTTGCTCCAACTGGGCCGAACGCTGGTTCCCCGACTCCTGGGTGTTCGCCGCCCTGGCCGTGGTGCTGGTGTCACTGGCCGCCCTGGCCATGGGCGCCAAACCCCTCGATACCGCCACCGCCTTCGGTGACGGGTTCTGGAGCCTGATCCCCTTCACCATGCAGATGGCCTTCGTGGTCATAGGCGGCTATGTGGTGGCCAGCTCGCCGCCGGCGGTGAAACTCATCGACCGCCTGGCGCGCATTCCGAAGAACGGCCGTTCGGCCGTGTGCTGGGTGGCGCTGATCTCGATGGTCGCCTCGCTGCTCAACTGGGGCCTGTCGCTGGTGTTCGGCGGCCTGCTGGTACGCGCCCTGGCGCGCCGTACCGACCTGAAGATGGACTACCGCGCCGCCGGTGCCGCCGCCTACCTGGGCCTGGGCGCCGTATGGGCCCTGGGCCTGTCCTCGTCGGCTGCGCAGCTGCAAGCCAACCCGGCCAGCCTGCCGCCGTCGATCCTGGCGATCACCGGGGTGATCCCGTTCACCGAAACCATCTTCCTCTGGCAGTCGGGCGTGATGCTGGCGGCGCTGGTCATCGTGTCGCTGATCGTGGCCTACGCCACTGCACCCGGCCCGCAGAGTGCCCGCGATGCCCAGGCCTGTGGCATCGACCCCAGCTTCAGCGCACCACCACCGGCGCAGCGCACGCGCCCGGGTGAATGGCTGGAATACAGCCCGGTGCTGACCCTGCTGCTGGTGGCCCTGGCGGCTGGCTGGCTGTACCACGAGTTCTCGACCAAGCCGGCCATCACCGCGATCTCGGGGCTCAATACCTACAACTTTCTGTTCATCATGCTCGGCGCCTTGCTGCACTGGCGCCCGCGCAGCTTCCTGGATGCGGTGAGCCGTGCGGTGCCGACCACCACCGGGGTACTGATCCAGTTCCCGCTGTACGGCTCGATCGCGGCCATCCTCACCCAGGTCAAGGGCGTGGACGCGCAAACCCTGGCGCACCATATCTCCACCTTCTTCGTGCAGATCGCCTCGCATGACACCTACGCCTTGCTGATGGGCGTGTACTCCGCGGTGCTGGGCTTCTTCATTCCCTCCGGTGGCGGCAAGTGGATCATCGAGGCGCCCTACGTGATGCTGGTGGCCAACGACCTGCAGTACCACCTGGGCTGGGCGGTGCAGATCTACAACGCCGCCGAGGCGCTGCCCAACCTGATCAACCCGTTCTACATGCTGCCGCTGCTGGGCGTGCTGGGGCTCAAGGCGCGCGACCTGATCGGCTTCTCGTTCGTGCAGTTGCTGGTGCACGTGCCGCTGGTGCTGTTCTTGCTCTGGGCGCTGGGCACCACGTTGCAGTACACGCCACCTGTGATGCCGTAGCGCGTCCGACGGGTGAAAAAGGCGATCTTCGGATCGCCTTTTTCATGCCTAAATTAAATCGATAAGCATTCGTATTAAGGGTGATCCGATGATGTCCCGCTGTGTATTTCTAAACGGAATTTCCCGTCGTAAAACAAGGAGAAGGCCGCGATGTTCGCGCCGATTACCCGTTCCATGACGTTGACACTGGGCCTGTGCGGCACCGCCTGCAGCGCCGTCGCACTGGCTGACAACGAACCCCTGCCCGACGCCGCCCCCCAGGCGCTGGAGCTGGGTTCGACCAACGTGAGTGCCCAGGGCCTGGGCAGCACCACCGAAAACACCGGGGCCTACACCACCGGCAGCATGAGCACCGCAACCCGCCTGAACCTGTCGATCAAGGACACCCCGCAGTCGATGTCGGTGCTGACCCGCCAGCAGCTGGACGACTTCCAGCTCGACAACCTCTCCGAAGCCATGGGCCAGGTGACGGGCGTGGTGGTGCAGCGCAACGACTCCGAGCGCCCCACCTACAACTCGCGCGGCTATGCCATCGACAACTTCCAGATCGACGGCATGCTCAACACCTTCGCGGGGCTCAAGTCCGACTCGGACACCATCATCTACGACCGCATCGAAGTGGTGCGTGGCGCCACCGGGCTGACCACCGGCGCCGGCGACCCGTCGGGCACCATCAACATGATGCGCAAGCGCCCCACCCATGAACTGGCGGTGAAAACCGGCCTGCGTGGCGGCAGCTACGACAACTACTACAGCTATGTCGACGTGGGCGGGCCGCTGGCCTTCGACGGCCGTCTGCGCGGGCGCAGCGTGCTGGCCTACCGCGATGCCCATTCGTTTCGCGACCGCTACCAGACCCAGCGCGAGGTGGCCTACGGCATTCTCGAGGGCGACCTGAGCGACGACACCGTGCTGGCGGTGGGGTACGACTACCAGAACAAGCATGTACAGGGTGCCTCGTGGGGCACCGTGCCGTACTGGAACGCCTCCGGTGGCAAGGCCAAGCTGCCGCGTTCGAACAACATCTCGGCGCCGTGGAGTTCATGGCCGCTCAAGGACGAGACCGTGTTCGCCACCCTCGACCAGCGCCTGGGCGGCGACTGGCACCTCAAGGCCGCCTACACCTACCGCCAGAGCGAAACCGACGGCAAGGTGTACTTCGGTGGCCAGGGCTTCCCCGAGGCCGACCGCAGCGGCATGAATGCCTGGGTCAGCCACTTCATCGGCGACGAGAAAATGAGCGCCGCCGACCTCAACCTGGGCGGGCCCTTTGCGCTGCTGGGGCGCGAGCACGAATTCATGATCGGCTATGGCGAGTCGCAGCGGCGCAACAGCGCGCCGCTCAAGCGGCCCCTGGACCTGCCGCCCGGCTACACGACCATCCCCGACTGGAAGTACCTGGGCGGGGTAGACAAGTTCGCCGATACCGTGACCAACCTGGATGGTTCGCGCGATACCACGCAGCAGAAGGCCGGCTATGTCGCCACCCGGCTGAACGTGACCGATGCACTGCACCTGGTGCTGGGCAGCCGCTACGGCAGCTGGAAGGTCACGGGGCGCTCATGGGCATTCGATGCGGCGGGGCAGGTGGTGGAGAACCCGCGCTCCAGCCGCACCCACAATGACGTGTGGACACCCTATGCGGGCGTTCTGTACGACATCACCGACCACTACACCGTGTACGCCAGCTATACCGACATCTTCAAGCCGCAGAACTACAAGGATGTCGACGACAAGTACCTGGAACCGGTGGTGGGCAGCAACTACGAGGTGGGCCTGAAGGGCAGCCTGCTGGACGAGCGCCTGAACCTGTCGACGGCGGTGTTTCGCAGCAAGCAGGACAACGTGGCCGAGGTGGACGATTCCATTCCGGTAGGGCCCAACGGCGAGCAGTATTACAAGTCCGGCGGCAAGGGCAATACCGTGGAGGGCTTCGAGGCGGAGGTCGCTGGCGAGGTGATGGCGGGGTGGAACATGACCCTGGGCTACAGCTACACCCACTCGCTGGATGCCGAGCACAAGCGGCGCAACACCACCCAGCCGTTGAACATGGTGCGCTGGAACAGCACCTACAGGGTGATGGACAGGTTGACCGTGGGTGGGTCGGTGGATTGGCAGAGCGACATCTACCGCAGCGGCAATCGTCCGGTGGGGCGAGGCAGCGATGGCCGGATCATCACGGCGCCGGCTGACATTCGCCAGCGGTCCTACACGGTGGTGGGGTTGATGTCCCGTTACGAGTTCGACGAACACCTGTCGGCGTCCTTGAACGTGAAGAACCTGCTGGATACCAGGTACTACAACAACGTGGGGTTCTACAACGGGGTGTACTGGGGTGATCCGCGCACGCTGACGGTGAGCCTGGATTGGCGGTTGTAGCGCCCTGAAGCCGAGCCAACAGGGCTGGCGATGCATGCCCTGTTGGCCGGCGATACCGTGCGCCGAGGCCGTGATAAGGCCTTACCCCATCTGTTCGAGCAACCCGCGCAACCGCTCACGCCCGGCGTCATCCAGCCCGAACACCGGCCTGCGCGGCTCGCCCACCTCCAGCCCGGTCAACGCCAACCCTGCCTTCACCGTCGCTGGCAAGCCGCCCTTGAGGATGAACTCCAGCAATGGCAACTGCCGGTAGAACAGCGCCCGCGCCGCCTCAAGGTCGTTACCCAGCACGGCCTGGTACAGCTGCTGGTTGAGCGCCGGAATCAGGTTGGCTGCCGCCGTGCACCAGCCCGTGGCACCGGCCACGAACGCTTCCAGGGCCAACGGGTTGCAGCCGTTGTAGAACGGCACCTGGCCTTCGCCCAACTGCTGCAGTTTGTGCATGCGCTGGATGTCGCCGGTACTCTCCTTGACCATGGTCACGTTCTCGACCTGGCGCACGATGCGCATGATCAGCTCCACCGACAGGTCGGTGCCGCTGGTGGCCGGGTTGTTGTAGAGCATGATCGGCACGCCGATGCAGTCGCCGATGCTCTGGTAGTGCTGCAGGATCTCGGCTTCGCTCAGCTTCCAGTAGGCCGCCGGCAATACCATCACCGCATCTGCCCCATGGGCCTCGGCAAAGCGCGCACGGCGCATGGCACTGGCGGTGGTCAGGTCCGAGACGCTGACAATGGTCGGTACCCGCCCGCCAATGTGCGCCAGGCTGAACTCGGCCACCTGGTCCCACTCGCGGTCGCTCAGGTAGGCGCCTTCGCCCGTGCTGCCCAGGGGTGCGATGGCCTGTACCCCACCTTCGATCAGCCGATCGATGGAGCGGCCCAGGGCCGCCAGGTCGAGCTGGGTGCCGTCGGCGCTGAACGGGGTGATGGTGTAGCCGATGATGCCGTGAAAAGTCGTGGACATGAAAAACACTCCGCAGAAAACAGGTTCAGTTCAGGCAGTCGGCATGCTGACGCAGGCACTGCCGGGCATAGTAGGCGAACGCCGCGCCGTGGCGCTTGGGGCGGGCGATCCAGTCGTGCGCTTCGCGCCCCAGCACCGGCTCGATGGGCTTGATCTGGCCGGCTGACATCGCCAGCAACTGCAGGCGCGCCGCGCGCTCGATCAACTGCGCGATCACACAGGCTTCCTCGATGCTGGCGCCGGTCGACAGCTGGCCGTGGTGCGAGAGCAGGATGGCGCGCTTGTCGCCCAGCGCCGCGCTGATCAGCTCGCCTTCCTCGTTGCCCACCGGCACCCCGGGCCAGCCTTCGAGAAACGCGCAGTCCTCGTACAGCGGGCAGAGGTCCATGTGCGACACCTGCAACGGTACCTCGAGCATCGACAGCGCGGCGATGTGGGTCGGGTGGGTGTGGATGATGCAGTTCACATCCGGGCGTGCGCGGTACACCCAGCTGTGAAAGCGGTTGGCCGGGTTGGGCATGCCGCTGCCCTCGAGCACCTCCAGGTCCTCGTTGACCAATAGCAGGTTGCTGGCGGTGATTTCATCGAAGCCCAGCCCCAGTTGCTGGGTGTAGAAGGTGCCCGGTTGCGGGCCGCGGGCACTGATCTGCCCGGCCAGGCCGGAGTCGTGGCCGTTGTCGAACAGGATTCGACAGGTCAGCGCCAGCTTTTCACGCACAGTCCACGTATTATCGGCAAGCGAGCCCTGCATCTGTTCCAGGGCCTGCTTGACCAGTTGGTCCTTGGGGAGTGCTAATGTCTTGGCCATTGGGGTTTCCTCGGTGGCGGATCGGACGTCAGGGCTGGCCCGCCCCGGTTGCTTGGAAGGTGAGCGGGGTGGTCAACCTCATGACACAAACAAGGCTATATGACACAAAGTGTCATTGGCAAGGGAAAGGTTGCCCATTGCACCGGGAATAGCGGCGTTAAATGTCTATCCGATTGAAAGTATTAAGAAAAAAACTTGGGCTGACGCTTGAGACGCTGGCCGAGAAAACGGCCATGACCAAGAGCTACCTGTCCAAGGTGGAGCGGGGTCTGAACACGCCTTCGATTGCGGCGGCGCTGAAACTGGCGCGGGCGTTGAACGTGAACGTGGAAGAACTGTTCGCCGAAGACCAACCTGCGCAGGCGCGCTACAGCCTGGTACGCCGGGGTGAACGCCAGGCGTTGTCCGGCAGCGCCGAAGGGCCGGGCTACGCGGTGCTGGCCCAGCATATCGGCCAGCGCAGCCTGCTGCCGTTCATCATCTGCCCGCCGGCGGACTTCAGCGACTCGACGTTCAAGGAGCACCTTGGCGAAGAGTTCCTGTTCGTGCACGAAGGGCAGGTGGAAGTGGACTTCATGCACGAGCGGGTGTTGCTCGAGCGCGGCGATGCGCTGCACTTTAATGCCCAGACACCGCACCGGCTACGCTCGGTCGGGGCGGTGCAGGCGCAGTTGCTGGTGGTGGTGCACGACGCCGATTCGCCGGTTTAACCGGGCTGTCGAATGTACGCCACCGGCACGTGGGCCGTCAGCCATACGCCATTGTCGGCCTGGAAGAACGCCAGGCCCTGGGCGTGCATTGCCGCTGCATCGATGTGCAGCAGTACCGGTGAGCCGTAACGCTGGCCGACCGCAATGGCCGTGGCAGGGTCGTGGGACAGGTGCACGTGGTGACGGTTGCCGGCGATCAGGTCCTGTTGGGCAATCGAGTCGAGAAAGCGCGTTGCCGTACCGTGGTACAGCTCGGCAGGCGGCGCCTTGGGCGCGTACTGGAGCTCGACCGTCGCTGTCGAGTGCCCCTGTACGGCGCGAATCCTGCGGCCATCGTCCGACAGGCCGAAGCGTTTCTTGTCGCTGCTGGCCACCACCGCCTGCAGGTGCGCCAGGTCCAGCGCGCGGCCCTGGCGAGCGGCGCCGGCAATCAGTGCATCGACATCGCCCCAGCCTTCGCTGTCCAGTTGCAGATCGATGGATTCGGGGGCGTGACGCAGCACGTAGCTGAGAAATTTGCTGGTTTCGGTGAAGTGCTTGCTGTTCATGCGGGTCTTCCTTGAACGGTCTGCGCGGCAGCTTATCAGGGCGCGCAAGCGGCGACGAGCGGTGCGCAAGGGGCAGTGGCACGCCTTGAAGCCTGATAGAGTGCGCGTTGTTCCACTGCCCACAGGCCCGCACGCGATGACCACCACCTCGTATTTCTGGCGTGACCCGGCGTTGCCCTTCATCGAGGCGCGCGGGGTCGCAGACGGTCGCAAGGTCTGCTATGCGCGCCATTCCCATGCCGGGTTCTCCATCGGTGCGATCACTGCCGGGCGTAGCTCCTACCTCAGCGGGCACACCTGGCGCGAGGTCGAGACCGGCACGGTGGTGATGATGAACCCCGGTGTGGTGCACGCCTGCAACCCGATCGCCGACCAGCCGTGGTCGTACCTGATGTTGTACGTGGACATGCCGTGGCTGACCCGGCTTGGCTTCGCACCGGTCGCTGCCACCCTGAGTACCGCCCCGGCCCTGTTCGAGGCCCTGTTGCAGTTGTACGACGTGCTCATCGACAACCAGCGTGGCGCGGCGTGCAAGGCGGCGGCTGCCGAAGCGTTCTTCGGCGACCTGCGCCAGCAGCTGGAGGCAGCGCCACCGCCGCTGGCCAGGCCGGATGCGCGCCTGGAGCGGGCGGCGGCATTCATTCGCGCACATTGCACCGAACCGCTCAAGCTCGAAGACATTAGCCAGGCGGCCGGCTTGTCCACCTCGTATCTGATCCGCACCTTCAAGCAGCATTACGGCCTGACCCCGCACGGCTTTGTGCTGGACTGCCGCGTGCAGTACGCCCGCGCCCAGTTGCGCCAGGGCCGGCTGATCGCCGAGGTGGCGCTGGAGGCCGGGTTTGCCGACCAGGCGCATCTGCAACGGGCATTCAAGCAGCACCTGGCTGCGACGCCCGGGCATTACCGCTCAGCCTAGGCGCTGTACGAAAAGCCTTGATACTCGGTGATGCTGCGTTGAAAACAGCCTGACCTTCGTCTTTTTCATACAGACCCCTGCATCAGGTACAGCGCACTCAGCACCAGCAGGGCGGCCAGGCTGCGATTGAACAGGCGCAGGCGCCGCGGGTTGTCGAGGTAGCTGCGGATCAGGCTGCCGGCCAGCGCCCAGCAGCCCAGCGAGAGGTAGCAGATCACCAGGTAGATCAGGCTGAACTGGCCCAGCAGGGCGGTTTCGCCCTGGCCCACGAAGGCGCCGATGCCCGCCACGCAGGCCAGCCAGGCCTTGGGGTTGAGCCATTGCATGGCAGCGCCGCGCAGCAGGCTGGGTGCGTGGGTATCACGCCCTTCACCGAGCGCGCCGTCGTCGCGGGCCAGTTTCCATGCCATGTACAGCAGAAACAGCACCCCGGCCCAGTGCAGGGCAACGGCAAGACCTGGCCAGTGGCGCAGCACCTCATGCAGGCCTAGGCCGATCAGTACCAGCAGCAGGATGAACCCCAGGGTGGCGCCGGTAACGTGGCGCATGGCCGGGCGCAAGCCATGCCGTGCGCCGGCGCCCAGGGCAACGATGTTGACCGGGCCAGGGGAAATGGAGGCGGCCAGGGCGAAGGCGGCCATGGAAAGGCTGAGGCTCATGCGGCAGATCCTTGAGGGGGAGGGTGCAGCGAGGGTAGGCGGGAAGGTCGGTGGGGTATTGAAGGAAATTGCCCTGTGCCGCAGCGCGTGTTTTGCCACAGATTGAAATAATTTCACGCTGTGAGAAAAGTCAGCTGAAATTGTAGGATCACCGTCCCTAATTGACCCAAGGTTGATATGACTTCGTTCTCGGAGCCTCCCAGTACCCGGCCGTCCTGGCCATCCTCCCTTTCCCGTCCCCGTGACGTTTCCCGCCTGAGTACCTGCCCATGGAATGGCTAGCCGACCCCACGGCCTGGCTGGGCCTTGCCACGCTGATCGTGCTCGAGCTGGTACTGGGTATCGACAACCTGGTGTTCATCGCGATTCTCGCCGACAAGCTGCCGCCCCATCAGCGCGACCGCGCGCGGGTGATCGGCCTGTCGCTGGCGCTGATCATGCGCCTGGGCCTGCTGGCCAGCATCTCGTGGATGGTGACGCTGACCGCGCCGCTGTTCGAGGTGTTCGACAAGAGCTTCTCGGGCCGTGACCTGATCATGCTGTTCGGCGGTGTATTCCTGCTGTTCAAGGCCACCATGGAGTTGCACGAGCGTCTCGAAGGGCATGTCGCCCACCATCAGGGCCCGGCGCGCCATTCGGCGTTCTGGCCGATCGTGGCGCAGATCGTGGTACTCGATGCAGTGTTCTCGCTGGACGCGGTGATTACCGCCGTGGGCATGGTCGAGCACCTGTCGATCATGATGATCGCGGTGATCTTCTCCATCGGCATCATGATCGTTGCGAGCAAGCCGCTGACCCGCTTCGTCAACGCCCACCCCACGGTGATCATGCTGTGCCTGGGCTTTCTGATGATGATCGGCTTCAGCCTCACCGCCGAGGGCCTGGGCTTTCATATACCCAAGGGGTACCTGTATGCGGCAATCGGCTTCTCGATCCTGATCGAGCTGTTCAACCAGCTGGCCCGCGCCCGGCGCAAACGCAGCCTGCAACAGCACCGGCCATTGCGCGAGCGCACCGCCCACGCGGTGATGCGCATGCTGGGCGGGCGCCGGTTGCAGGCCGACGAGGTGGGTGAGGACATCGCCGACCTGGTCGAGGATGGCGATGAACAGGTGCTGTTCGACCGCCGCGAACGGGTGATGATCAGCGGCGTGCTGAACCTGGCCGAACGCCCCATCAGAACGCTGATGACAGTACGCGCCAAAGTCGACTTCATCGACCTGGCGCAACCGCCGGAGGCGATCCGTACCGCGCTGATGCATTCGTCCTACTCGCGCCTGCCGCTGATTCGCCAGGGGCGGGTGGAGGAGCCGCTGGGCTTCGTGCACAAGAAGGAGCTGCTCAGGGAGCTGCTGGCCGGTCACGAGCCGGACCTGGAGCGCCTGGCGCGCACGCCGCTGAACCTGCTGGAGAGTTTCAGCATCCTCAACGCGCTGGAGCAGATGCGCAGCCAGTCGACCCACATCGCCTTCGTGGTCAACGAATTCGGCGACTTCACCGGCGTGCTGACCATGACCGACATCCTCGAGTCCATCGCCGGCGAGCTGCCCGATGCCAGTGAAGTCGAAGGGCCGGGCATCGTGCAGGCGCCGGACGGCTACCTGGTCAACGGCGCGCTGAACCTGCGCCAGATCCAGGCGCAGATCGGCTTTGCGGCCAAGCCCACCGAGGACTACCAGACCCTCGCCGGCCTAGTCATGAGCTTGCTCGACCGCCTGCCGCGGGTGGGCGATCAACTGACCTGGGGCGACTGGCTGATGACCGTCGAGGCCGTGCAGGAGCGCCGGGTGCGGCAGGTACGGCTTACACCGAACGCCGCCGCTGACGCAGCAGGTGCCTGACCCCCTCGAGCACCAGCACCACCACTGCCAGCCAGATCGGCAGGTAGGTCAGCCACTGGTCCGGGGCGATGCTCTCGCCCAGGATCAGTGCCACCGCCACCAGCAGCACCGGTTCCACATAGCTGAGCAGGCCGAACAGGCTGAACGCCAGCAGACGGCTGGCCATCACGTAGGTGACCAGCGCCAGGGCGCTGATCACGCCCAGGATCGGAATCAGCACATAGAGCTGCGGGTGGGCCAGCAGGTCGGCTGCGCTCAGCGGGCCCTGCACGATGAAGTACACCGAGGGCGGCATCATCAGGCACATGTCGGCCCACAGCCCGCCCAGGTGATCGGTGCGCAACTTGCGCCGCAAGATGAAGTAGAACGGGTAGCCGCCGGCCACCAGCAGGGTTTCCCAGGCGAACGAGCCATGGCGTATCAGTTCATGCCCCACCCCCACCACGGCGCAGGCCACGGCGACCTTCTGCAGGCGTGACAGGCGCTCGCCATACACCACCCGCCCGGTCAGCACCATGGTCAGCGGCAGCAGGAAGTACCCCAGCGACACCTCCATGCTGCGCCCGTGCAGCGGTGCCCACAGGAACACCCACAGCTGCAGCCCCATCAATGTCGAGGTACCCACCAGCCCCAGCAACAGCAGCGGGTTGCGCCGGATGCGCTGCAGTACGCCGATTGCCAGTGGCCAGTCCTTGGACAGCAGCATGAACAGCGTGATGCACGGCAGGGTCAGCAGCATGCGCCAACCGAAGATTTCCTCGCCGTCGAGGGGGGTGAGCAGGGAGGTGTAGTAGTACATCAGGGCGAACAGACACGACGCCATGACCGATGAAACGATGCCTCTGGACAAGGGGGCCTCGGGAGCACGAAGGGGTAGGGAAGTGGTGAGCGCGCATGATCTCAGGGGCGCGTCACCTGGGCAACCGGCTGTGTGCCCAATGCAGCCACGAACTCGGCCAACGGCATCGGCCGGGCAAACAGGTAGCCCTGCTGGAAGTCCACCCGGTGCCGGGCCAGGTAGTCGCGCTGGGCGATGGTCTCCACGCCCTCGGCGACAATGCCCAGGCCCAGCTTGCCCGACAGCTCGATGATGCTGTCGAGGATATGCAGCGACAGGGCATCGACGCCGATCATGGCCACGAAGCTCTGGTCGATCTTCAGGTAGTCGACCTTGAACTGGCGCAGGTAGCCCAGGCTCGACTGGCCGGTGCCGAAGTCATCGATGGCGATCATCACCCCCAGGGCCTGCAGCCTTGCGAACAGCTGCTCGGTGGTGTCGCTGGGTACCACCAGCTTGCGCTCGGTCAGCTCCAGGGTCAGGATCACCCGGCCAGGCGGGAAGGCGGCGAGAAAATCGCGGCAGTCGTCATACAGGGCCATGTCCTGGCAGTGATCGGCAGTGATGTTGATGCCCACATGAAAGCCGTCGCCAAAGCTCTGGGCGTGGGGCGCCAGGCCTTCGGCCACGCGCTGCATCAGGCGCCGGGTCATGGGCACGATCTGGCCGCTGTGCTCGGCGTAGGGAATGAACAGGTCTGGGCGCACCATGCCTTCGCGCGGGTGCTGCCAGCGCATCAGCACCTCGGCGCCGGCCCAGCGGTAGTCACCCTCGCGCACCACCGGCTGGAAGTACGGGATGAACTCGTCGGCCTCCAGTGCCCGTTGCAGCTCCACCCGTGGCGAACTGGCCCTGCGCAGCTGCCAGCGGCAGGCCGCGCCGGCCATCACGCCCAGCAGGGTCACCAGGCCGAACAGCCCCGGGTACTCGGCGCGCATCAGGCGCCAGGGCTCGCCAGCGGCATAACCGCTGTGCACCGAAAAACGATAGCGCTGCGAGGCCTGCTGCGTCGGCGCCACGGCAAACACCGGGGGCGGGCCCTGGTGCACCACGCCGTCTTCGCCCATCCAGTTGGGGCCTACCTGCAGCACCAGGGTGGTGCCCTGGTCGAGCAGCTCCAGGGCGCTGCTCAGGTGGTCGCCATCGACGGTGGTGATGGCGCCGTCGTTGCCCTTGCTGAGCCGGTAGGCCAGCAGTGCATGGCCGGGCGTCACCGAGTTGCCGTTCATCAGCCACAGGCTGCCATCGACATAGTCCTTGGCATCCACCGGCTCGCTGAAGTTGCCAAAAAGCGAACTGCAGTACAGGTCATTGTCACGAAACAGGTTGCTGGAGCGCACGAACGAGCCGCGTGTCACCTGTTCGCGCAGGGCCAGCGTGGCCTCTGCGCAGGGTTGGCGGGTCAGGGGCAGCAGGGCCTGGGCGGCGCCGGCGATGTTGTCGAGGATGCGTTCGAAGTGCCCGGTGACCAGGGCGGTAGTGTTCGCGGCCCTGGCCTCGAGCTCACGCTGGGCCTGCCAGTGCATGATCAGCACGCCGGACACCACCGGTATCGCCCCCACCAGCCATGGCAGCAGGGCTCGCAGGGTCCAGCGACCGGGGCGTTTTTTCGTGAGGGGCATGGTGGCTACCTGTGCGGGATGAGCGCGGATGATTTCAAGGGCAGGGTTTCCCTGTTACCCCTGAGCGCACAGCATAGCCGTTCATCGGCCCGTATACAGCTGAGGCGTCAGCCTGATGTACTGCAGGGGAGGCTGCCGCTGTCGGCAGGCCCGGGCACTAAAGTACTTACAATTTTTCTTACGCCCTGTAGAATCGCGTTACGCATACAATAATAAGGTCCTTCGCCACTGGAGGATCAGACGGCCGAGAATAGGTCCCATATGAAGTGTCATGGGTTCAAACTGATTTATGGTGACTACCTCGCCCGCAGTGTGAGGGGCATCTCCTGCGCGCCGCCACGTTCGCTCCACATCGACAGCAAGCTACCCCTGTGATTTGAACGCTTTGATGATGAGGAAACGAACATGGCAGATATCTTCGAAAACCCGATGGGCCTGATGGGCTTCGAGTTCATTGAACTGGCCGCACCTGTCCCGGGTACCCTGGAGCCGATCTTCCAGATCATGGGCTTCACCAAGGTTGCCAGCCACCGCTCCAAGGACGTGCACCTGTACCGTCAGGGCGGCATCAACCTGATCCTGAACAACGAACCCAAGAGCGTGGCGTCCTACTTTGCCGCCGAGCATGGTCCGTCGGTGTGCGGCATGGCCTTCCGTGTGCGCAATGCTCATGAAGCCTATGCCCGTGCCCTGGAGCTGGGTGCCCAGCCGGTCGAGATCGAGACCGGGCCGATGGAACTGCGCCTGCCGGCGATCAAGGGTATCGGCGGCGCGCCGCTGTACCTGATCGACCGTTTCGAGGAAGGCAGCTCGATCTACGACATCGACTTCAAGTGGATCGAAGGCGTGGACCGCAACCCGGTCGGCGCCGGCCTCAAGATCATCGACCACCTGACCCACAACGTGTATCGCGGGCGCATGGCCTACTGGGCCGGCTTCTACGAGAAGCTGTTCAACTTCCGCGAGATCCGCTACTTCGACATCAAGGGTGAGTACACCGGCCTGACCTCCAAGGCCATGACCGCCCCCGACGCGATGATCCGTATCCCGCTGAACGAGGAGTCCTCCAAGGGCGCCGGCCAGATCGAAGAGTTCCTGATGCAGTTCAACGGCGAGGGCATCCAGCACGTCGCCTTCCTCACCGACGACCTGATCAAGAGCTGGGACGCGCTGAAAAAGCTCGGCATGCGTTTCATGACCGCACCGCCGGACACCTACTACGAAATGCTCGAAGGCCGTCTGCCGAACCACGGCGAGCCGGTGGGCGAGCTGCAGTCGCGGGGCATTCTGCTGGACGGCTCGTCCGAGGCGGGCGACAAGCGCCTGCTGCTGCAGATCTTCTCCGAAACCCTGATGGGCCCGGTGTTCTTCGAGTTCATCCAGCGCAAGGGTGACGACGGCTTCGGCGAGGGCAACTTCAAGGCCCTGTTCGAATCCATCGAGCGCGACCAGGTTCGCCGCGGTGTACTGACCGCCGAATAAACGCGGCGCGTATGCAAAAAGGCCATCGAGCATGCCTCGATGGCCTTTTTTTGTGCCTGCGCCGGCCTCAACCGTAACGACGGACCGATGGCGCGCGGCGGTTGCGAAACAGCGTCCAGTACACCGCTGCCGAGGTCATGACGCCCACCAGCAGCAACGACGGGATGATGGCCTGGGCGTTGGACAGCATCGCCTGCCAGATATGGCCGTCCGGGTAGCCGCCATGGATGGTGTACCCGTAACTGGCGGACAGCACGCGGACATGCTGTTCGGAGTGATCGGGCAGCACGTCGTCGAAGGTGCTGCCCTCGCTCCACAGGTAATCGTCACCGAACTGCAGCACCAGATTGGCGCTGGCCTTTACCCGCTGCATCGTGGCTTGCAGGGTCTTGGCGTCGACCAGGGCCAGCACGCCGAGCGGGTACTCCTGCAGGCGGTAATACAGGATGGCCGAGTCCGGGGTCACATCGTTGCCCGGCTCCAGGCGCAGGCGCTGGTTGAAGAAGCTGCCCGGGTCGACCAGCAGCTGGTATTCGCCGTGCACCGTGCTGCAGTAGGCACGGTTCTCGCGCACCAGCACCAGCGAGCGCAGCTCGGGGCGCATCACCACTTCGGTACGCAGGCTGGGCAGGGCCCGCGGGCAGGGGAAGTCCGCCAGGTTGAGCACCTTGTTGCTGGCATTGTGCAGCGAGTCGAGGATGCGATCGATGTCCTGCTGGGTGTGCTGGATCGAGACCAGGGTCGACTCGGCCAGCATCTTTTCCACCTGCCAGCTCATGATCAACAGGCCGCACCCCACAGGGGTCAGGCCGATCAACAGGATGACCAGCAGTTCCAGCAGCACACGGCCAGCGCGAAATTTGTGACGGGGCATGATTCACCTATGTTGACAGAGCGGGCCGCAGGGGCGCGCGGGCATCTTGAGCGGATGCCGTTCAGCATAAGTGAGGGGCGTAGTTTGCCCTTGTAAGACGCGACGACATTGGCCGTGCTATTCGTCGACACTCCGGGGGGCTAGCCTGCCTTCGATGCGGCCAGTACTGCCAGCACCTGGCGTGCGACAGCGGCCGAGGAGGCGGGGTTCTGCCCGGTGATCAGGCGCCCCTCGCGCTGGTCGCGCACCACGTATTCCTGCCAGGGGTCCTCGGCCTTGCTGTACAGGCCACCGCGCGCGGCCAGTTCGTTCTCGGTCAGAAACGGCACCACCTTGTCCAGTTCGACCAGTTGTTCCTCGACGTTGGAGAACCCGGTAACCTCGCGGTCCTTGAGCAGCAGGGTGTTGTCACTGAGCTTGATGTTGAGCAGGCCGACCGCGCCATGGCACACCGAGGCCACCACGCCGCCGGCCTCGAAGATCTGGCGCGCCAGGCCCTGCAATGCCGTGTTGTCGGGGAAGTCCCAGATCACCCCGTGGCCGCCGGTGAAATAGATCGCGTGGTAGTCCTGCGCCTTGACCTGGTCAGGGGCCAGGGTGGCGCCCAGGCGGTTCATGAACGCCTTGTCGTCGTACCACTGCCAATCCAGGTCCGGGGCCATGCTCAGGCTGTGCGGGTCGATCGGCACGTAGCCGCCGGCAGGGCTCACATAGTCCACCTTGTAGCCGGCCTTCTCGATCACCGCAACGAAGTGCACGGCTTCGCCCAGCCACAGCCCGGTGGCGCGCTTGAGGCTCGGATACCTGGCGGTATTGGTCAGCACTACCAGTACTTTCTTGCTCATTGCAGCGTTCCTCTGGTGATCGAGCGCGGGGAGGGGTGGAGCGAAGCAAACCTATAGAGCATAGTCGCGGCCGCAAAACCCGCCATCGCCCAGGGCGTTGTGCTAGTTTCCACCCATACAGCCGCTGTCACAGGAGTCACCGCCATCATGTCCACACACACCGATCCGTTCATGCAGGCCGCCATCGACGAAGCGCGGAAGAGCCTGGCAGAAGGTGGCATTCCCATCGGCTCGGTGATCGTGCACCAGGGCAGGATCATCGGACGCGGCCACAACCGCCGGGTGCAACAGGGCAGCGCGATACTGCATGGTGAAATGAGCGCGCTCGAAGATGCCGGGCGCCAGCCGGCCAGCGTGTACGCCGACGCCACCCTCTATACCACCCTGTCACCCTGCGCCATGTGCAGCGGCGCCATCCTGCTGTACGGCATCAAGCAGGTGGTGATCGGCGAGCACCACACCTTCCTGGGCGAGGAGGCCCTGCTGCAGAGCCGTGGCGTGAACCTGCAGGTGCTGCATGACGCCACCTGCACCGGCCTGATGCGCGGATTCATCGAGGACCACCCCCAGCTCTGGAACGAAGATATCGGCGAGCAGTCCGAGCCTTGAGCCCCAAGGAAGCGCACCCGATCATGCACACCCCCCACTCTGAAGCGGCCCCGAACCTGTCGGGCGGCATGAGCGATGCGGTACGCCAGTTCGACTGGAGCCGCACCGCCCTGGGGCCGGCGCCGCAATGGCAGGCTTCGCTGCGCATCGCCGTGGACATGCTGCTGGCTTCCAAGTTTCCGGGTTGCTTGGTGTGGGGCCCCGAGCTGATCAGCATCCACAACGACGCGTTCGTGCCCTTGCTCGGCGCCAAGCCGGCGCCGCTGGGCAAGCCGCTGAGCGTGATCTGGAGCGACGTGTGGGACGATATCAGCGCCCTGGCGCAGCGGGCCTACGCCGGCGAAGCGGTGTTCATGGAAAACTTCGCGCTCGATACCGACCGCAACGGGGATGTGGAGCGGGCGTACTTCACCTTTTGCTACAGCCCGGTGCGCGACGAGTCCGGCCAGGTGGCGGGCTTTCTGAACACCGTGTTCGAAACCACCGAGACGGTCAGAAACGAGCAGGTGTGGCGCGAACGCGCCGATGCCTTCGAACAGAAGATCATGGAGCAGACCGCAGACCACGAGCGCATCTGGGAGCTGTCCAGCGACATCATGATGCTGGTGCGCGAAGACCTGCAGATCTACGCCATCAATGCCTGCGGTCGCGAGCTGCTGGGCTGGGACGATTCGTTCATCGGCAGGCCGGTGCTGGAGCTGTGCCATGTCGACGACCGGCCGGGCATCGAAGCGGTGCACCAGCAACTGCGGGCCGGGCAGACCGTGCAGGGCTTCAAGTGCCGCTACCGTCACCGCGACGGCCACTACCGCTGGTTCAACTGGTCGATCGTGCCCAGCACCGGCATCTATACCGCCATCGGCCACGACATCACCCTGGACCAGGAGCGCGCCGCGGCCCTGGTGCAAGCCGAGGAACTGCTGCGCCAGAGCCAGAAGATGGATGCCGTGGGCCAGTTGACCGCCGGCATGGCACACGACTTCAACAACCTGCTGACCGGCATCAGCGGCAGCCTGGAAATGATCGAGCGGCGTATCGGCAGTGGCCAGCTGGACGGCCTGGATCGCTACATCGCCGCCGCCAAGGAGGCGTCCCAGCGCGCGGCGGTGCTCACCCACCGCCTGCTGGCGTTCGCCCGGCGCCAGCCCCTCGACCCGCGCCCGGCAGACCTCAATGCCCTGGTGCACGGCATGGACGCCCTGATCCGCCAGACCCTGGGCCCGGACATCGCCCTGCAGCTGAAGGTCGAGCCGCAGCTGTGGCGCACCCTGGTGGACGCCAACCAGCTGGAAAACGCCTTGCTCAACCTGTGCATCAACGCACGCGATGCGATGCGCGCCGGCGGGCGCCTGACCATCAGTACCGGCAATGAACGCTACGATGCCCGGGTCGCAGGCAGGGACGGCCTGCCCCCTGGCGACTATTGCTCGCTGACGGTAGAGGACGACGGCCAGGGCATGAGCCCCCAGGTGATGGAGCGCGCCTTCGAACCCTTCTTCACCACCAAGCCCGTGGGCCAGGGCACCGGCCTGGGCCTGTCGATGGTGTACGGTTTCGTGCGTCAGTCGGGCGGGCGGGTGTGGATCGAGGCGTCCGATACCGGCGGCACCCGCATCAGGCTGGTGCTACCACGCTACTGTGGCGCCGACAGCCAGTCTGCGGCCAGCGTACCGGTGCCGGCCAAGGCCAGCGTGCCGGGCAAGGGGCGGATCCTGCTGATCGATGACGAACCGACCCTGCGCATGCTGATCAAGGAGGTGCTGCAACAGGAAGGCTACGACGTGATCGAGGCCGTGGATGGCCGTTCAGGCCTGGCGGCGTGCCTGGCCGGCCCGCCGGTCGACCTGCTGATCACCGACATCGGCCTGCCCGGCGGTTTCAGTGGGCGCCAGGTGGCCAGCGAGGTGCGCCGGCACAACCCGCAGCAGAACATACTGTTCATCACCGGCTACACCGACGAAGCCATCGCCCAGCGCGACACCCTCGAGGCGGGGGTGGAACTGCTGACCAAGCCCTTCCCGCTGGACCGCCTGCAGCGCAAGGTCAAGGCCATGCTTCAGCGCGCCGAGTCGCGCGGGCCGGGGGCCGGCACGCCGGCGGCCTGACTGGCCACGCGCTCCAGCAGCAGGTAGACGACGCAGGCCACCAGCAGCGGCAGCAGAAAGTACAGTACGCGGTAGGCAATCAGCGCCGCCAGCAGGGTGCCCTTGGCGTACTGGCCCTGCAGCAGGGTGATGAACACCGTCTCCAGCACCCCCAGGCCTGCCGGAATATGCGTGATCACCCCGGCAATGCTGCTGATCATCAGCACCCCGACGATGCTCGGGTAGCCCACCTTGTCCGGCAGCAGGGTGTAGATCACCAGCCCCATCAGCAGCCAGTTGCATGCCCCCATGACGGCCTGCAGCAGTGCCAGGCGGATGCCCGGCAGCGTGAGCACCTGCCCGCGCACCTGCCAGCTGCGGCGCCTGGCGAACGCGCAGGCGCCCAGGTAGGCCGCAGCGGCCAGCAGCATCAGCACACCGATCACGCGCAGCCCGCCGGTGCCGATCTCCATCCCCGCCGGCAGGCGCGGCAGGCCACAGGCGAACAGGCTGCCGGCCACCAGCAGGTAGCCCAGCCAGTTGGTCACCAGGCCCAGCCCGAGCAGGCGGCTGATGGTCGGTACATCCAGCCCCAGGCGCGAATACAGGCGATAGCGCAGGGCAACCCCGCCCACCCAGGCACTCAGGTTCAGGTTGAACGCGTAGCACACGAAGGCCAGCGGCACGACCTGGCGCGCCGGCAGCTGGTGGCCGGTGTAGCGCCGCCCCAGCAGGTCATAGCAGCTGAACAGCACGAAACTGCACGCCGCAATCGCCCCGCCCAGCAGCAACACCCCGGGCGGGTAGGACACCAGGGCGTGACGCACCTCGCCCCAGTCCTGGTTGCGCAGCAACATGAACAGCAATGTCGGTATCAGGATGAAGAACGCCAGGGTCAGGGCCCGGCGCGCCCATTGCCAGTGTGTGCCGGAAAGCTTCATGACAGCGGCTCCTGCAGCGCCGCTGGCGGCTGCAGCGGCTTGAGCCGGGGCTGGTGTGCAGGCAGCCAGCCGACGATGGCCGGGAACAGCCGGGTGAAGTGGAACGCCATGAAGATCAGCGGTGCGCGCCACCAGTAGCCGCGCAGCACCCGTTGCAGGCTCACCGGCTTGCATTGGCTGTTGGCCAGCGCCTGCAGGTGCTCGCCCAGCAGCTGGTTGAAGGCCTGGTCGCGGATCACCAGGTTGGCCTCGAGGTTCAGCGACAGGCTTAGCGGGTCGAGGTTGCTCGACCCCACCGTGGACCACTCGCGGTCCACCACCGCGACCTTGCCGTGCAGCGGGCGCTCGCAGTACTCGTGAATGCGCACGCCGTCGCGCAGCAGGTAGTTGTAGAGCATGCGCGAGCACAGCCGCACCAGCGGCATGTCGGGCATGCCCTGCAGGATCAGGGTGACGTCCACGCCACGCCGGGCCGCATTGCGCAGGGCCCGCAGCATCCGGTAGCCGGGGAAGAAATAGGCGTTGGCGATGATGATCCGTTCGCGCGCGGTGACGATGGCGCGCATGTAGTGCTGCTCGATGTCGGTGGGGTGCTCGGCGTTGTCGCGGATGCACAGGCACATGCGCGCCTGCACGCTGTCGGCACTGATCGGCGGCGCCCGGCGCCACCAGCCCCGGGGCCGCACAGGGCGGGCGCGCTGGGCGTCGAGCAGGGTCAGGGTGGCCTGCTGCAGGTCGGCCACGATCGGCCCCCGTACCCGCACGGCGTAGTCCTGCTTGGCCATCGGCCCGAAGTCGGCCAGGTGGTCGGCGCTGTAGTTGATTCCGCCGACAAAGGCAGTGTGCCCGTCGATCACCAGGATCTTGCGGTGCAGGCGGCGGAACAGGTTGGTGCGCAGCCCCAGCCGCCGCGGGCTCGGGTCGAACGCCTGCAGGTGCACACCGGCCTGGCTCAGCGCCAGCAGAAAGGCGCTGCTCAGGTCGGCGGTGCCATAACCGTCCACCAGCACCTCCACCTGCACGCCGCGTTGCGCTGCCTCGATCAATACCTGTTGCAGCTGCTTGCCGACCTTGTCCTCGAAAATGATGAAGGTCTCCAGCAGCACCTGCTCCCTGGCATTGGCAATCGCCTCGAAGGCGGCCGGGAAGTACGCCTCGCCATTGATCAGCAATTGCACCTCGTTATCCTCGCGCCAGTCGGCCTTCATAGCAGTACCTCCACGAACAGCGGCAAGTGGTCTGACAGGTGCGACCAGGGTTTGCGCCCCATCACCCGGGGTTGCCGGGCCTGGGCGTTGCGCACATAGATACGGTCCAGGCACAGCAGTGGCCAGCGCGCCGGAAAGCTGCGTGCGGGGCGCCCGTGGGCCTGGGTGAACACCTCCACCAGGCCGCAGCCGGCCAGGTGCTGGTCGGCGCGCTGGCGCCAGTCATTGAAGTCGCCCGCCACGATCACCGGCGCCTCGGCGGGCAGGCTGTCCAGCAGCCGGCACAGCAGGCGCAACTGCTTGACGCGCTGGCGCTCGTCCAGCCCCAGGTGCGCGCACACGGTGTGCAGCGGACGCTGGCCGGGTACATCGAGCACGGCGTGGAGCAGGCCGCGGCGCTCGCTGCCGGTCACGCTCACATCGAGGTTTTCGTAATGCCGGATGGCGAACTTGGACAGCAGCGCATTGCCGTGCTCGCCGTCCGGGTACACCGCGTTGCGCCCGTAGGCGTACTGCGGCCACAGGCTGTCGGCCAGGAACTCGTACTGCGGCACGTGGGACCAGTCCGGGTGGCGGCTGGCATGGCCACGGTGGCTGCCCAGCACCTCCTGCAGAAACACCAGGTCGGCGTCCTGGCTGCGCACGGCCTCGCGTAGCTCGGGCAGCACATAACGCCGGTTGAACGCGCTGAAGCCCTTGTGCACATTCACCGTAAGCACCCGCACGGCGTGCTCGGTGACCTGCCGGCCGGCCACCGGCGGGGGCTGGGGCAGGCTCATGGGGCGTTGCCCGGGCCGAGCATCTGCGCCACCTTGCGCGTCAGCTGGGTGAACTTGAATGGCTTGTTGATCATCTGCATGCCCGGGTCGAGAAAGCCCCGGCACGAGGTGGCGTTTTCAGCGTAGCCGGTGATGAACAGCACCTTCAGCCCCGGGCGCAGCTTGCGCGCGATCTCCGCCAGCTGGCGCCCGTTCATCCCCGGCAGCCCCACATCGCTGATCAGCAGGTCGATCGGCCGGTCGGAGCGCAGAACCGACAGTGCCAGGCTGGCGTCGGCCACCTCGCAGCACTGGTAGCCCTGCTCGGCGAGGGTCTCGTGGACCAGCTGGCGCACCGTGTGGTCGTCTTCCACGATCAGCACGCGGTTGCTGCCATTGGCCTCCGGCGGCGGGCCGGGGGCGGGCGCTGGCGCGCCCTGTACATCCCCCACATGACGCGGCAGGTAGAGCTCGACCTGGGTGCCATGGCCGATGCTGCTGTACAGCGCCACGTGCCCCTGTGACTGGCGACTGAAGCCATACACCATCGACAGGCCCAGCCCGGTGCCCTGGCCGATGGGCTTGGTGGTGAAGAAGGGATCGAAGGCGCGGTCCACGCTGCTTTGCGGCATGCCGCAGCCGTTGTCGTGCACGCTCAGCAGCACATAGTCGCCGCTGGCCAGCGGATGCCCGCCAGGCAACGGCTTGCCCTGGCGACGGTTGCCGGCGTGGATGCGCAGCTCACCGCCGTTGGGCATGGCATCACGGGCATTGCTCAGCAGGTTGTCGATGGCTTCGCGCAACTGCTGCGCGTCCACCTCGATGTGCCACAGGTCGGCGTCGAGGCTGACCTGCAGGTCGATCTGCGGGGTCAGCAGGGCGCGCAGCTGGTCGCCGTCCAGCAGGCTGGCCAGGCTGACCGGGCCCGCATCCAGCGGCTGACGGCTGGAGAATGCCAGCAGCCGATGGGTCATGCTGGCGGCGCGCTGCACCGCCCCCAGGCTCATGTCGATAAGCTTGGGCAGGTCTTCCTGGCGGCCCTGGGCAAGGCGCCGGCGGATCAGCTCCACGCTGCCGCCGATGCCGGTAAGCAGGTTGTTGAAGTCGTGGGCCACACCGCCGGCCAACTGGCCGATGGCTTCCATCTTCTGCGTGTGGCGCAGCTGTTGTTCGTCTTCGCGCAGGTGGCGCAGTTGCTCTTCCACCCGTTGCTCCAGGTCCTGCAGGCGGGCCGCGCTGTACTGGGCCTGGTACTGGCGACGGCGTGCGCGCAGCGAAGCGTGGGTCAGGGCCAGCAGGCCGCTGGGCTGGAACGGGCATGCCAGCAGGAACAGGTTGCCCAGCGCCGTGTGCAGGTCGGCGTCCGGCGCCCGGGCCGGGCTGGTCAGCAGCACCACCGGCAGGTCCGACCAGGCGGGCTGGGTACGCAGGTAGTTGTGCACGGGCGACTGCACGAAGCCGCCCAGGGACTCGTCGGCGATGATGGCCAGCCCCGCACCCTGTCCCAGGGCATCGGCCATCTCGTCCAGGTCGCGGGTGGCCAGCGCCTGTATGCCGGCTTCGTCGAACAGGTTCAGCGCCAGGCGGCTGAGGGTGGGCGGGGCAAGTATCAGTGCGCGTTCGCCGTTTGGCACCGAATTGTTCACGGGCGATCTCCTTTGATAACGCACAGCCAGGCGATTGCCTTTTTATCCATGCACTATCACTGGACACGCCACTTTCGGCGGGGTTCAAAACGCTTGCGGGAGCCCGGACGAGGGGCCTCAGAGGCCTTGCTGCACCAGCGGATCGTCCGGGTTCTGCTGCTCCAGCTGGGCCAGCAGCACCTGCACGTTCTGCAGCTGGCCGGTCTCTTTCCAGTAGCCGATCAGCAGCACCCGCGCCTTGCGGTTGGCCGGCTGGCGGGCGAGCAGGGTTTCGAGCTGCTTCTGCGCCACCTCGACCTGCTCCAGGCTGTGCAGGGTCAACGCCAGGGTATAGCGATACTCGGCGTTGTCCGGGTCCAGCGCCAGGGCCCGGTCGAACGCCAGCAGCGCGTATTCGTGCTGGTCGTGGCGCATCAGCCACAGGCCCAGCTCGTGTTGCAGGAAGGCCGAGTCGGGGTGGCGCTTGAGCGCCTGGGCCAGCAGCTCGCGGGAGGCATCGGCGTGGCCCTGGCTGTCGAGCAGGCGCACCTTGGCCGCCAGTGCCTCGAGGTCGTCGGGGGCCAGCGCCAGCGCTCGCTCCAGTGCCTGCGCCGCCTCGTCGTCATGGCCCTCGTGCACGTACAGCCGGGCCAGGTGCACCTGGGCGGCGGCATCGTCGAGCTGCTTGAGCAAGGCCTGCTGGTACTGCTCCAGTGCCTGCTGCAGCGGGCCGTAGTACAGGCCGACATCGTCCGGGCCCAGCCCCAGCAGCGCATCGACCGCGGCAAAGCGCACGCTCTGCTCGGGGTCTTCGAGCATCGGCCCCAGCAGCACGCTGCGCTGCGGCGCCGGCACCAGCGCGCTGATGCTGGCGATCGCCGCGCGGCGCACCAGCGGGTCGTCGTGGCTCAGGTCCTGGTCGGCCAGCTTCAGCGCCAGCGGCGAAGGGTAGTTGGGCAGCTCGGCATGCAGGCTGGCGCGGCGAATGCCCGACAGGTCGGCGCGCGCCAGTTGCTGGTACAGCACCCGCGCCGCCCCCGGCTGCCCTTCATGGGCCATGGTCAGCGCCTTGGTGTAGCCATGGCTGGGGGCCGGCGCGGGGGCCGGGGCGTCACCCAGCCAGCCGTAGCCCAGCCCGATGACGAGCAGCACGAGCAGGCTGAGCAGGGTATAGAGGCGCGGTTTTGACATGCGGCATCCGGGCAGGCGGGGTGGGGCAAGCTTGGGTCAGCCAGGAAACGGAGTCAATCCGTTTTCCCCCTTCACCTGCCCGCGCCCTGCGCCGCAGCCCGTGCCGCGAGCCGTCAGGTGCGAAAATGCACCACCAGGCTCTGCAGGTCGCTGCCCAGGCGCGCCAGTTCGACGCTGGAGCTGGCGATCTCGCTGCTGGCCAGTGCCGACTGGTCGGCGGTTTCGCGCACATGCAGCACGTTGCGGGTGATTTCCTCGACCACCGTGGTCTGTTCTTCGGCGGCGCTGGCGATGCGCAGGCTCATCTGCTGGATGTCCGAGACCTGCCGGGTGATCGCCGCCAGCGCATCGCCGGTGTTGCGCACCCCGGTCACGGTCGACTGGGTCTGCTCCACGCTGGACTGCATGATCTGCGTACTCTCGTTGGCAATGCGCTGCAACTCGCCGATCAGGTGCTCGATCTCCTCGGAAGACTGCTGGGTACGCTGGGCCAGGCTGCGCACCTCGTCGGCCACCACCGCGAAGCCGCGCCCGGCCTCGCCGGCACGTGCCGCCTCGATGGCGGCATTGAGCGCCAGCAGGTTGGTCTGCCCGGCCACGGCCTTGATCACCCCGAGCACGCTGGCGATACGGTCGATTTCCTGGTGCAGGCGGCTCATCGACTCGGCCGACACCCCGACCTCGCCGGCCAGCGCCTCGATCTGCACGATGGCATTGCGCGAGATGCCCGAGGCGCCGCTGGCTTCCTCGTCGGCCTGGCGGGCCGCCTGGGCCGCGTCTTCGGAGTTGCGTGCCACGGCCTGCACCATCGAGGTCATCTGGTTCATGGCGGTGGCGACCCGGTCGGTGTCGCTGCGCTGGCTGTCGGTGCCGGCCTGGGTCTGGGTGGTGATGGTGGCCAGCTGGCTGGCCGATACCGCCAGTTGCGAGGAGCCGTGACCAATGCGCGTGATCACCTCGCGCAGACGCTGGCTCATGTCGCCGATGGCGCGCAGCAGCTGGCCCAGTTCGTCACGCCGATGGCTGTCCAGCTGCACGGTGAGGTCGCCGTGGGCGATGCGCTCGGCCGCCTCCAGGCTCTGGCGCAGCGGGCGCACGATCTGCCGGCCGATCAGCCAGGCGATCAGGGTGCCCAGCACCAGGGTCGCGACGGTCACGCCCAGCAGAATCGAGACCACCGTGGCCACGCTGGCGGCAGCGCGCTCCTCTTCCTTCTTGTACAGCACGTTGATGCTGCCCTGCAGGTCGGCCAGCAGGGCGTTGGCCTGCACCACCCGGGCGCTGTCGGGCGGGTCCAGAGCCAGGGCGGCCTGGTGGGTGGTGATGTAGCCCTGCAGGCCGTCGGCCAGTTGCTGCACGGTCTGCAGGTCTTCGGCGGGCCAGGCGCCGCGCTGCACGTCCTCGAGCACCGCGTTCAGTGCGCTGTGCAAGGCCTGCTGGTGGGTCTGGTGGGTGTCCAGGTGGGCGGCCTGGGGCGCCAGCGCGTACTGGTAGTTGGCCTCGCGGGCAAACACCGTTTCGTCGAACAGGGTGCTCAGTCGGTTGATCCGCTCGAACGAGGTCTTGTCGTTGTGCAACCCCTTGAGGCCGGTGGCGGCCAACCACACCGCCAGGGCCAGCATCAGCCCGAAGCCCAGTGCCAGTTTGCGGGTGACGGTGAGGTTTTCCAGTGAAAGTACGCGCAGCATGAACGCTCCTTAGAGTGGGGGGAACGTGGTTCCCGCCACACTATAGAAGCGCTGTCGCAGTGGATGAAGGCTAAGTGCCATACATCACGCCAAACGTTGATCCAGCTCAATTTTATTGTCGGACAAAACTCAGAAGTCGTAACTCAGGCTGGTGTAGTAGAACGCGCCCTGGGCGCCCTCGGGCGAGGTGATCGAGTACTTCTGCACCCCGTACAGGGTCTGGCCTTCGAGTTTGTCGGGGTGACTGTCGAACAGGTTGATCGCACCCACCGAGACCTTCAGCCCCTGGTCGAAGCGGTAGCTGAGGTCCAGGTCGGTGATCCACTGTGCGCTGAAGGTCTGGTCCAGGTCGGGGTTGCTGGCATTGAGGCTCTGCCATTCACCGTAGCGGCGCTGGGTCAGGGTCACGCCCCAGTTCTGGTACAGCCAGTTGGCGCTGAGGGTCAGCTTGGTGTCGGGGGTGCCGTGCTCGATCAGGCCCTGGGTGGCGCGCCCGACGATCTGGTTGCCGGCAATGCCGCCGGCATCGCGCAGTTCGGTGATGCGCGTGCGGGTCTTGGCGAAGCCGGCGTTCAGGTCCAGCCGGCCGTACTGCGCCAGGTCCCACTGGTACTGGCCGGCCAGCTCGATGCCGTCGGTGCGAGTGTCGGCAATGTTGGTATAGAACGCCGCACTCTGGATGTTGGCATACGGCGTACCGGCGAAGATCGGCCCCACCACGTTGGCCGGCAACTGGTCGGACAGGGTGATGCGGTTGTCGATGTCGATGCGGTAGGCGTCCACGGTCACCGAGGCGTTGGCCAGCGGGCGCCACACCAGGCCCAGGGAGTAGTTGGTCGACTCTTCGGGCTTGAGCGCGCGCCCGCCCAGCAGCGCGGCCTCGGGGCTGTCGGCACGCAGGGTGCGCTGCTGCACCTCGACCCAGTTGCCGCTGCCAGGTGGCTGCTCCACCACCTGCACGCTGAACGAGGACAGCCCGCTCTGCACCAGTGAAGGGGCGCGGTAGCCGGTGCTGAGGCTGCCGCGTGCGGCGATCTGCGGGGTGAAGTCGTAGCGCAGCGACAGCTTGCCGTTGGTGGTGTCGCCAAAGTCCGAGTAATGCTCCGAGCGCAGCGCCACGCCGGCCTGGAACTTGTCGGTGAGCTGCCCTTCGAGGTCGACATAGGCGCCGAACACCTTGCGCTCCAGCGACGCGGCATCGACGTTGGTGATGCCCGAGTAGTAACCGGGGATCGGCCGCCCGCTGACCGGGTCCAGGCTGCCGAACAGCGGCCCGTTCTGCCAGCCGGCCGCCTCCCCGGCGCCCAGGTGGTAGTTCTCCTTGCGCCAGGCCAGGCCCGCCGACAGGGTCAGCGGCCTGGCCAGCAGGTCGGTGGGGAAGTCGCGCACCCAGTCCAGGGTCAGGTTGGTCTGTTGGTTCTCGCGCTCGCCGGTGTAGATGCTCGACGGGCTGGCCGTGCCCCAGCTGGGGTTGATGGCGTTGCGGTCGGTGGACTTCAACGTGTCGTTGCCGTAGTTGGCAGCCAGGTCGAACGTGCCCAGGGTTTCGTCCTCCCAGCGCAGGCCGCCGGTCACGGCATAGTCTTGCAGGTTGTAGCGGGTGACCGGCAGGCGCCCGTCCGGGTAGCGGCGCAGCGCATCGCTGCCGTAGTTGCGGGCCAGGGTGGTGGGCGGGTCGAAGAAGCCGTCGGCGTCGGTGTTCTTGTGCGCATAGGTGGCAAAGCCATAGGCGGTCAGCCCTTCGCCCAGGCCGATTTCGCTGTTGGCCACCAGGTTGTACTGGTCCGAGACATTGCCCGAGCCCCAGCGCCAGGTGCGGTAGCGGTTGTTCTGCTCGCGCGGGGTATCGGTGCTGGTGCTGCCGGGGTAGAAGATCCGGTTGTCGGGGTTGGTGTCGCTGGCCGGGTCCTGGCTGCCGGCATCGAAGCTCAGGGTCAGGAAGCCATCGTTGGGCAGGGCCAGGCCCTTCCAGCCGCTGAGCTTGCGCTGCAGGCCGTCGCCCTTGTCATAGCCGCCGAAGCGATAGCCCACGTTGCCGCCGTCGTCGTTCTCCTTGAGCACGATGTTGATCACCCCGGCGATGGCGTCCGAGCCGTACTGGGCGGCGGCGCCGTCGCGCAGGATCTCCACCCGCGACACCGCGCTGAGCGGGATCAGGCTCAGGTCCACGGCCGCTGCGCCACGCCCGTTGGCCAGGCCCTGGCGGGTCACGTTGGCGCTGGTATGGCGGCGCTTGCCGTTGACCAGCACCAGCACCTGGTCCGACGCCAGGCCGCGCAGCGAGGCGCCCTGGGCGATGGAGCCGGCGAACGCGCCCTGGGGCGACTGCGGGAAGCTGAACGAGGGCGACAGGGCGGTCAGCGCACCGGACAGGTCGCTGGCGCCGGTGTCCTGCAGCTTTTCGGCGCTCAGCACATCCACCGGGGCTGCGCTTTGCAGCGCGGTGACGTCGCTGCGGCGGGTGCCGACCACGACCACGGTATCGAGCTTGTCATCCGCGCCGGGTGCGGCCTGGGCAGAGCATTCGGGCACGGCAACGCTGCCGATGACCAGCGCGATGGCGCCGGCCAAGGGGGTGGGACGCAACATGGGGTGTACTCCTTGCAAGGCAGTTGAAGTGCGCCGGCAGCCTGCCGCCGGCGCGTTCGATCAGAATCGGCTGGTGACGCTGACGCCGACCGTGCGCGGGTCGCCGTAGGTCAGCACGTACTGGCCCTGGGGGCCGTTGGGCCGGCCGTGCACCTGGTAGCGGCGGTCGGTGAGGTTGTTGACGAAGCCGGTCACGCTGAGCTTTTCATCCGCGCTGAACCAGGTCAGGCGGCTGTTGGCCAGGGTGTAGTGGGGCTGGCTGAGGGTCGGCTCGGCGCTGCTCTGGCGGTTGGCCAGAAAGTATTCCTTGTCGCGAAAACTCACGTCGGCGCCGGCCACCAGCTTGCCGCCGATCGCCAGCGGGATGGTGTAGTCGGCGCCCAGCGACACCACGTTGCGCGGCGAGCGCACGAAGCTGTTGCCGGTGTAGTCGGCGGTCACTTCGCCGGTGGTGGGGTTGACGTTCTTGAAGTCGGTGTACTCGGTGTCCAGGAACGACACCGCCGCGCGCAGGTGCAGGTAGTCGGTGGGCTGGCCCTCGATCTCCAGCTCCGCGCCCTTGACCTTGCCCTTGGCCCCGTTGGTGAGCGCGGTGGTGAGCACGCCGCTGTTGACCGTCAGCAGGTTGACCTGGATGTCCTGGTAGTCGTAGTAGAACAGGTTGGCGTTGACCGTCAGGCGGTGGTCGAACCACTCCGATTTCAGGCCCAGCTCGTAGGCATCGAGCTGTTCCGGGTCGACCGTGGTCAGCTGCGCCAGGTTGCTCGACAGGCCGGTGTTGAAGCCGCCGGAGCGAAAGCCGTGGGCATAGCGAAAGAACACCCGCAGGTTGTCGTTGATGCGGTACTCGGGCGTCACATCGTAGGTCCAGGCGTCCCAGCGCTTGCTCTCGTCGCGGTTGCCGTTGGCACCCGCAGCGCCCAGCGGCACCAGCGGGCCGTTGGCGCTGGTGCGGGTGAGCTGGGCCAGGTCCAGGTCGATGCTCTTTTTCTCGGTGGTCCAGCGCAGCCCGCCGGTCACGGTGAAGTTGTCGCTCAGGTCATAGGCCAGGTTGCCGAACAGCGCGTAGCTGTCGGTCTTGTGGGTGTAGTCGAGGCTGCTCAGGTCGACCCCGCCGATCTGGTTGGAGCCGGTGCCGTTTGGCGTCGGGCCCGGGGTCACGAAACGCCGGTCGGTGCTGTCGAGGGTTTCGTGAAAGTAATGGGTGCCGAGCATCCAGCGCAGGGTTTCCTGCTGCGGGGAGGCCAGGCGAAATTCCTGCGAGTACTGGTCGTAGCGGTTGTCGGTGTCGCTCGCGCCGTTGACCTCGTAGGGGGTGTAGTCGGCGTCGGTCAGCGACTGCTGGCGGATAGAGTCGTAGGCGGTGATGGAGGTCAGCCGGTAGTCGCCGATGTCCCAGTTCAGGGTCAGCGAGGTGCCGTCGTGGTCGAGTTTGGAGTGCTCGTCCACGTTCAGCTCGATGCGCCGCCCCTGCGGGCGCTGGTAGCCGACGTTGTAATAGGTGCCCAGCGGCAGCGAACCGCTGCTGCCATCGCCCTTGAACTGGCGCCCGTGGAGCTTCCACAGCGCCTCCAGGTCCGGGTTGAGCCTGGCCAGAAACTGCACGCGCACGGCCTTCTTGTTGACGTCGCCATAGGTCTGGTCGTTGGTCAGGTTGTGGGTGAAGCCGTCGCGCTCCTCGGAATACAGCGACACCCGGCCGGCCAGGCGTTCGTCCACCAGGGTGCCGCCCAGGGCGCCGTTGAGGATGCGTTCGTTCTTGCTGCCAAAGCCGATGGTGCCGAAGCCGTCGGTGTCGAAGGTGGGCTTTTTCGAGATCACGTTGACTGCCCCCGCCGTGGTGTTCTTGCCGTACAGGGTGCCCTGAGGGCCGCGCAGCACCTCGATGCGCTCCAGGTCGAACAGCGGGCCGCCGCCGGCGACGGGTGCGTTGAGGTAGACGTCGTCGGCATAGATGCCCACCGGGTAGACCGTGGCGGCGCCGGTGTCGCCGGTGCCCAGGCCGCGGATGTACCAGCGCGGGCGGCCATCGCCATCGGGGTTCTTGGCCGAGGCGTTGGGGATGAAGGTGGTGATGTCGCCCATGGCGCGCACGCCGTCGGCGGTGATACTGGTGCCCTGGACCGCGCTGACCGCCACCGGCACTTCCTGCAGGGTTTCTTCGCGGTGTTGTGCGGTGACGGTGACGGTCTTGAGTGCCGGCGTGGTGCTGTCGTCGGCGTGGGCGGTGCTGGTGCCTGCGAGCAGCAGGCCCAGGCCGATGCCCCTGGCCAGTGGATGAAGCTGATGCATGGTGTGGCTCCCCGAGTGTGGCTGATACGGGGCTAGAGCAGGGTTTGTGCCATGTTTGCAAGCTGTTGATTTACATGGGTTTTATCGGGTGTTTCGGGGTGGGTTGCTAGTGGTGCAGCAGGGGGCTGTGGAATGCCTGCTGCTGCAGCAGCAACCGGTTGGCAAGGCGGCGCCTTGCATCGCGGGTCAAGCCCGCTCCCACACGGACCGTGCGAATCCTGTGGGAGCGGGCTTGACCCGCGATGGGCTGCAAAGCAGCCCCAGCAATCAGGTGGCCACCCGCGACGTCGACCCGATCACCGCCTCCAGCACACTGAAATCGATCCAGTCGCGCACATCGAAGCGCCGCGCAATGAAATGCCACCGATGCAGAAAATCGGTGAAATCCTGCAGCGCCTCGATCGAGCGACTGTCCAGCGTGGTGCGCAGGCGCCGGTGCGCGTCCTCGCCATACGCCGCCGCCACCCAGTACTCGCTGGTGTTGAGCTCGCGCGCCAGGTAGCGCCGGGTTTCATCGGGGTTGGCCCAGGCCCACTGCTCGGTACGCAGCACCACGTCGACGATGCGCGTGCACGCGCCGAAATGCTGTTGCAGCAGGTTCAGGTCAACAGTCAGGGTGCGCGGCGTGCCGTTGTTGGAACGGATCAGCGGGTCGGGGTGCGAGCCGGTGTCGATCACCACCCGCAAACCGAACTCGTGGGCCAGTTGCAAGGCCGAGGCCCCCTTGAGGAAGATCGCGTCGATGTCGCCGCGCAGCAGCCCGATCAGTTCGTTGTTGCGCCGGCTCACCCGGTTCATGCCCAGGGTCACCGTGGCGCCATGCACATGGGTGACCTGCTCGTCGCTGTGGGTGCCGCCGTAGGGGTAGTCCACCAGTTCCACATCGGCCACGTCCAGGCCTTCGAGCCTGAGCGCGTTTTCCAACCCGCGCAGGGCCTGGGCGCGGGTGAAGTCGATCTGCACGTTGGCCCACTTGGGCAGGCCGAAGCGGCGGTTCTTGAGGTCGCGCACGCTTTTCACGCCGCTGTCCTCGGTGGTCAGGATCAACTGCACCTCATCGGCCCAGCTCAGCCCCAGCACGCGGGTCTGCACGCCGCTGGCGTAGGCCCAGATCGCCGGAATGTTGCCGCCGTGGCGCACCGAGTTGGGCAGGTGATGGTCGTAGTGGGCTTCGCGCACTTCGCGCTCGCTGGACTCGCGCAGCGACTGGATCGAGGTGCCCAGCGGCTGGAACGCCTCGGCCAGGCGCCCGGTCTGCACGGCGATGCCAAGGCCGGTCGGCACCGGGCTGTGGGTGTACCAGAGGGTATCGAGAGGGGTGGTCATAGGGGCATCGGGTCCTTGATGGGTTGTTGTTGCACCAGCGGCAGCACTTCCTGGCCGATGCGCAGGGCTTCTTCCAGGTGCGGGTTGCCGGCCAGGATGAAGGTCGAGAAGCCGGCGTCGCGGTACTCGGCCAGGCGTTCGGCGATGTTCTGGTGGCTGCCCACCAGGCCCACGGTGGGGCCGGGCTTGGCCTTGGCGAAACCGGCCCACAGGTTTGGCCCCAGAATCAGGTCGTCGAAGCGCTGGATGTTCTGGTGATAGGCGCTCTGGCGGGCGCCGCCGACCGAGTCGCTGGCAGTGCTGAAGGTGCTGGAGAGGGCGCTGGGCCTGCCGTCGAGCCTGTCGAACTGGCGGCGCAGGTCGCGCCAGGCGGCCTCTTCGGTTTCGCGGGCGAACAGGTCCACGCGCAGGCCGAAGCGCACCGTGCGGCCCTGCCTGTCGGCCAGCTCGCGCACGCGCTCGATGTGCGGCCTGAGCTGCTCGATCGGCTCGGCCCAGTTCAGGTACACGTCGGCATGGCGTGCAGCCACGTCCAGGGCCGGGTCGGAGAAGCCGGAGAAGTACACCCCCGGCTTGCGCACATGGCCCAGGTGCTCGGGCAGGGCGCCGTTGTCCAGTTGATAGACCTCGCCCTGGTAGCTGAAGTGCTCGTTGCGCCACAGGCCGTCGATGATGTCGAGAAATTCGCCGGTGCGCCGGTAGCGCTGGTCGTGGTCGAGAAAGTCGCCCTGGGCGCGCTGGCTGGCGGGGTTGCCGCCGGTGATGATGTTCCAGTCCAGGCGGTCGTGGCTCAGGTGCTGCAGGATGGCGGCCTGCTGTGCGGCATAGGCGGGCAGGGTCCAGGCGGCCTGGAAGGCGATCAGAAAGCGCAGGCGGCGGGTTTCGCGGGCCAGTGCGGCGGCCACGATCCAGGGTTCGGGGCCGGTGGGCAGCAGGGCGCCTTCGAAGCCGGCCAGTTCGGCAGCCTTGGCCACCTGTGCGATGTAGTCGATATAGGTGAAGCCGTCGGGGCGGCCGTCTGCCAGCCGGCCGGGTGCGATATGGCCGTGCTGGTGGCTGAAGCTGCCACGGTTGTGCCGGTCGGTGCTCAATTGCGGCCCGTCGGTGCCCAGGGGTAGGCGCCAGAAGAATTCGGTGCTCATGGCTGTTCCTCGGTGAATGTGCCAGAGGTGGTGCAACCGTCATGCCACGCGGTGCGGGCCCGATTTTGCGGGGGGTGGGCGACTGCACTGCTGCCAGGGCAGCAGTGCAGCAGCAGTGGGTGCGGCGGTTGCAGCACCAGAGCAATGCCCCCCTGTGGGAGCGGGCTTGACCCGCGATTGGCCCTAACCGGCCCGCGCATAGCTGCGATGCAGCGCCGCATACGCCCCACCCCTGGCCAGCAACTGCGCATGCGGCCCTTGCTCCACCAGGCGGCCCTGGCCGATCACCACGATGCGGTCCGCCTCGCGAATGGTCGCCAGCCGATGCGCGATGATGATCGCCGTGCGCCCCTCGCACAGCCGACGCAACGCCCGCTGGATGCGCCGCTCGGTATGCACGTCCACCGCCGAGGTGGCTTCGTCCAGCACCAGCACCGCGGGGTCTGCCAGGTACGCCCGCACCAGGCACACCAGCTGGCGCTGCCCATGGCTCAGGTGCGCGCCCAGCGCCCCCACCTGGGTCGCGTACTGGTGCGGCAGGCGCTCCAGCACTTCATCGGCGCCCAGCTCGCGGGCCGCCGCGATCAGCGTCGCATCGTCCGCCCCCGGTGCTGCCAGGCGCAGGTTGTCGAGGATGCTGCCGGCAAACAGCACGTTGTCCTGCAGCACCACACCCACGTGCCGGCGCAACTGCTGCTGGCTCAACTGGCGAACATCGATGCCATCGAGCTTCACCGCGCCGCCGTCCACGTCATAGAAGCGCGTGAGCAACTGCACCAGCGTGCTCTTGCCATGCCCCGACGGCCCGACCAATGCCAGCACCTCGCCGGCCCGTATGTGCAGGTCCAGCCCGTCGATCACCGGCGTTGGCGCCTGACGCTCATAGGCAAAGCGCACCTGCTCGAAGCGCACCTCGCCACGCGCCCTGGGCAACGCCACGGGCACCTGCGGGTCGAGAATCTGCGGCGCGGTGTCCAGCAGCAGAAAGATCCGCTGCGCCGAAGCCGAACCGGTGGCATAGCGCTCGAACAGGTCGGTCAGCTCCTGCAACGGCCCCAGAAACAGCATCACGTAGAACAGGCTTTCACCCACCTGGCCTACCGTCACCGAACCCTCGGCCAGCCCGTAGCCACCCACCAGCACCAGCACCGCCATGCCCATCGCGGCCAGCAGCGCGGTGAACGGCGCGAACCAGCCCGAGCGCAGGCTGCCCAGAATCAGCGCGCGGTTGAAGTCGTCCAGCAGGCCCTGGTAACGCTGCAGGTTGGTCTGCTGCCGGCCGGTCTGCTGCAGCAGGCGCACGCCGCTGACGCTCTCCACCAGATGGGCGGTGAAGCGGCTGCGGTTTTCCGCGACCTTCGCCCAGTTGTGCTGGGCGATACGCTTGAAGCCCCAGGTGGCGAGCAGCAGCAACGGCACGCTGCCGATCAGGCTGAAGAAGAACAGCGGCTCGATCAGCCACAGCATCACCGCCGCCAGGCTGCAGCGCAGCAGGGCGCCGAGCAGCTCGGGCGGGCCCTGGATCAGCAGCGGCTCAAGCGCGTCCACGTCGCGGTCGGCCCGCGAGATGATGCGCCCGGCGCGGGTGCGGTCGAAGTAGCCCACGCTCAGCGCCTGCACGTGCGCAAACACCCGCACGCGCAGGTCGTTTAGCACGCTGATCGCGGCGCTGCCGGCGATGTACTGCGACAGCCCCGCCAGCACGAAGCGCCCCAGCCAGCTTGCCGCCAGGCCCGCGCCCAGCCACAGCACCAGCGGCGGGTCCAGCAGCCAGGCGTTGCCGTCATGGATCAGCCCGTGATCGAGCAGCTCGCGCACGAACCACGGGCGCAGGAACACGGTGAACACCAGCACCAGCTCCAGGCCGATCACCCAGCCGATCTGCCGGCGCACCGGGCGCAGCAGGGGCAGCAGGCGCCGGAACATGCTGCGGTCCAGGGCCTTTCTTGCCAGTGATTCTTCTATTTCGATATCGCTCAGGGCAGTGCCCGCTTGCGGCTTAGCCATGCTCGATCCCCAGCAGTTCACGGTAGGTCGGGTTGCGGTGCAGCAGCTGCGCATGGCTGCCGCTGTCGGCAATGCCGGTACTGCTCAGCAGCAGCACGCGGTCGGCCAGTTGCACGGTGCTCAGCTTGCTGGCGATCAGCAGCAGGGTCGGTGCATGCCCATCGCTGCGGCGCTGGCGCAGGGTGTCGAGCACACGCTGTTCACTGATCGCGTCCAGCGCGCTGGTGGCGTCGTCCAGGCACAGGATGTCGGGGGCCGCCAGCAGGGCGCGGGCCAGGCACAGGCGCTGGCGCTGGCCGCCCGAGAGGGTCACGCCACGGTCGCCCAGCGGCGTGTCCAGGCCCTGGGGCAGGCGCGCCAGCACGTCCTCGGCGCTGGCCTGGCGCAGTGCATCGAGCAGTTGCGCGTCGCTGGCCGTGGGCGCACCCAGGCGCAGGTTGGCAGCCAGGCTGTCGGCGAACAGAAAGCTCTCCTGGGGCAGCACATGCACGCGCCGGCGTAGTTCATCCAGCGCCAGGGTGCGCACGTCGTGCCAGCCCCGTGCAGCGCTGCCCAGCAGCACGCGGCCCTGGTCGGCCTCGGTCAGGCGCGGCAGCAGGCTGGCCAGCAGGCTCTTGCCGGTGCCGGTGGCGCCCACCAGCGCGACCACCTCGCCGGGTTCTATCTGCAACGAGCACTGGCTGAGCACCGCCTGCCCACCGCCGGGCGCTGCCACGCCGACAGCCTCCAGCTTCAGGCCCAGCGGCCCCGGGGGCAGCGACTGCTGACCGCTGACGATGTGTACCGGCGCATCGAGCAACTGCCAGATACGCTCGGCCGAGGCGCGCGCGTCGGCGAAGGTCTGCATCACCCGGCCGATGCCTTCGATGCGAAACACCAGGGTGGTGGCGATCAGCAGCGAGGTCACCAGCTCGCCGATGCCGATGCGCCCCTGGGCCACCAGCTGCGCACCGACCACCAGGATCCACACATGCCCCAGCGCCACCACCGCCTGCGGCAGCGGTATGCGCGAGCTGGCGTAGGCCAGCGCCTGGCGTGCATGCCCGGCAAACACCTGCACCTGCGCGGCAAAGCCCTCGATGCGCTGGGCCTGCAGGCCGAACGACTTGATCACCCGTACCGCGCCGATGCCTTCGGCCAGGTCCTGGTTGACCCGGTCGTAGGCGGCGCCCACGGCCCGGTCCAGTGCCACCAGGCGCTCGGTCTGGTGCACGAAGATGCCCAGCCCGAGCACGGTCAGCAGCAGCGGCCCCAGGGCCAGCCACGGGTCGTACCAGGCCAGCAGGCCGACGGTGGCCAGCACCACCAACGGGGTTTCCACCAGTTGGCGCCAGAAGCTGATCAGCGCATCGCGCACCTTGTCCGCATCGCGGGTGGTGCGGGTGACCATCTCGCCCATGCCGTGCTGCCAGTGGTAGCCCAGGTGCAGGGCCTGCACCTGGGCCAGCAGGCGCTCGCGCAGGCGCGTAAGCAGCGCCTGGCCGAGCACCAGCGAGCCGATGGCCGCGGCGTACTGCAACACCGCGCGGCCCAGCGCCACCGCGGCTATCAGCCAGAACCAGTGCCAGGCCAGGCGTGCATCCAGGCTGCCATCGGCCAGGCGTACCACGGCGGCGCCGGCACTCACGTCGTTCAGCGCATGGCCGATCAGCCATTGCTGCCAGACCAGCCCCAGGTTGATGAAAACGAACAGCCCGGCGACCAGGGCGAAACGCCAGGGCATTTCGCGGTAGATCGCCAGGCTGCGCAGCAGCGGGTGTCGAGGGCTCATGGAAAACTCGAGGCAAAGGGGAAAGCAGGCGCAGGGCAGGCCCCGCGCCCGGTGTTCAGCGGCTGGCGCCCGCGCTCTGCCTGGCGGCGAGAATGGCAGTGTATTCGCCCGGGTCGATGCCGTTGAGGTAGTAGTTGCCCACGTGGTGCAGGCGCCAGCGGATCGGGTCGTGGGTGGTGTGCACCCGCGCATTGCGCCAGAAGCGGTCCAGGTTCCATTTGCTCAGCGAGGCGCTGGCCCCCAGCAGCGAGAAGATGTCGCTGGAGATCTTCAGCGAGGCGGCATCCGAGTGCGCCCGCGCGGTGGCTACCGCGAGAATCAGCTCGTCCTGCAGGGCCTTGTCGTCGGGGGCCAGCTCGTGCGCATCGAAGGTCCGTGCGGCATCGCGCAGCAGCGATTCGGCGGCGCGCAGGGCCACGGCGTATTCACCGATCTGGCGGATGATGTGCGGCTCTTCGCTGGCGCGCTCCACCTCGCTCTCCACCCACGGGCGCGCGTGCTGGTTGAGGTAGTCGATGCCGGCCTGCAGGGCGCCGGCGGCGATGCCGGTGTCGATGGCCGCGTGCAGTATCTGCGGGAAGGTCAGCCCGGTGCGCTTCATCGGGCCCTGGCGGCGCAGCACATAGCGCTCGTCCAGCTCGATGTTGTCGAACTGCACCGTGCCGCTCACCGAGTTGTTCTGGCCGAAGGCGTCCCAGTCGTCGAGCAGGGTCAGGCCCGGCGTGTCGCGGTGCAGCAGCACCCCGGCGCCGCCGTCGTCGCTGGCGGCGGTCAGCGAGATCCATTCGGCCAGGTACGAGCCGGTGGAGTAGAACTTGCTGCCGTTGAGCACCAGCTTGCCGTCTTCGCGGCGCTCGATGCGGGTCTTGAGGGCGAACTTGTTCTTGCCGCCGACCTCGGCCAGGGCGTTGCCCAGGCGCTTGCCGGCCAGCAGGTCGGCGATCAGGCGCTCGCGCACTTCATCCGGGTAGCCGCTGAGCACACCGCGCAGCATCACGTTGTGAATCTGCAGCAGTTGCCCGACACCGCCGTCGGCGGCGGACACGATGCGCACGGTCTCGACGATGGTCTGTACCGAAGCGCCCAGCCCGCCGAACTGCGCGGGCACGCCGATGGCGGTCAGGCCGCTGTCGGACAGCAGCTGGGCCTGGCGACGCGGCAACTGGCGGTTGTTGTGCCGGTCGCGGGCCAGCTCGGCGATCTGGCCGGCGATTTCATGGGCGGCGGCGATGGCCTGGGCGGCGCTTTCCAGGCGGCGGGGCGGGGTACTCATGCGGGGGCTTCCTTGAATGAACAGGTTTCAGGCCCTTGAGCAGGTTCTGTGCCACACGCCGCAAAGCCTTGTGCCACAAGGACTGCGGCCAGGTGCGGGCGGCGGGGTGCTGCTGGGGCAGCAGCGGGGCGCCGATTGTTGCTCTGGCAGCAGCAGGGCAGCTGCAACACTGCTGCCAGGCCAGCACCCGGTGTTCAACAGGTCTTTATAAAGCCAACAAAAACAATGAGTTGGTGAGTTGGCACGGGCGCTGCAATGGCACGGCTACCTTCGCTTGATGGAACATGCCCATGTCAATCGCCGCTACCTTGCCGTTGCCTGCCGCACCGGCCCTCGAACAGATCTGGTTTACCCGCTGCCCGGTGCCGACCGCCTCCGGCATCGCCTACACCCTGGGCTGGCTGGGGGAGGAATTCGCCGCCGACGGCCTGCCGGTGGAGACCCTGCAGGAAGCCCGCCAGCTCGGCCATCACCACTACGATCACCAGTTGCCCGGGCTGTTTCGCGAGGGCGGCAACGTGCCGGCCCTGGCCGCCCGCGCCGCCGGTTCGCCCAGCCGCCTGATCGGCCTGACCTGGATCGAGGAATGGCAGACCATCCTGGTACGCCCCGACTCCGGCATCCGCAGCGCCCGGGACCTCAAGGGCAAGCGCCTGGCGCTGCCGGCCTGGGGCGACAACCGCCCGGGCAGCATCGCCCGCGCCATGAGCCTGCATGGCTACAAGGGCGCGCTGAGCCTGGCCGGCCTGAGCTTCGACGATGTCGAACTGGTGGAAGTGGCGCTGCACAACCAGGACGACGCCCCCACCCCCGAGCAGGGCCTGCAGCGCCTGTGGTCGGGGCTGGACTACCTGGCCCGTGGCGAGGTCGACGCGGTGTACGTCAAGGGCGCCGCCGCTGCCGATGCAGCGCGCCGCCTGGGCCTGGTGGTGGGCATCGACCTGGACCAGATCAGCGACCCGCGTTACCGCATCAACAACGGCACGCCACGGCCGATCACCGTGCACCAGAGCCTGCTGGACAACCACTTCGAGCTGGTGGTGCGCTTCCTCGCGCAGACCCTGCGCGCCGCCGACTGGGCCAGCCACAACCGCGAGGCACTGCTGCGCATCCTGCAGGACGAGACCCGCGCCGGCGCCCAGGGCGTGGACGAAGCCTACCGTGGCGACTTCCACACCACCCTGGCCCCGGACCTCTCGGCCCAGCGCCTGGGCTACCTGGACATCCAGAAGACCTTCCTCAACCTGCATGGCTTTCTCGAAGCCGATTTCAACCTGGCCGACTGGGTCGACCCGCGTCCACTGCAAGCTGCCCATCAACTGCTGGCCCGGCGCGCCCGCGCCTGAACCAAGGAGTCCGCCATGACCGTACTGACCACCGAGCACCTGATCGACGCCGACCTCAAGGCCTTCATCGAGCAGGTGCTGCACGAGGCCGAACAGGCCTTCACCGTGTTCCGCGAAACCAACACCCTCACCGCCGCCGGCACCGTGGGCTTCATCGAGCGCGTACCGGGCCGCGAGCTGCTGGTGTCGGTCAACTACCCAGGCCCGTGGGACTACCGCAAGCCGCTGCAGGCCACGGTCAGCGACTTTGCCGGCAACCTGGTGCATGGCCAGGGCAAGGGCGGGCTGGGCCGCTACACCCGGCTGTTTCGCGAAGACGCCGGCATCACCACGGTGTCCCACGTGCACACCCCGTACCTGGGCGCCTGGGCGCAGACCCAGCGCAGCCTGCCGTTCCACTACGTGCCGGTGCAGCGCTACCAGCTGGCCCGCGAGCTGCCGGTGTACATCGACCGGCGCCAGGACGAGGTCGACTTCATTCTCGAGCGCCTGGCCGAGAACCCCTACACCCCGGCGATTCTCGAAGCCAACGGCGGTGCGACCGTGTGGGGGCGCCAGGGCCTGCGCGCCACCGCCGAATTCATCCTGCTGCTGGAGGAGGGCGCGCAACTGCAACTGCTGGCCGAGTCCATCGGCGGCTCGCGCCCCTACGGCCCCGGCGTGCTCACCCAGCAATGGAACATGAGCAAGCTGATCGACCGCGCCCACGCGCTGGGCCTGGTCCCGGCCATCGACCGCCCACGCGCCTGAGGAACCTGCCATGGCCATCAAGATCCTGTGGTACCTCACCAGCCCCGACGGCCCCTACCCGTGGGAGCCCCAGGGGCGCTGGAAAACCGATTTCGCCCACCTCAGGCAACTGGCGGTGGCCAGTGACCGCCTGGGGTTCTACGGCGCCCTGCTGGGTTCAAGCCCCAACGAGAGCCTGGCGGTGTCGGCGGCACTGATCGATGCCACCGAGCGCCTGCGCTTTCTGGTGGCGCAGCACCCGGGCGAGCTGTCGCCGGCGGTGCTGGCCAAGTGGGCGCTGACCTTCGACGAGTTCTCCAACGGCCGCCTGCTGTTCAACGTGGTCAATGGCAGCGACGCGGGCCTGGCCACCCTGGGTGTTCATTACCCGCACGATGAGCGCTACCAGTTCAGCCTGGAATACTGGCGCGCCTTCCAGCGCATCTATGCCGGCGACACCGCCGGTTTCGACGGCCAGTACGTGCAGCTCGCGCCACGCCCGGCTGCGGCGGCGCGCCATCCGCTGGGCGGTTGGCACCCGCCGCAGCGCCTGGCGGTACCCCTGTGGGGCGCCGGCACCTCGGACGTGGGCGTGGCGCATTCGGTGCAACTGCTGGACGTGTACCTGAGCTTTGCCGACACCCCGCCCAGGCTGGGCGACAAGTTCCGCCGCGTGGCCGCCGAAGCGGCGAAGATCGGCCGCGAACTGACCTACGGCACGCGCCTGCAGGTCATCGTGCGCGAGACCGAGGCCCAAGCCTGGGCGCATGCCGAGAATCTGCTGCAACAGACCTCCCTGGCCACCGCCCGCGCCGCCATCGAGCGCCGCCTGCCGCCGGGCCAGACCCTGGACACCTTCCACAGCGACAACCCGCAGGTGCAGCGCAACGTGCAGAGCATCCGCGACGGGCGCCTGCCCACTGCGCGCGAGCTTGAGATCTACCCCAACGTGTGGACCGGCCCCAGCCTGTTCGGCTTCGACATCCTCGGCCCGTCGTCCGGCACCTACCTGGTGGGCAGTGCCGAGCAGGTGGCCGAGCGCATTCGCGAGTACCAGCAGCAGGGCACCTCGGCGTTCATTCTCTCGGGCTTTCCGCTGATCGATGAAGCGCACCGGGTGGCCGACCTGCTGTTCCCGCTGCTGGAACTGGACCACGGGTTCGAGATCCCGCGCCTGGGTGCGCGCACCGCTGCCGAGCCGGCCTAAGGAGCTGCCCATGCCTCATGAATTCTCGCGCCGGATCTTCCTCGGCAACAGCCTGGCCGTCGGTGGCGGCCTGTTGCTGGGCTCCAGCCTGCTGGGCGGCTGCGATGCCGGCGGGCCTGCCAGCAGCGCGGCGGCCATTGCACGCCCGGGCACCCCGGTGCACGGCGGGCGCCTGCGCGTCGGCATCATCGACGGCGACCAGGCCGGCAACCTGGATGCACACAAGCCTTCCGGTGGCGGGATCATTCGCGGCTGGGCGCTGTACAGCAAGTTCTGGGAGTGGAACGACGACGTCAGCACGCGCCTGGGCCTGGCCGAATTTGCCGAGCCCAATGCCGATGCCAGCGCCTGGACCATTCGCATCAAGCCGGGGCTGGAGTTCCACCACGGCAAGAGCATCGGCGCCGACGACATGCTGTTCTCGATCCTGCGCCTGACCGACCCGAAACTTGCCTCGCCATTTGCCGGGCTGGTGGGCGCCATCGACCGCCAGGCGCTGCGCAAGCTCGACGAGCGCACCATCGAGATCCGCTTCAAGCAGGGCCGCAGTTTCTTCCCGCTGGACGAGACCCTGATTGCCTTCGGCGGCATCGTGCCTACCGACTACGACCCGGTCAGCAACCCGGTGGGCGCCGGCCCGTACCGGCTCAAACGTTTCGTGCCGGGCCAGCGTGCGCTGTTCAGCCGTTTCGAAAACTACTACAAGCCCAACCAGCCGTACGCCGACGAGCTGGAGATCATCGAATTCAAGGACCAGGTATCGCGCGTGGCCGCCCTGCGTGCCGGGCAGATCGACATCGCCAGCGGCGTGCAGGCCGAGCACAGTGCCTTGCTCAAGGCCGACCCGCGCCTGCAACTGGTGGTGTCGCCCACCACCTCGTTCAGTGGCTTCAACCTCAACACCGCCAAGGCGCCGTTCCAGGACGAGCGGGTGCGCCAGGCCTTCCGCCTGCTGGCCGACCGCCAGGAGCTGGTGGGCCGTGGCCTCAACGGTTTCGGGCGCATCGCCAACGACCTGTATTCGCCAACCGACCCCACCTACAACCATGCCATCGCCCAGCGCCCCTTCGATCTGGACCAGGCCCGTTCGCTGCTGCGCCAGGCCGGGCAGACCGACCTGCGCATAGAGCTGACCACCACCGCCAACGAAATCAACGCTGCCCTGGTGTTCGCCCAGCAGGCGAAGAAGGCCGGGGTCCAGGTCAAGGTCACGCCGGTGGACGCCTCGGTATTCAACGGCCCGCAGAAGGAGCAGTGGCTGATGTCGCCCGGCTCGACACCGGCCCGCGGCTTTCTGGCCACCGGCCTGCACAACGATGCACCGCTGGCGATCTACAACCGCAGCAACTTCCGTGACGAGCGCTTCAGTGCGCTGTTCACCCAGGCCCTCGGCCAGCCGGATCTGGCGCAGCGCAAGCAACTGGTACACGAGGCGCAGGCCATTCAGCACCAGCGCGGCGGCCTGCTGATCTGGGGCTTCACCGACGTGCTGGACGCCGCCTCGAACAAGGTCGGCGGCCTGCACGGCGAACAGACCACCTTCGCCTCCTGGCGCTTTGACAGCCTGTGGTTGAACCATGCCTGAACCGTGCGCAACCTCTCATCGACTGCCGGCCTGGCTGCCCTGGTTCATCGGGCGCCTGGGCTATGGCCTGCTCACCGCCTGGGTCATCAGCCTGGTGGTGTTCATCGCCACCCAGGCGCTGCCCTCGGACCCGGCGCGGGTGATCCTGGGCCCCGACGCGCCGCTGGAGAGCATCCAGACCCTGCGCGAGCAACTGGGCCTGAACCGGCCGATCCTGCTGCAGTACCTGAGCTGGCTGGGGCAGGTGCTGCACGGCGACCTGGGCATCTCGCTGGATTCGAACCAACCGGTGGCCGGCATCATTCTCGCGCGCTTTGGCAATACCCTGGCGCTGCTGGGCGGCGTGCTGCTGGTGGTGGTGCCGCTGGCGTTGAGCATCGGCGTGAGCCTGGCGCTGCGGCGTGACAGCCGCCTGGACCGCTGGGCGCTGTCGGCGCTGATCTTTCTCAAGGCCACCCCGGGTTTTCTGCTGGCCATCGGGCTGGTGCTGCTGTTTTCCATGCCGCAGTTCAGCCTGCTGCCGGCGGTGTCGATCCTCGACCCGGACAAGCACCTGTGGCAGCAGCTGGAGTTTCTGCTGCTGCCGATCCTGGCCCTGAGCCTGTCGTCGCTGCCGTACCTGGCGCGGCTGGTACGCGCCTCGATGATCGAGGCGCTGGAATCCGACTACGTGAGTGCGGCGCGCCTGCGCGGGGTGCCCGAATGGCGCATCGTGTGGCGCCACACCTTGCCCAACGCGCTGGTGCCGGCGGTGCAGGGCGTGGCCCTGACCTTGCGCACCCTGATCGGCGGCGCGCTGCTGGCCGAGGTGATCTTCAGCTACCCCGGCATCGGCACCCAGCTCAACACCGCGATCCAGATGCGCGACCTGCCGCTGATCCAGGGCGTGGTGCTGGTGATCACCCTGGGCGTGGTGGCGATCAACCTGCTGGCCGATCTGCTCACCGTGCTGCTGACCCCCAGGCTGCGCACCGCGCGCCGGGTCACGTTGATCCAGCGCAACCGTCGCGGCATCCAGAGCTGGTGGCGCCGCCCGGCAGCCAAGGCCCCTTGAGAGGAAGAGAGCATGTTCAGTGCAAGTGTCTGGCGTGAGCCGCAAATTCGTCGGGGTGGGCTGGTGACCCTGGCCATCGTGCTGCTGGCGCTGCTGGGCCCGTGGCTGGCGCCGCATGCGCCCACCGACATGGTTGGCGGGGTGTACGGGCCGCCCAGCGGCGAGGCGCCGTTGGGGCATGATTTTCTGGGCCACGACGTGGTGTCGCGGCTGCTCAGTGGCGGTGTGTCGATCCTGTGGATGTCGCTGGCGGCCGCTGCCATTGCGCTGGTGCTGGGCACGGCGCTGGGGCTGCTGGCCGGGCTGTCGCGCCAGCGCCTGGACCAGGCCATCACCTGGCTGGCAGATGTGTGGCTGGCGTTTCCGGACCTGATCCTGGTGCTGCTGATCGTGTCGATGCTGGGGCGCGCGCCGTGGCTGATCGTGATGACCGTGGCAATTGCCTTTACCCCCGGCGTGATCCGCCTGGCGCGCGGCAGTGCGGTGGCGGTGGCCAGCCAGGAGTTCGTGGAGGCGGCGCAGATGATGGGCTTTTCGCGCACGCGGATTCTGCTGCGCGAGATCCTGCCCAACGTGCTGACGCCGCTGCTGGTGCACTTTGGCAACATGCTGACCTGGGGCGTGGGCATGTTGTCGGGCCTGAGCTTTCTGGGTTACGGCGTGGCGCCGCCGGCGGCGGACTGGGGGCTGATGATCAACGAGAACCAGGCCGGGCTGCTGGTGCAGCCGTGGGCGGTGCTGGCACCGGCGCTGCTGATCGGGGTGTTCGCCTACGGCACCAATATTCTGGCCGAGGGCATTGCCCGGCACAGTGCGGGAGAACGCAAATGAATGCGCATGCCTTGATGGCCTCTTCGCCGGCAACGCCGGCGCCTACAGGTTTTGCACCGTCTGTAGGAGCCGGCGTTGCCGGCGAAGCGTTGCGGGTCGAGAACCTGCGGGTCGAACTCGCCAGCGGCGCCGATATCATCGACCACATCCACTTCAGCCTGGCCCCCGGTGAAATCCTCGGCCTTGTCGGCGAGTCCGGCTCGGGCAAGACCACCCTGGCCACCGCGCTGCTGGCCCATGCCCGGCGCGGAGCGCAGATTGCCGGCGGGCGCATCGACATTGCCGGCGCCTCGCTGCTCGAGCTCAAGGGCGATGCCCTGCGCCGCGCCCGCGGCGGGCTGATCGGCTATGTTGCGCAAGACCCGGCCATGGCCCTCAACCCGGCGCTGCGCATCGGCAACCTGCTGCGCGAAACCCTGCTGGCCCACGAGCCGCAGCTTGCCCGCGCGGCCCAGGCCGACCGCCTGCAGCAGACCCTGGTGGACGTCGGCCTGCCCGGCGATCGCGAGTTTCTCAGGCGCTTCCCCCATCAACTGTCCGGCGGCCAGCAGCAACGGGTGATGCTGGCCCTGGCCTTCGTGCTGCGCCCGCGCCTGATCGTGCTCGACGAACCCACCACCGCCCTCGACGTCGGCACCCAGGCGCACATCCTGCAAACCCTGCGCAGGCTGTGCAAGGAGCAGGGGGTGGCGGCGGTGTACGTGTCCCACGACCTGGCCGTGATCAAGGACCTGGTCGACCGCGTGATGGTGATGTACGCCGGGCGCATCGTCGAGGTGGCGCAGCGCGAACGCCTGTTCGCGCGGCCCGCGCACCCGTACACCCTGGGCCTGCTGGCGGCGATTCCGGACGTGGCCCGCCAGCGCCCATTGCAGGCGATTGCCGGCCATGCCCCGGCGCCCGGTCAGCGCCCGCAAGGCTGCGCCTTCGCCCCGCGGTGCGCGCGCCGCAGCGCTGCCTGCACCTCGCTGGAGCCGTCGCTGAATGCGCTGGACAGCGCGCAGCAGGTCGCCTGCCTGCACCCGCAACTGACTGCTGTGGCTGCGCCGACGGTGGTGCCGGCAACGATGCTCAGCTGCGCTGACACGCCGCTGCTGAGCCTGCGCGACCTCAACCTGAGCTACGACCGCCAGGTGCTGTTCGACCTGTCGCTGGACCTGTACAAGGGCGAATGCCTGGCGGTGGTGGGCGAGTCGGGCTCGGGCAAGACCAGCCTGGCGCGCACCCTGGCGGGGCTGGGCGATACCGCCCAGGCCGAGCTGACCTTCGACGGGCAGCCGCTGAGCCTGCTGGCGCGCCAGCGGCCCGCGGCCACGCGCCACCGTATCCAGTACATCTTCCAGAACCCGTACCGCGCCCTGAACCCGCGCCAGACCGTGGCGCAGTGCCTGCAAGCGCCGCTGGAGCACTTCTTCGGCCTCAAGGGCGCGGCCTGCCGGGCGCGTATCGACGCGGCGCTGGCACGGGTCGCGCTGCCCCCGGATGCGGCGCACAAGTACCCGCATCATCTGTCGGGTGGCGAGCGCCAGCGCGTGGCGATTGCCCGCGCGCTGGTGTGCGAGCCTTCGGTGCTGATCTGCGACGAGGTGACCTCGGCCCTGGACGTGTCGGTGCAGGCGGCGATCCTGGCGCTGCTCAAGCAGTTGCAGGGCGAGGGCATGACCCTGCTGTTCGTCACCCACGACCTGGGCGTGGTGCGCGCCATCGCCGACCGCGTGGTGGTGGTCAGGGAAGGGCGGATTGTCGAGCAGGGGCCGGCGCAGGATGTGCTGGACCACCCCCAGGCGGCGTACACCCAGGGCTTGCTGGCGCACTCGCCACGGCTGGGCTGAGCGGGCGGCCGGCGTGCATCAGCGCATGCACCAGCAGGCCGGTCAGCAACCCCCAGAACGCGCCGCCGATACCCAGCAGGGTGACATTGGCGGCGGTGGCCAGAAAGGTGATCAGCGCGGTCTCGCGGGTACGCGCATCGCCCATCGCGCTGGCCAGGCTGCCACCGATGGCGCCCAGCAGGGCCAGCCCGGCGAGGGTGGTGACGAAGGTGCGCGGCAGCACCATGAACAGGCTGGCCAGGGTCACGCCGAAAACCCCCACGGTGACGTAGAACACCCCGCAGGCGATGCCGGCGAGGTAGCGCCTGGCCGGGTCGGGGTGCGCGTCCTTGCCGGTGCAGATGGCCGCAGTGATGGCGGCCACGTTGAACGCATGGGCGCCAAACGGCGCCATCAGCAGCGACCCCAGCCCGGTGACCGTGATGATCGGGTTGGCGCTGGTGGTGTAGCCGTCGTTGCGCAGCACCAGCATGCCGGGCATGTACTGCCCGGTGAGGGTGATGACGAACAGCGGCAGCGCCACGCCGAACAGCGCGCCAAGGCTGAACTGCGGGGTTTCGAACACCGGCAGCGCCATGCTCAGGTGCACGCCGTGCAGGTCCAGGCGCTGCTGGGCCAGCAGCATGGCCAGGCCCGCCACCAGCACCCCGACCACGGCAAAGCGCGAGGTGAAGCGGCGCAGCACGGCGTAAGTGAGCACCAGCACGATCACCAGCAGTGGGTCGGCGCTGGCCCCGCCGAAGGCGTTGACCCCGAACTGCAGCAGGATGCCTGCCAGCAGCCCGGCGGCGATGCCGGCCGGTATCCAGCGCACCAGCCGCTCGAACACCCCCGACAGCCCCAGCAGGATGAAGCCGATGGCGCACAGCACGTAGGCGCCGATCACCTCGCCATAGGGTGTGAACGGCATGACCGTGGCCAGGAACGCCACGCCCGGGGTGGACCAGGCGGTGATGATCGGCGCGCGGTAGCGCCAGCTCAGCCAGGCCCCGGTCAGGCCCACGCCGATGCTCACCGACCACACCCACGAGGCGGTTTGCGCGGCGCTCAGGTTGCCCAGTTGCGCGGCCTGGAACACCAGCACGAAGGTGCCGCCATAGTTGACCATGACGCTGATCAGGGCGGCCAGGGTGGGTGAGACGAGGTCACGCGGGTGCAGGCGCGAAGCGGTTCGGTTCATGGGCAGGTCCTTGCGGGATGGGCTGGGGTGCCGAGCGTATCCGCGCCAGGGGTGGCCCGATCAGTCCACCTCGCTGGCCTGCGCCAGACCGCTGCGCACGCCGGGGCGCAGGGCCTTGGCCAGGCGTGCCACGGCACTGCCGATCTGGTGCGGGGTGAGCGCTGCGAAGCCCAGCAGCCAGCCGCCCTGTGCCGGCGGCGTGGCGTACAGGCGGCTGAGGCCGGGCAGGTGGATGCCCGCCCGCGCGGCCTGGCGGATCGTCTCGGCCTCGCTCCAGCCATGCTCCAGGCGGCACAGCATCTGCAGGCCGCCCGGTGGCAGCTGCGCGCTGGCGATGCCGCCCAGGTGCTGGTGCAGTGCCTCGGCCATGGCCTCGCGGCGCACGGCATACAGCGTGCGCATGGCGCGAATGTGCGCGGCGAAATGGCCGTCTTCGATAAACCGCGCCAGGGTCAACTGGGCCAGTTGCGGGGTGTGCCCGTCGAGCATGCTGCGCGCGTGGCTCATGGGCGCGACCAGGGCCGGCGGCAGCACCATGAAACCCATGCGCAGGCCGGGGTACAGCGACTTGGCGAAGGTGCCCAGGTAGATCGTGCGCTGCGCGCTGTCCAGGCCCTGCACGCAGGCGGTGGGCAGGCCGTCGTAGTGGAACTGGCTGTCGTAGTCGTCCTCGATGATCCAGCCGTTGCGCTCGGCGGCCCAGGCAATCAGGTCCAGGCGCCGCTCCAGGGCCAGGGTGACGCCGGTGGGGTACTGGTGCGACGGGGTGACGTAGACGGTGTTGGCGCCGCTGCGGTCGGCACGCAGCAGGTCGGTGCGCAGGCCGTGCTCATCCACGGCCACGGGCACCACCTGCAGCTGTGCCATCTCGAAGGCCTTGCGCGCGCCAAAGTAACCCGGGTCTTCGAGCAGGATCGGCCCGCCGGGGTCGGCCAGCACCTGCGCGCACAGGTACAGCGCCTGGCGCGCGCTGCTCAGCACCAGCACCTGGTCGGCGTGCACCCTGGCGCCGCGTTCCAGGTTCAGGTAGCGGGCGATGGCCTGGCGCAGCGGCGCGGCACCCAGCGGGTCGCCATGCAGCAGCACCTGGGCGCGGTAGTCCTTCTGGGCCTGGCGTTGCAGGCGGTCCCAGGTGTCGAGGGGGAAGTTGCGCGTCTCGGGCAGGCCGGTGGCGAAGGCCTTGACCTGCTGCTGGTCGCTGACCCCGCCGCTGGCCAGGATCGCCGCGCCACGGGCGCTGAGGCCGACGGTGGCAGGCGCGTGCTGCGGCGCGCCGGTGCGCGGGGGGCGTGCACCCAGCAGACGCGGCCCCAGGTGCTCGGCCACATAGCTGCCCGAGCCTGGGCGGCGGCAGATGCAGCCCTCCAGCTGCAGTTGCACATAGGCCATCTCCACGGTGTCGCGAGACAGTCCCAGGGAACTGGCCAGGGTGCGGGTGGCGGGCAGGCGGCAACCCGGTGGCAGTTCGCCGGCAAGAATGAGTTCGCGCAGGGCGCGCTGTACCCGCACGCGCAGCTCCAGCGGGGCCAGCTCGGCGGCGGCCAGGCGGATCTTCAGGGTGTCGAGTTGAAAACTGTGGGCCATGACGTCTGTGCAGTGAAGAAGGGCAGGCCGGCATGCTGACCTGCCAGGGCCCGGCTGTCCATGCCTGCCCTTGAACGGGGGAAGGTTACAGCGCGATCTGGTAGAGGATCGTGCCGGGGTTGACGGCCACACGGTTGTACAGCTGCTGGGCGCGATGGTTGGTCTGGTGGGTGTGCCAGTACAGGCGTGTGCACTGCTGCTGGTCGGCGGCGGCCTTGACCCAGGCGATCAGGTGCTCGCCGGTACCCTGGCCGCGCATCTGCGGGGCGACGTAGAGGTCTTCGAGGTAGCAGTAGTGGGTGGTCGACCAGGTAGAGCGGTGGATGACCCAGGTGACCATGCCGACCAGCTCGCCGTCGTACTCGGCCACTGCGGCGAACACGGGCTCGTCGGGGTCCAGAAAGCGCTTGAAGGTGGTGGCGTTGACGGCTTCGCCCAGGTCGACCTGGTAGAAGTCCTGATAGGCCAGCCAGAGCGGCAGCCAGGCCTCGAAGTCGGTGGGCTGGATGGGGCGGATGGCGAGTGATGCGGTACTGCTGGTCATCGCTGATGGTCCTCGTTGATGGCAAGGCTGCATGCCTCGCGACCTGCCCAAGCATAGGGGCAGGGCGCGGGCATCAACCGACCACTTGGAGGGCGGCGGGCAGTCCGCGTGCCTCAGGCCGCCAACAGGCCGGCCAGCGCGACCAGCCGCTGTTCGACCGTGTCGCGGGGGCAGTGGCTCTGCAGGTAGCCGGCCTCGACGACAAAGTCGAAGTCCTGCTGCAGGGCATGGGCCAGGGCGTCGCGCCCGAGCAGTTCATCGACATCGATCTGCAGCAGGAAGCCATGCGACGTGGAGGTGACATAGAGATGGGTGTGCACCTGCGGGCTGTGCCTGTGCAGCAGGTAGAAGTAGGGTTCGTCGGCACTGCCGGAAACCGGCACGTAGCCTTCGACCGACAGCGGTGCCAGTTGCGCCAGCCGCTGCGGGGTTTGCAGCCGTTGATGCAGGGCGAAGCTGAACAGCTCGGCATGGCTGCCACTCATGCGTTCCCTGGCCAGCAGGTACACCTGGTCGCGTTCGAAGCGCAGTTGGCGCAACGCGCAGTACCCGAGGGCCGAGGGGGTCTGGATCAGCACCTGGCGCCACGGCTCCCGCACCCGGGCCTGGTCGATGATGCGTTGCAACTGGGCCGGCAGCGGGCGGGTTTCGTCCAGTCGGTTCCAGAGGCAGAACAGCGTCACGCGCATGCCGTCTTCATTGGCCAGCAGGCGTTTCCAGGTGCCAGGGCCTGTGAGACCGTCGCCAAGGAACGAATGGTTGTAGCCGCGTTTGAGCAGGTAATCACCCTCGCTCAACAGCGCGCGCTCCCAGAGGAAATCGTCGATTGCGCGTAGGCCGTGGTCGTCGAACATCTGCTCGGCCAGCGCAAGGCTGCTGGCAAAGTGTTCCTGCCAGGTGGCATGCGCGTGGCTTTGCAGCGCCCAGGCGGCGCTGCTGTGGTCGAGCAGAAAATCGATCTGGCCCTGAAAGTAGCCGTGCTGCTCGGCGTGTTCGAGCAGCGGCCGCCATTGGCTGTCGGCGACGATCAGTTTCGCCTTGGTGATTTCCTCGCGCACCTGGGTACCGCGAAAGCCGCTGACGGGCCTGTCGACGCTGGCAAAGTGCGCGAGGATGTCCAGCGCCTGCTCCAGCATTTCGCCGAGCCCGCTGACGCTGCGCTTTACATCGTCCGGCCCGTCGTAGCTGGCATTGACCGACAGGTTGACCACCAGCCGCATCCACTCGCCAAATGCCTGCGGTTGGCTGCTGCCATGGCGGCGCAGGAACATCGCATAGCCGCAGAACTGCACCAGGCGGGTGTAGTTCAGTGGCTGGTCGCTGATGGCGTGGTTGAAGAAGGCGACCTCGTCGAAGTAGTGCGCCGTGGGCAACTGGGTGGCGAAACTGTCGGGCCCCTCGCTCCAGGCTTCGAGCAGCAGCATCAGGGTTTCGGAAAACGCATCATCGAGCCAGCCGTTGTCCTCGTACACCTGGTAGCTCAGGCGCTGCTGGCGGTTGCGCAGCTTGAGCAGGTCGGCTTCGTAGCTCGGCGCATCGACGGCGCGGGTGGCCGCGGCGACCATCTGCAACAGGTTCATCACCGCCTGGTCGAACAGGCGCATGGTCGCGGGGGCCGTGGCGTCATTGCGGGCGTTGCTGAAGTTCCAGAAAAAATCCGCCCAGCGCGTGTCCATGCGCCAGGCGAAGAAGGTCGCGGTGCTGACCGGCTTGCCGTGCATCTGCCGGGTGTGACCGTCGAACTGGGTGTGCAGGTGCCGTTCATAGCGCGCCTTGAACGTCTCGAAGGCGGTCAGCGGCATGCCGCGGGCGTTCATCTTGATGTACAGGTCGTCGGCCAGGCCGAAGTCGTCCAGGTCGAGGATCTGGAAGCTGATCACCGGCCGCTGTACATCGATCAGGCGGGCAAAACGGGCGGTGGCGGCGTTGTGAAAGCGCTCGTGCATGGCCTGCAGCATGGTCAGGCATGACTGGATGGTGGGGTCCAGGCGCCAGTGGCGAAAGTACCAGGGCTGGTCGGTGAGGTGCTCGATCAGCGAGTCGTCGGCACCCAGCGCGGGCGAGGGCGCATGCTGGCTGAGGGCGTCGAAGAACTCGCTGCTGCTGGGCCTGACGCTGTAGGCGAATCGGGCGCTGCCGTTGGCGTTGCAGAACAGCTGGGCGAAGGCTGCCAGCTCACCGTCGCGTTGCGCCAGGTACCAGTGCAGCAGAAACAGCGTGGTCAGGCGCTGCTGGCCGTCGAGCGGGACGAACTGGCGCTGGGGGTTCAGCGTGCCGTAGACGAAGTCCAGGTTCAGCGGCAGGCTCGGGTCGTCGGGCGGCAGTGCCAGGGCGCGGGCCAGGGCACCGAGGAACTCGCTGCGCACCTCTTCGGTATCGGCCCTGCCCTGGGCGTAGTCGCGCTGGATCAGCGGGATGCGGGTGCCGGCGTAGCGCTCGAACAGCTGGCCGAAGATGATCTGGCTGTTGGCGCTCATGCGTGCTGCTCCTGCGGGTCGGCGAAGAAGGCTATCAGGGTGTGCAAGAGCGCAAGCGCGTAGCTCTTGCGGTCCTGTTCGCCCCAGAACAGCAGGTGCTTGACGTCAGGGCTGTAGCATTTGAGGAACAGGTTGCGCGTGCACAGCGGCACGAACACGCCGCCCTGGTCCAGGGCCAGCAGGCGCTCGCGCTTGACCGCGAAGATCGCGTTCTTGTAGCTGCGGTTGGTCTTCTGGTCGAGCAGCGTGAGGTTGCCGATGCTGTCGTCGACCTCCTGGTTTTCGCCGAACGCCTCCAGCACTGCCTGGTGGAGCGCGTTGAAAGCCTCATCGTCTGCACCCTTGGGGTCGCCAATGAATGCCTCCAGGGCCTCGCGCAGAGGCCGGGTTTCGGTCTTGTCCGGCAGGTGCGGCAGGCAGCGCTGCAGCCATTGCTGTTTTTCCTCGGCGCCGTTGAAGCGGTGGGCGGTGACCGAGCGCACATGTTCGATGTCCCAGCGCTCCTTCTTGAAGCTGTCGAACTGGAAGCGCACGTTCGATTGCGGGTTCTGCAGCAGGCTGGCGAGGTTGAACAGCAGCAGGGTCGCGCGAATGGCCGATCTGTCCCGCTGTGAGTAGTCCAGGCCGGCGAGGAAGGGCGAGAGCGCATCGGTAATGGCGTCGCGGGTAGCCGGCTGGGGCAGGGGCGAGCCGGTCAGTTGCATGAACACGCGCTGGCGCAGGCGCTGTTCGAACTGGCTCTTGGGCAGGCCTTGCGAGAGGGCGAACAGCTCGGCCACGGCGACACCCTGCTGCACCAGAAAACCGATGATGTGGTAGAGCCGGCGGTCCTCGAACCATTCCTCCAGCAGCATGCAGGTGTTCTTGACCTGCTGCCATAGCGGTTGCGCCGAGGCGTCGGGGGCAGCCAGCCGGCGACTGTAGTGATGGAACACGGAGTAGCGCTGTCGGGCTGGCGCGCTTGCGCCTTCCAGCCGGGCTACCAGCTGGAACAGGAAGCCGATGCGGTTCTGCCCGGTGCTTGGCTGCTCGTTCAGGAAGTACCAGAGCGCGTCGTTCTGCAGGGCCTTTTCGAGTTGATCCCATTCGTGGGCGATGCGCAGTTGCTGGGGCGTTTCGCCCGAGGCGTCGTCGGCGTTGCGCTTGAGGAACAGCGCACGGATCAGCTCGTCGTCGGTCAGGGGGATCTTGCCGATGTTCAGGCGCGTGAAGGCGTCCACCGGGTTCTCGCTGGCGGCCAGCTCGTACCAGATGACCTTGGTGCGGTTGAGCAGGGTGGACTTGAAGTCGTCGACTTCGTTGTCGTGCTGATCGAACCAGTGCTCGATGCTGTGCATGGCCTGGTACAGGTGGAAGAAATCGACATTGCCGCGGGCCTGTTCGGCCGAGGGCTCAAGCAGAAAATCCGGCAGGTGCGGGCGGGTTTCGTAGCTGAGTTCGAACACCGGTGCGCGGTGTCTTTCGGTGAGCCGCTGGTTGAAGAAACGCAGAATCAGCAGCAGCGTGGTGAGGCGCTGCTGGCCGTCGACCACTTCATACTGGCCATTGTCGCGGGCCTTTAGCACCAGCGGCTGCAGGCAGTAGAAGTCGTCGTTCTGCGGGTTCTTGCGGTAGGCGAACTCGAGGATGTCTTCCAGCAGTTGTTGCACCTGCTCGGGTTTCCAGCGGTAGCCGCGCTGGTAGGCGGGGATCCAGAAGCGATTGACCGGGCTTTGCCTGTCCTCCCTGATCAGCTGGTGGACGGGCTTGGGCCGAAAATCGGGTGAGGTCATTGCAATGGTCCTTATTGCCGAGGGTGCGCAACAGCCGAGCGATGGCAGAGTGCCTTGGTAGGGCGAGGTTGGCAACGGAGTGGGCAGAAAAACCGCGTGGGCAGGTTTTGCTGGCGCTGCGCACCAGATCGCGGGGCAAGCCCGCTCCCACGGCCTGGCGGCCCGAAACAGATCATTGAGCCATGCATAATCCGCTTCTGCCCGCAGGGCGTGGGAGCGGGCTTGACCCGCGAATCGAGCGCGAAGCGGTCGCAGGGCCTACATGCACAATGCAGGCTTTTGCTGCGAGGCCACCGCGCCAATCGCCAGGGAAGTGCCCCTCACTCACCCCCCATCATCAGGTCCAGATTCTGCACCGCCGCCCCCGCCGCGCCCTTGCCCAGGTTGTCGAACACCGCCGCCAACAGCACCTGCTCGCCATTCTCGAACACCATCAGGCGCAGGTCGTCGGTGCCGTTCATCACCTGCGGGTCCAGGTACGTCAGCGCCTTGGCCTGCTGCAACGAAAGCACCTCGACGTGCTGCAATTGCGCATAGTGCTCGGCCAGGCACGCATGCAAGCGCTCCCCGGTAACACCCGGCGCCAACAGCCGCAGTTGCACCGGGATGGTCAGCACGATGCCCTGGCGGAACGCACCATAGGCCGGCATGAACATCGGCCGCTGGCCCAGCCCGCTGTACTGCTGGATCTCCGGCACGTGCTTGTGCGCAAGCCCCAGCCCATACGCCTGGTATGCCGGCGCCCCGGCCGCATCCGGCCCCTCGTATAGCTCGACACCGGCGCGCCCGGTGCCCGAGTAGCCCGACACGGCATGCAGGCTGGCAGGGTAGTCCTGCGGCAACAGGCCGGCATCGATCAACGGCTTGAGCAGGCCGATGGCCCCGGTCGGGTAGCACCCGGGGTTGCTCACCCGCTTGGCTGATGCAATGCGCTCGGCCTGCTGCGGGCTCATCTGGGCGAAACCATAGACCCACTCCGGGTGGGTACGGTGCGCGGAACTGGCGTCGATCACCCGCACCGTCGGGTTGCAGATGCTGGCCACCGCTTCGCGCGCGGCATCGTCGGGCAGGCACAGCATGGCGATGTCGCAGGCGTTGATCGCCTCGGCGCGGTGCTGCGGGCTCTTTCTGTGTTCGGCGGGCAGGGTCAGCAACTGCAGGTCGGTTCGGCCCTGCAGGCGCTGGTGGATCTGCAACCCGGTGGTGCCCTGGTCGCCATCGATGAATACAACGGGTGTGGCCATGAGTGTGCTCGCACGTGAAAAAGGTCAGGGCTTATCTTCGATGCCCGGTTAAGATAGGAAAAGTTGAATTTGACAAAGGTCAGGTTCAGTTTTACTGAAGAGGCAACACCCATGCGTGAAATCAGCCTGGACCGTTTGCGTACCCTGGTGGCGATTGCCGACCTGGGGTCGTTCGCCGAAGCCGCGCGGGTGCTCAACCTGGCGCCGCCCACGGTCAGCCTGCATGTCGCCGAGCTTGAAGCGCGAGTGGGCGGCACCCTGCTTTCGCGCACCCGTGGCAACGTGCAGCCCACTGCCATCGGCGAAACCCTGGTGGAGCGCGCCCGCCGCCTGCTGGCCGACGCGCAGCAGGCACTGGACGACGTGCAGCGTCAGGTGCTGGGCCTGGCCGGGCGCGTGCGATTGGGGGCGTCCACCGGGGCGATTGCGCAACTGATGCCCCAGGCGCTGGAAGCCCTGGGCCATGCACACCCCGGCATCGACGTGCAGGTGGCGGTGCTGACCTCGCGCGAAACGCTCAATAAGCTCGCCGAGGGCTCGCTGGACATCGGCCTGGTGGCCCTGCCGCAAAGCCCGGTGAAGGGGCTGAGCATCGAGCCCTGGCGGCGCGACCCGGTCATGGCGTACCTGCCGGCACGCTGGGACTGCCCGGCGCAGGTCACGCCCGAGTGGCTGGCGACCCAGCCGCTGATTCTCAACGACAGCAGCACCGGGCTGTCACGCCTGACCTCGGAGTGGTTCAACGCGGCCGGCCAGCAGCCGGCGCCGCGCATCCAGCTCAACTACAACGATGCGATCAAGAGCCTGGTGGCTGCCGGCTACGGCGCCACCCTGCTGCCCAACGAGGGCTCCACGCCGCTGGCCGATGCGCGCATCGTGATGCGCCCGTTGCAGCCGCTGCTGTGGCGCCAGCTGGGCATCGCGCACCGCAGCGGCGAGGTGGAGCGTGCCACCGGCCATGTGCTGCAGGTGCTGTGGGGCTTGAGCGCGGGGTAGGGCGGGGCCGCGCAGACCTGTAGAATCCCCGCCAGGACCGCAAGGTCACCCTGTTTCCGGAGCCAGACGCCGCATGCCTGTCATCACCCTGCTGCAAACACCCCCCGACGAACCGATCAAGGGCCAGATCCTGCAGATGGTGGTCGACTACCTGACCGACATCAGCAGCGTGGCCCTGCCGCCGAGCAACCCGCTGTACAGCCTCTACCAGTACGGCATCGGCTATGAGGTGCACCTGTACCTGGAGGCCCTGAGTGGCGCGCGCGGCATCCCGGTGGAGCTGCTGGTGGCCACCGACGAGCAGGACCCCTCGCGGCTGCTGGGGTTCGTGCTGTACCTGCCGGTGCAGGACGACCCCCAGGCCTGCGCGGTGGCGTACATGGCGGTACTGGCCAAGCACCGGCGCCAGGGCATCGCCCGGGCCCTGCTGGGGCAGGTGCGCGAGCGCTACCCGCACGTGGAGCTGGCCTGCGCCGTGGGCAAGGTGGCGTATTTCGAGGCGATGGGCTTTCAGGTGCTGGGGGCACGCGGGCCGCAGGTATTGATGAACACCCGCGATCACGCCACCGAGGGGCTGCTGGCGGTGCTCGACGTGGCGCCGATCTACCGCACCCTTGAGGTCCAGCAGATCCACGCCTACCTGCTCAAGCAGCACGGCAAGCGGGCCATGGTGGACGCCGAAAAGCAGCGCGACCGTCATCTGGATCAACTCACCCGCCAGGCCAGGGCATTCGTGCAGCAGCGCCTTGGCGACACGGGCGCGCAGGCCGCTGCCAGCCTGCGGCTGGTGTGAGGGCAGGGGCGTCAACCGGTGGATTTGTGCGCAGGGCAAGGAACGCCGGCCGGCACTGCGCATCCAAGCTCGATAGCGGCGCACAGGCAGGTATTGATAATGCGTCGCATCCCGTGGTGCTACGAAAGCAACACAAAATCCCGCATCATGGGCGCAGTTTGTTCAAGGGAGAGTTACATGCACGACTTATCATCCAGGCTGCGTCTGGGCGCGTTGGCGCTGGGCATGCTTGTCACCACGCTGGCGGTGGCGAGCGACGAGACGCAACTGGTCGAGTCGATCAATGGCTATCGCAGCCAGTCGCAACGTTGTGCCGAGCAGGTGTCGCTGGAACTGCCGCCGCTGGCCAGCGACCTGCGCCTGGTGCTCCCGGCCAACGGTGTCGGTGACTTGCAGCAGGCGCTGGTGAAGGCCTCGTACCCGATGGTCAGCGTGCAGGCCATCAGCCTGTCGGGGCCGCGCGATGCAGCGGCAGCGATGAAGGCGATCCAGGAGAGCTTCTGCAAGGTGGTGCTCGACCCGCAGTTCGTCGATGTGGGCGTGAGCCGCGAAGGGCGTGACTGGCGCATCGTGCTGGCGCGCCCACTGCTCAGTGCCAAGCTGGCGGAGTCGCAGGTGGAGGGGCAGAAGCTGCTCGACGCGATCAACAGTGCACGGGCCCAGCCGCGCCAGTGCGGCGCCCAGGCCTATGCGGCCAGCGCGCCGCTGGCCTGGAATACCACCCTGGCAGAGGCCTCACAGGGCCATACGCGGGCCATGGCCAACGGCAATTTCTTCGACCACCGCGACCGTGACGGGCGCATGCCGGGCGACCGCGCCGAGTTGCAGGGCTACAGCTATCAGCTGATCGGGGAAAACATTGCCGCCGGGCAGGACAACGTGCGCAAGGTGGTCGATGGCTGGCTGGCCAGTGCCGGGCATTGCGCCAACCTGATGAACCCGCAGTTCAAGGAGCTGGGCGCGGCCTATGCGGTGGACCCCAAGAGCGATGCGGGGATCTACTGGACGGCGATGTTCGGGACGAAGTGACAGCATCGCGGGTCAAGCCCGCTCCCACAAGGCACACCGCCATCCTTGTGGGAGCGGGCTTGACCCGCGAGAGGCCGGCGCCGACCTGTACCAGTACCTTGGTCATGGGCACACACGCCAGGTCGATGCCCCGTGGTGAGTGATAGAGCGCTGTCGCTTCGCCCACATAACCACACTGTCGATAGAAGGCTGCTGCGTTCAGCGTGGCGTCCAGGTTCACCTGCGCCAGCCCCAGGTTGCGCGCCAGCGCTTCAAGAAACGCCAGCATCTGTTTGCCCAGGCCTTGCTGCATGTACCCCGGCAACACGAAGATCGCCCCGATTTCACGGGCATTCACATCCAGCATGCCGGTTGCCACCGGCTCACCTTCGATGCACCCCATGTAGAAGTGACTGGCCATGAGGCTGGCGTAGCCATCCTCGGCCGTGCCCGCCGTCCAGGCCAGCATCTGTTCTGCCGGGTAGGCCCCGATGCAGTGATGACGGACTGCCTCCCGACGTATGTCGTAGGCCACTTGGGCATCGGCGCTGGTAGCGGGTCTGATGGTGAGCATTTCACAGTCCATTGGTTCAGGAGGAGGTTGCGGTGGCACTGGCAGTATCGCTGCGGTGGCAGTTCAGGCACCAGACCACGCCACCGACCAGCAGCGCAATAGCAACCAGCTCCAGCGCACCGGGCAGCCGCTGTTCCCACAAAAAGCCGAACAGCAGCGCCGCCAGGGTTTCCACCACCAGCACCTGGCCGCTGAGCGCCAGCGGCAGCAGCCGGCTGGCCTGGTTCCAGAAGGCGCCGCCGACCACCGACGATAGCAGCGCCACGCCCGCGGCCACCAGCACGAAGTGAACCCAGGTTGCCGCGCCATGGGCCGCCACTTCAGGGCCCAGCACCGGGATCGCCAGCACCAGCGCCTGTGCGCCGGTCATCAGGCCCGTGAGCAAGGCCCAGTCGTGGGAGGACACGCCGCCGACCAGGGCCAGCCGGCGGGCGTTGGCCACCGCGTACCAGCTCCAGCTCACCAGCGCGCCCACGGCGCACAGCAGGCCGGCTATCACCTGGCCGCTGCTGGTGCGGGTGTCGGCGCCGCTGTGCAACGCATCGAGGCTGATCAGGGCCACGCCGGCCATCGCCAGCGTCAGCGAGGGGATCAGCCGCCGCACAGGCACCGCGTTGGCGTCATGGCGCCCCGCCAGGGTCACCAGCACCGGGATCAGACCGACGATCAACGAGGTGGTGGCGATGCCGACCAGTTGCACGCCGGTGCCCACCAGCGAGTAGTACACCAGGTTGCCCACCAGGCTCAGCCAGAACAGCGAGACCCAGTCGGCACGGGTGAGCTGCGCGCATACCCGCTGCAGGCGCGGCATCAGCAGCACCAGCGAAAACAGCCCGTAACACAGGAACCGCAGTACCGCGAACTGCACCCCGCTCAACCCTGGGGTGAGTTCGGGGCCCAGGAAGATCACGCCCCAGCACACCCCGGCCGCCACGCCGTAGCCAAGCCCCTTTACCAACGAACGATCAGCGAACATCGCACCACCCCTGCCGTGAAAGGTGCCCAGCATGCGGGTTTTGCCAGTGGTGGTATTGGCGCCGACTGCGGGGTTTTTTACCCAGGCTGTTGCTGGCGCCTGCGGTAGGCGGCGGGGGTGATGCCGCCCACCCGCTGCATGGCGCGGGTGAGGGCGGCCTGGTCGCTGAAGCCGCTGCGCAGGGCAATCTCGGCAATCGCCAGGTGGCTGTCGCCCAGCCAGCGCTGCGCCTGCTCGATCCTTACGCGGGTCAGCCAGCCCTGCGGGGTGCAGTCATGCAGCTCGCGAAAGCGCTGATGCAGCTGGCTGAGGCTCATGCCCGCGACATGGGCCATGCGCTCGTTGCTCCAGGCGGCGGCTGGTCGGGCGTGTACCTGGGCAATCAGGCGGTTGAGGCCGGGGTTCGGCTGCACCGGCAGGGCGGCCAGCGACGCCAGCAGCAAGGGCGCCAGGTGCGTTGCAGTGGCCGCCAGCTGGTCACGGCCGATGAGCTCGGCATATTCGATCAGGCGCCGGGTAGCGGGCGGGATGGTGACATAGGTGCGTTGCGCCAGCGCCGTGAACGGCTGGCCGTGCAGTGCATCGGGGGCACAGTCGAGCACCAGGAAGCGACTGCCGGGCTGCGCCAGCTGCGCGTGCTGCGAACCGGGTCGCACCAGCGCCGCCAGGGCATTGTCGATGCTGCCGCCACGGCCATCCACGTCGATTTCCATGCGCCCGCAGATGGGCAGCACCAGTTGCGTGAAGTCATGCTGGTGATGAGCGCTTTCAGCCTGATAGCTGCGAATATCGAGGTTCAAGACCAATGGTGCACTCCTGGCGTCAGACGTCGGCATGGCCGCCGTGCGCACAGGCTATCCTCGACCCTCTGAACATTCAATCGCACGTGCGCGCCCCAGCCGACAGCCGGCTGTTCGAGATGATCGCACAGTGCCACAATGCGGCTTACCAGCGCTTCACCATAGCGGGCATAGCCAATGGATCATCCCTTTTCGCACCCTGATGCCACTGTGGCGCAACTGGCCCGTACCGACCGTTTGCAGTTGCTGTTCCGTCAGTCGCTGACCGCGGTGTACGGCAGCTTTCTTGGCGCAGTGATGCTGTGCTGGCTGTGCTGGGACTACATCGAACACAACGTCGCGTTGAGCTGGATCGGCGTGCTGAGCGTGGCGACCCTGTCGCGCATCGTGCTGTTCACCGCTTACTACCGCAGCCCCGAGACCAGCCATACCCCCTCGCGCTGGGAACGCAGATACTGGGTCACCCTGGTGTTCAGTGCCGGCGTGTGGGGCCTGGGGGCGCTGGCGGTGATGCCGCACGACAGCCTGCTGGCCCAGGCGATCGTGCTGTTGTTCGCCGTGGGCATGTCGGGCAGCGCGGTATCCTGCTATTACGCCTACCGCTCGATGACCCTGGCCGCCATCGGCCTGGTGCTGCTGCCCTGCACGCTGTGGCTGCTGTTTCAGCCTTCGCAGCTGCAGACCGGCATGGCCCTGGCGGTGCTGGTGTTTTCCTCGTTCATGCTGCGTGCCACCGGCAAGCTCTGCGCGGCGCTGGAGAAGGCGTTATGCCTGACCCACGAGATGGAACGCGCGCACCACATCGCCAGCAGCGCGGCGCAAACCGATGAGCTGACCGGCCTGAAGAACCGCCGGGCGTTCTTCGAACATGCCCAGCAGTTGTACTCCCACAGCCAGCGCGAGCACCGCCCGCTGTGCGCATTGATGCTGGACATCGATCACTTCAAGCGCATCAACGACACCTACGGTCATCAGGTCGGCGACGAGGTGCTGCGCCAGATCGGCGGGGTGATCAAGGCCTCGTTCCGCGACACCGACGTGTACGGTCGGCTGGGCGGGGAGGAGTTCGCGGTGCTGCTGGCCGACACCCCGATGGACACGGCGCTGGGCATCGCCGAGCAGTTGGCGCAAGCCATCGCCCAATTGCAGTTCGTGCACCACAGCGATGGTCGCCAGGGCATGACGGCCAGCTTCGGCGTGGCGGTGGCCAGTGCGGCGCACAGCGACCTGCACACCCTGCTCAACAGCGCCGACCAGGCGATGTACCGCGCCAAGGCCCAGGGGCGCAATCAGGTGGTGGCGGCCGACTGACCGCCTGTGCACTGCAACTGAACGTTCGGCCACGCCCGGCACTCACTAGAGCTGAGTGACCCAGAGGACAATGCCATGTCGGTTGACCGCAATACGCCTGAACTCAAAGCCTGGTATGCCGTGCTGGACGATCAGAGTTACCGGCTGGAGTCGCCGGATGCCTACCACCAGGCCCTGATCAGCCTGGCCCAGGCGCTGCTGGACGACGGTGCCATCGAATGGGACGACTGGCTGGCGCTCAAGGCCATGGCCGACGAGGCGAACACGCACGCCATCGAAGCGGCCGTGGAGGCCAAGGTCGACGACCCGGATACCTGATCGCCAGGGAGGTGCGGATGAAAACGCTGAAGATCGCCACATTCAACATCAACGGCCTGCGGGCGCGGCTGCCCAACCTGCTGGCCTGGCTGGAGCGGGAACAGCCCGACATCGCCTGCCTGCAGGAGCTCAAGGCGGTAGACAGCGCGTTCCCTGTGGCTGACTTCGAAGCCCTCGGCTATGGCTGCCTGCACCATGGCCAGGCGTCGTGGAACGGCGTGGCGATTCTGGCCCGTGACGCGCAACCGCTGGAGGTGCGCCGCGGCTTGCCGGGAAGCGAGGACGATACGCAAAGCCGGTATCTCGAAGCGGCGGTGCTGGGCATTCAGGTCGGCTGCCTGTACCTGCCCAATGGCAACCCGCAACCGGGGCCCAAGTTCGACTACAAGCTGGCCTGGTTCGAACGCCTGATCGCCCACGCCCAGGGCCTGGTGAACAGCGAGCACCCGGTGCTGCTGGCCGGCGACTTCAATGTGGTGCCCACCGACCTGGATATCTACAACCCGCGCTCCTGGCTCAAGGACGCGCTGCTGCAGCCCGAAAGCCGCGAATGCTACCAGCGCCTGCTGGCCCAGGGCTGGACGGACGCTATCCGCCACCTGTACCCGGACGAGCGGGTGTACACCTTCTGGGACTATTTTCGCCAGCACTGGCAGAAGAACTCGGGGCTGCGCATCGACCACCTGCTGCTCAACCCGCCGCTGGCCAGGCGCCTGAAAAACGCCGGGGTCGACGCCTGGGTGCGCAACGAAGCGCATGCCAGCGACCATGCACCCACCTGGATCGAACTCAAGGCCCCTCGATGAGCCCCTTGTTGCGCATCGGCTGTGCCGGCTGGAGCCTGCCGCGCGCGTACTGGCCGGCGTTCGCCGAGCAGGGCACGCACCTGCAGCGTTATGCGTCGCGCCTGCCGGCCGTGGAAATCAACAGCTCGTTCTACCGCCCGCACCAGCCCGCCACCTATGCGCGCTGGGCTCATGCGGTACCGCCAGGCTTCGCATTCTCGGTCAAGGTGCCCAAGCAGATCACCCATGTGCAACGCCTGCATGACTGCGCCGGGTTGCTGGATGCGTTTGTGCAGCAGTGCACGCAGCTGGGCGAGCGCCTGGGATGCCTGCTGGTGCAGACCCCGCCATCGCTGGCCTGCGAGCCGCAGGTGGCGCAGGCGTTCTTCGGTGCACTGCGTGAGCGCTACGCCGGCGCCGTGGCGTTCGAGCCGCGCCATGCCTCCTGGGCCGACGCCGGGGCGTTGCTCGAACGCTGGCGCATTGCCCAGGTGGGGGCCGACCCCAGCCCCATCGGTGCCGTGCAGCCAGGTGGCTGGGCCGGCTTGCGCTATTGGCGCCTGCACGGCTCGCCACGCCTCTATCACAGCGCCTATGGGCACGAACGCCTGGCACTGCTGGCCCAGGACATACGCCAGACCCTGCAGGCCGGCGTGGAGTGCTGGTGCATCTTCGACAACACCGCCAGCGGCGCTGCGGTAGGCGATGCACTGGGCCTGCTGCAACTGCTGGAGGACACATAAGGCAATTTGCTGGCCCCGGCGCCTTTTCATCCTTGGCAAACTCGCCGCCTTTCAACGGGTTAGGATGACTTCATGCGAGGTTTCGTGATGACCGTGGCCGTGTGCGCACTGGCCACCTTCTCGCTGGCGACGCACGCCAAGGCGCTGAACAAGAATGACCGCTTCGTGTGCAGCTGGGGTTCGGAGATTGCCGCCGGCGCGCAGCAGTCCAAGCTGTCCGGGGTCACGCTGTATGCCGCGCGCAAGCGCCTGCAATCGCGCAAGTTCCCCAAGCCGTGGATGCGCATGACGGCCATGGGCATTACCGAACAGACCTACAACAGCCGCTCGCGGCTCAAGCCGCCAGCCATCAAGCAGACCTACTACGAACAGTGCGCGCGCCATGCCATGGCGCAGCGCTAGGCGCCGAGCAGGCGCTCGATCCGGGCCAGTTCCCAGGTGCTGAGCAGGTAGACCGGGTCGGTGCCGTAGCGCAAGCCAGGCTCGTACACCCGGCCATCCGGGCTCTGGCAACGCTGGCAGTGGTGCAGGTGGCCGTGTTCGACATCCAGGCTCAACTGCCAGCCGTCGATCTGCACCTGCATCACGCCACTGGCCGGTTGCGCCTGCAGGCACTGCAGGCTGGCCAGCCCCAGGGCGGCGTCACGTAGCTGCTGGCACACCTCGCGGGCGGTGAGGGTGTGGTCAGTGGGCGCGTTCATCCATACCTCCCGGAAAAAAGCGTCACTTTATGCGGTGGCGCGGGCGATGTCTTCGCCTGCCTGAGTCGCGCTATAGTCGCCGGCTTGTCGAAGCCCAATGAACGAGGTGTGGTGTGAGAGTGCTGATCGTGCTGTTGCTGGGCCTGATGCCCATCGTTGCCCAGGCGCTTGAGGTGGGCGAGCGCGTGGCCCCGTGGACCCTGCTCGACCAGTTCGAGCAGCCGTATACCCTAAACGACGACACGGCCCTGGTGCTGGTGGCGCGCAGCATGGAGGGTGGCAAGCTGGTCAAGGCGGTGCTGGAGGGGCAGCCCAAGGGCTACCTGGAGGCGCGCAAGGGTGTGTTTGTCGCCGACGTGCAGCGCATGCCGGCGCTGATCGCCAAGCTGTTCGCCATCCCGGCCATGCGCGACTACAGCTACCGCGTGCTGCTGGACCGCGAGGGGCGGGTGGCCTCGCGTTACCCGGGCGCCGAGGACACGGTGCTGTTGCTGCAACTGGAGCACGGGCGCGTGACGGCCAAGCAGGAAGTGGCCGATGCACAGGCACTGCGCGAGGCGCTGGCCGAGGTGAAGGCGCGTTGAAGATCCCCGCTGAGTTCATCGTTCACGAAACCGCGCACTGGGATCGCGGGCCAAGCCCGCTCCCACAGAAGCAGCGCAAACCTGTGGGAGCGGGCTTGACCCGCGATCGGGTGCGCAGCACCAGCAGGCAGGCACCTACGCCCCTCACTTCACCGGATGCGCCGCCACCGCCACCTTCAACGCTTCGGTCACCAGTTCGATCAGCACCGGCCTGGCACTGGCCTGCATGGCCTTGCCGATGTCTGGCTGCTTGGTCATCACCTTGTCGGCATACTTGGATTCGCGACCTTCGCTGGCCAGTGACGCCAGCTCCTTCGCCGAAAACGACTGGCTGTAGGCCTCGACCAGGTGCTGGTCCCACTGCGGCTGGTACTTGGGCAGCAACCCCTTGATGGCCGCCGTCACGCTCTTTTCCGCTTGCTGGCTGCCGACCTGCGCAGTCAGCAGGCCGTAGGTGTTGGTGCGCATGGCCGCCGACAGCGCAATCGGCCCCAGGTTGGCCCCGGCCTGGCTCTTGACCACGAACTCGCGCGCCGCCTCTGCTGCCGGTGCCTTGGCATAGGCAGTGCCACCCAGTCCGCTCAACGCCAGCAGGGCAAGCAGGGTATACAGAACTTTCATGATCACTCCGTTCTCGACAATCCGAATCTACTGCGCCAGATGCTCCAGCGCGATGCCCGGCCGCTCCACATGACGGTAGCCGGTCTGGCCGGCCACCGGCACGGGCACGCCCGGTTGCGGGGCCCTGGCCTGGGTACGATAACCCAGCGGGCTGGTGCCCAGCTCTTTCTGAAACACCCGGCGCATGCGTTCTTCGCGGCCGAAGCCGACGGTTTCGGCAATGCGCTTGATCGGCTCGCGGGTGGTCTCCAGCAGGCGGCACGCCGCTTCAAGGCGCAATGTTTCCACCGCCTGGGCCGGCGTGTCACCCGTGGCCGCCACATAGGCCCGGGCAAAATGCCGCGGGCTCATGCCGAACTGCTCGGCCAGGCGCTCCACCCGCAGGTCGCCATCCAGATTGGCGGCGATCCAGGCATGCAGCCGGGCCAGGCGCACATCCGGTGCGGTGCGCAGCGCGTTGGACTGTGCCTGCAACGAGGCACTGAGCTGCGGTTGCCCGGCCGAGCGCCACAGAAACACCGTGAAGTAGCGTGCCAGCGCCAGGGCCGCGTGGGGGCCGAGGTCCTGCTCCACCAGTGCCAGCGCCAGGTCGATGCCCGCCGTGGCGCCGCCGCAGGTCCACAGGTTGGCGTCATTCAGGTACAGCGCGTCGGGCTGGCACTGCACGCTGGGGTAGCGCGCCTGCAACTCGTCATTGAACTTCCAGTGGGTCACCACCCGACGGCCATCGAGCAGGCCCGCAGCCGCCAGCGCGAAGGTGCCCGTGCCCACCGAGCACAGCCGGCGAATCTGCCCATGGCGCCGGCGCAGCCAGTCGCACGCGCGCGGGTCTGCTTCCAGTGCGGCCACCCCAGGGCCGCCGGCCACGATCAGGGTGTCGATGTCGCGCAGATCCAGGTCCAGCTGCGCCAGTGAACGGGTCATCACCTCGATGCCCGACACCGTGCTGATCAGGCCGCCCTCGGGCGAGGCCAGTACCAGGCGATAGGGCGGGTGCTGTGCGAACGCGCCGGCCAGCAGGCGCGGCACGGCGCCGAACACCTCCAGCGGGCCGGCCGCATTGAGCAGCAACGCATCGTCGAAACCCAGCACCACCACCGCGCGGGGCGCGGGTGGCGTGGCAGCAAAGGAGGGGTGTTTGGCATGGAGTTGCACGGGGGGCCTCGACATACTGGGTTCAACACGAAACAAGGGGACGACAATGCCGTTATTCGCTGCTGCTGCCAAGCACCTGCACGCCCGCCGCACCACCTTGCGCGCCGTGGCGCTGTGCGCCGGCATGGTGCTGGCCCAGGCCGTCAGCGCCGCACCTGCCGCGCTGCGGGTCGGCGACCAGAGCGGGCTGGTACAAACCCTGCTGCAGGCCGCCGGGGAGGCCCAGACTCCTACCTTGCCCCTGAGCTGGCACCCGTTCCCGGCCGGCCCGGCCTTGCTCGAGGCGCTGAGTGCCGGGGCGGTGGATGTGGGGGTGGTGGGCAATGCGCCGCCGGTGTTTGCCCAGGCCGGTGGTTTCGACATCCGTATCATCGGCGTGGCCGACGGCGCCCAGAACAACAATGCGCTGCTGCTGCCACAAGGCTCGACGGTGCAACAGGTGGCCGACCTAAAGGGCCGGCGCGTGGCGGTGGCCAAGGGCTCCAGCGGCCACTACCTGCTGCTGGCCGCGCTGCGCCAGGCCGGGCTGAGCCCCCGGGAGGTGAAGATCGCCTATGCCAGCCCCATCGATGCGCAAAACGCCTTTGCCAGTGGCCACCTGGACGCCTGGGCGGTGTGGTACCCCTTTGTCGGGCAGGCCACCGCCCACGGCGCCCGGGTGCTGGTGGACGGCTCGGCCTGGCCCGAGACCGGCCTTAACTTCACGGTCGCCAGCGGCCAGGCCCTGGCCGACCCGCAGCGTGCTCGACAGCTGGGCGAGCTGATGGTGCGCCTGGCCAGGGCGCAGGCGTGGGCCACCGCCCACCCGGATGCCTGGGCCCAGGCGCTGGCAGGCAGCACGCGCCTGCCCCTTGAGCTGGTGCGCGAGATGCTGGCGCACCAGCACCTGCGCTATGTGCCCATCGACCCTTCGATCATCGCCTTGCAGCAACGCCTGGCCGATGCCTTCGCCGCCGAGCGCCTGATCCCAAAACCGCTGCAGGTTGAACAGGTATTCGATAGCCGTTTCAACAGCTTGCTGCCATAACCTGACTAAACACTTCAACTCGACCTGCCATGCCGACCTGCCGTCGGCAGGGCACCACTTACCCGGAGAAACCTCATGACTGCCCTGCACACCCCGACCCTCAAACGCCACAGGACCGGCCTGGTTGCCGTGGATCACGCCCGCAGCGCCGGGGGTTACACCCTGTTCGCACCGCAGACCGCCGACGGCAACGTGTTCCTGATCGACCTGGACGGCGAAGTGGTACACCGCTGGAAGCTGCCCCAGCGCCCCGGTCGCGACGCGGTGATACTGCCCAACGGCAACCTGGGCTACAACGGCAACCACCCCGACTCCCCCGAGCTGTTCCCCGGCTGGTCGGTGTGGCACGGCGGCGCCTTCAGTGAAGTCACCGCGCAAGGCGAGGTGGTGTGGCAGCACACCGACCTGCTGCACCACCACGATGCCCAGTGGCTGGACAACGGCCACCTGCTGTACACCACGGTCGAGCCCCTGAGCCCCGAGCTGGCCAGCCGCGTGGTGGGCGGTATTCCCGGCAGCGAGGCGGCGGGCGGGGTGATCTATGCCGACGTGGTCAAGGAGGTGGATCGCCAGGGCCAGGTGGTGTGGGAGTGGCGCAGCTGGGAGCACCTGCGCCCCGAGGACTACCCGCTGCACGACACCTTCGAGCGCTACCACTGGCCCATGACCAACGCGGTGACCCCGGGTCGCGATGGCAAGGTGATCCTCAGCCTGCGCAGCGTGTCGTCGGTGATCGCCGTGCAGCGCGGCAGCGGCGAGGTGCTGTGGCGTCTGGGCCACGATCTGGTGGCGCAGCAGCATTGCCCGAGCGAGCTGGAGAACGGCCGCATCCTGGTGTTCGACAACGGTATTTCGCGGCCCCACGTGTCGATGCCGCACTCGCGCATCCTGGAGATCGACCCGCTGACCCGGCGCATCGAATGGCAGTACGCCGATACCCCCGGCTATGCCTTCTTCACCCCGTTCATGGGCGGTGCGCAGCGCCTGCACAACGGCAACACGCTGATCACCGAGGCCAACTTCGGCCGCCTGTTCGAAGTGACGCCGGCCGGCGAGGTGGTGTGGGAGTACATCAACCCGCATTTTGCCGCCTACCCCGATGCGGCCTCGCGCCGCTACCTGCCGGGCGAGAACAACGCGATCTTCCGCGCGCACCGTTACCAGCGCGACGACATTCCCTGGCTGAAAGCCTGAACACAGCGCACCAGCACCCACCCTCACGCTCACGCACACCACGCGCAGCGAGGTACCGCCATACCCCCAAAGGAATCGATGATGAAGCTGCCTTATCCACGCCCCCTGTGCCTGGCCGCACTGGGCCTGCTGTCACTGCCTGCGTCAGCCACTGAACCTGCCCCCACCGACGCCCCGACCCTTGCCCCGGTGACGGTCGAGGCGCGCCGGCGCAGCGAAGAGGCGCAGCACGTGCCCACCCCCATGAGCGTGCTGGGCGCCCAGGCCCTGGAGGCCCAGCGCCTGTATCGCCTGCAGGACCTGCAACAGGCCATGCCCAGCGTCAACGTGGCGTTCATGAACCCGCGCCAGTCGAGCCTGTCGATTCGCGGGCTGGGCAACAACCCGGCCAGTGACGGCCTGGAGGGCAGCGCCGGGATCTACCTCGACAACGTCTACCTGGGCCGCCCCGGCATGGCCGTGTTCGACCTGCTGGACATCGAGCAGATCGCCTTGCTGCGCGGCCCGCAAGGCACCCTGTTCGGCAAGAACACCACGGCCGGGGTGCTCAACATCGCCACCCGCCAGCCCACCTTCACCCCGCAGGGCAACGTGTCGACGTCGCTGGGCGAGGACGGCTACCGGCAGGTGCAGGGCGGTGTGTCGGGGCCGTTGACCGACACGCTGGCCGGGCGGGTGGCGGCCTACCGCACCGACGAGAACGGCTACGTGGAGAACCGGTTCGACGGCGACACCCTGGGCGGCGGCCGGCGCCAGGGCTTTCGCGGGCAGTTGCTGTTCAAGCCGCAGGAAGACTTCAGCCTGCGCTGGATCGGCGACTACAACGAGGAGCACTCCAGCGCCGGCACGCGCTCGCTGTTCAGCACCGGGCCGACCATCAACGGGGTCAACCGCTATGAACAGCGGGCCCAGGCGGTGGGCGCGACGCTGGTCGACGGGCGCAGGGTCAACCTCGATGCCGACCAGCGTGTCACGGTGTTCCAGGGCGGCACCTCGCTGGAGGCGAACTGGGGGCTGGCCGATGGCTTCACGCTGACGTCGATCAGCGCCTACCGCTGGTGGGACTTCACCCCGCGCAACGACGACGAACTGAACGTGGACGTGATGCACAACGTCGGCCAGTCGGCCCGCGACAAGCAGTATTCGCAAGAGCTGCGCCTGGCCTCGCCGCTGGGTGAGCGGTTCGATTACGTGGTGGGCGGCTATTACTTTGGCCAGCAAATGCGAAACCGCGTGTTCACCGAATACGGGCCGCTGGCCGACACCTGGAACGGCACCCCGCAGGGCGCATTGAACGATGTGAACAGCGTGGGCCACGGCAGCATCGACACCGACAGCTTCGCCACCTTTGCCCAGGGCACCTGGCACCTGACCCCGCGCCTGGACCTGAGCCTGGGCCTGCGCGGTACCTACGAGCGCAAGTTGGCCAGGGTGACGCGCGATGCCCCGGTGGGCGGCGCGAGCGTGACGGGGGCGGCGGCAGCGGTAAGGCAGGGGCGTGTCGGCGCCTATGATTCGGGCGACCTCAGCCTCTACAGCTTCAGCCCGTCGGCGCTGGCCAGCCTGGCCTGGCGGGTGAACGACCAGGTACTGGCGTATGGCTCGTTGTCCCATGGGGAGAAGTCCGGCGGGGTCAACCTCAGCGTGGCCAGCGCCCCGGTGGCCGGCGCCGACTCGCTGCTGATCGGCAGCGAACGGGCCAACGACGCCGAACTGGGCATCAAGACCACGCTGCTGGATCAGCGCCTGCAACTCAATGCCAACCTGTTCTGGACGATTGTGCACGGCTACCAGACCAACGCCTACGACGACGCCAACCTCACCAGCTACCTGACCAACGCCGGCAGCGTGCGCAGCCGTGGCCTTGAGCTGGACAGTACCTGGCGGGTGAGCCGTGGCCTGACGCTGAGCCTGAACGGCTCGTGGAATGATGTGCGCTACCTGTCCTACGACAACGCCCCATGCCCGGCGGAGGTGGCCTTGCGCCCCGGCGCCCCGGCCGCCTGCGACCTCAGCGGGCATAACGTGGTGGGCGCGGCCAAATGGATTGCCAACACCAGCGCCAGCTACCAGTGGGACCTGGAGAACGGCCTGCAACCCTACGTGAACGGCAACTACGCCTGGCGCTCGCAGGCGGTGGGCACGGTGGACGATTCGCGCCTGGCGCAGTTGCCGGGGTATGCGCTGGTCAACCTGTCGGCGGGGGTGCGCGGCGACTGGGGCCAGGGCCAGTGGGACGTGTCGCTGTGGCTGAAGAACGCCTTCGACAAGACCTACTACACCACCCTGTGGAACTCGCCCAACGGCGCCTACACCGGGGTGCTGGGTACGCCGCGCACCCTGGGCATGAGTGCACGCTACGACTTCTGAGGCGTGGGCTTCAGGAGTACGCCTGCACCACCCAGCGTACCTTCGCCAGCGCCGCGCGCAGCGTGTCCAGGTCCACCGAGCCCAGCGCCAGCCTGAGTGCACGCGGCACGTGACTGGTGGTGGCGAACGGCTGCGCGGTGGACACCGCCACCTGTTCGCGCATCAGGGCGGCGGCGATCTGTTCGGCGCGGGCGTCATCGGCCAGCGGTAGCCACAGAAAGTACGAAGTGGGGTGGGTGACGCAGGGCATGCCCGCCAGTACTTCGCGGGCGATGGCCTGCCTGGCCTGGGCATCGGCGCGCTTCTCGGCTTCCAGGCGCTCCACCGTGCCGTCCTCGATCCAGGCGCAGGCAATGGCGGTCATCACCCCGGGGGTGTTCCAGGTGGTGGCGCGAATGGAGCGCTCCAGCGCGGCAACCTGGTGCGGCGGGGCGGCAATGAAGCCCACGCGCAGGCCGGTGGCGACGTTCTTCGACAGGCCTGATACGTACAGCGTGCGCTCCGGTGCCAGCTGGGCCAGGGGCGGCGGCGCGTCGTCGGCCAGGAAGGCGTAGGCGGCGTCCTCGATCAGGTGCAGGTTGTGGGTGCGGGCAATCGACACCAGTTGTTCGCGCTGCTCCTGGCTCATCACCCAGCCCAGCGGGTTGTGCAGCGTGGGCATGCTGTACACCGCGCGTACCGGGCGGCTGCGGCACAGCCGCTGCAGGGCGCCGAGGTCCGGCCCGTGGGGCGTGACCGGAATCGGCAGCATCTCGAGGCGCAACGCCTCGGCCAGCACCTTGAACCCGGAGTAGGTGAGGGCGTCGACCGCGATCACGTCGCCGGGCTGCAGCAGGGCCATCAGCACCACGGCCAACCCGTGCTGGGCGCCGCTGACGATCAGTACCTGCTCTGGATTCACCTCTAGCCCGCAACCGAGCAGGTGCCGGGCGATGCAGGCGCGTTCATGGGCGCGCCCGGCATGGGGCTGGTAGCGCAGCAGCGCCTCCAGGTCGCCGCTCAGTGCCAGCTGGCGCAAGCCGCTGCGCAGCAGGTCGGCCTGGCCGGGCAATGCCGGGTAGTTGAAGTTCAGGTCGGCCATGCCGGCGGCCACCACCTGCTGGTCGACGCCCAGGTCGGGCGGCAGCGAGGTTTCGCGCACGAAGGTGCCGCGCCCGGTCTCGCCGCTCACCAGGCCCATCTGCTCGAGTTCGGCATAAACCCGTGACGCGGTGACCAGGGCCAGGCCATGGGTCGCGGCCAGGTGACGGTGGGTGGGCAGGCGGGTGCCAGGGGCGAGCCTGCCGTCACGAATGTCGGCGGCAAAGGTGTCGACCAGGGCCTTGTAGCGCGAACGAGGCATGTGCAGATGTATCCATGACGATTTTTTGATTGTGCTGATCGTCGGCCCTAGCATGGTTTTTGGCAAGCGTGCCCTTACCCCTGCAACCTGTCGAGCGTGACTTCAATGGAACAGACTCTCAAACCTCGTACCCTGGACGACGCCACCCGTGGCTGGATCAACGGCCTGATCGGCGTGGTGATTTTCAGCGGCTCCTTGCCGGCCACGCGCCTGGCGGTGCTGGAATTCGACCCGGTGTTCCTCACCGTGGCGCGTGCCGCCATTGCCGGTGTACTGGCGCTGGCCTTGCTGATGCTGCTCAGGCAACCGCGCCCGACCCGGGCTCAGGTAATGCCCTTGATCGTGGTGTCGCTTGGGGTGGTGGTGGGGTTTCCGCTGCTGACCGCGCTGGCCTTGCAGTACGTGACCTCGGCGCATTCGATCGTGTTCATCGGCATGCTGCCGCTGGCCACCGCGGTGTTTGGCGTGCTGCGCGGGGGCGAGCGCCCGCGCCCGGTGTTCTGGCTGTTTTCGGTGCTGGGGTGCTTGATGGTGGTGGGCTTTGCGTTGTCGCAGGGCTTGGCGGCGTCGCCCCAGGGTGACCTGCTGATGCTGCTGGCGGTGGTGGTGTGCGGCCTGGGTTATGCCGAGGGGGCGCGGTTGTCGCGGGCGCTGGGCGGTTGGCAGGTGATCTGCTGGGCGCTGCTGGTGTCGTTGCCGGTGATGCTGGTGCTGACCTGGTACCTGGCGCCGTCGACGTTCGCGGGTATCAGCCTGCCGGCGTGGGTGAGCCTGGGGTATGTGTCGCTGTTCAGCATGCTGATCGGTTTCGTGTTCTGGTACCGCGGCCTGGCCCAGGGCGGGATTGCGGCGGTGGGGCAGTTGCAGCTGCTGCAGCCGTTCTTTGGCCTGGCCTTGGCGGCGGGGTTGCTGGGCGAGCAGGTCAGCCCGGGTATGCTGGGGGTGACGGTGGGGGTGATCCTGTGTGTGGCGGGGGCGAGGCGGTGGGCGCGGTAGACGGTTGCGTCCAGCCTGGGCTTTTGAGCCGAACTCATCTGATCCGCTTTTTGCCTCGCTAGCTGCATCTGTTTCCAGATCAGAAGGGGGCAGACAATGTGGCCTTCGACAGCCGCACCCCCTCAGTTAGGAGCTCCCATGGGCAAGATGGCAATTTTTGTATTCGGCTTTCTGGTATTGGCCTTCGCAATCGGAGCACTGGGTACCATCTCCCCCCTGTAACCCCCGCCACACCCCGCACAGAACCAGGAAGGCGCCGAGACTCCCGCGCCTTCTTTTCTATTCTGCCACCAAGCCCTTGTTCACCCGCCACGCCAGCGGCAGCGTGAGCAGCAGCGTGGCCGCCAGCACCACCACCGCCGTGGGCACCCCGGTAACGTCCCCCAGCCGCCCGAACACCACCGGTGCCAGCGCGCCGCCACCGATGGTGCCGGTGTAGAACAGCGCGAAGGCCTGCTCGTGCTTGCCGGCAGCCGCCAGCTCCGGCACCACGCCATACAGCACCGACGAGGTGCCGTTCAGCGCCAGGCCCAGCAACGGCAGCATCACCAGCGTGGCCGAATACGGCAGCACCACCGCCAGCACGATCAACAGTGCAGTCCCCGCTTCGGTGAGCGAGACAGTTTTCAGCAGGCCGATGCGTGCGCCCAGGTAGCCGCACAGCAGCTTGCCGAAGGCCCCGCCCACGAACAGCAGCGTCAGCGCCAGGCCGATACCGGCGGTGCCGGCGCCCTTGAGCCTGAGCAGAAACGGCAGGAAGGTCAGAAACCCCATGCGCACCGCGCTGTCGAGCATGCCCAGCATCAGCAGGGCACGCAGGCCGCCCGGCGAGCCGTTTCCGGTGGCCAGCTTCGGCGCCTTGCCGCCCGCCGCCAGGGCCTGGGCCCGGGAGGGGATCAGCCACCACAGCAACACCGCCGCAGCCACACCCAGCACGCCCAGCAGCGTTGCACCGGTACGCCAGCTGACGGCCACCAGCAGCACGCCCATCAGGCCCGGAATGACCGCCTTGCCGATATCGCCCGCGAAGTTGTAGTGCGACAGCGCCTGCTTGACCCCGCCGCCCGCCGCGTGGCTGTCGGTGATCATCGAGGAGGCCAGCGGGTGCTGGGTACTGGCGCCCAGCCCGCCCAGCATCAGCGCCACCAGCAGCACACCCAGGCCGGTGGCCTGGCCGGCGACCAGGTAGGCCACGCCGGCCAGCAGCGTGCCGCCCACCAGCAGGCGCTCGCGGCCAAAGCGCCGGGCCGCGCGGCTGGCCAGCAGCTGAAAGCCGGCCATCATCCCGGAATAGGCCCCGCGCAACAGGCCCACCTGGGCCAGGCTGAGGCCGAACTGCGCCTGCCACAGCGGCAGCAGCACGTAGATCACGTCGGTGAGCCCGTCGTGCACCGCGTGGGCGCTGCAGCCGGCCAGCAGCGAGCGGCGGCGCACCGAGGTTTCGGTGGTGGCGGTGGCGTTACGGGGTACCGTTTCTTCCATGGATGACAAACCCTTCGCGTTCGGTCAGACGCTCGTAGTATGCCCGAACCGCTGCAAAATCCGGATGCTCCAGCGGGGTTTCGAACCAGCGATTGACCGACAGGCCGATGGCGATGTCCGCCAGTGAAAAGTCCTGGCCACTGACGTAGGCGCCGGTCGATTCGAGCTGGCGGTCGAGGATCTGCAGGTTGGTGGTCCACTGCCTGCATGCCGCCGCCAGTGCCTCGGGGTCCTGATGGTCGGGGGAATGGCGCACCAGCGACAGGAAGGGGTAGGTCCAGGACTTGTTGAGGTCGGTGGCCTGCCAGTCCATCCACTGGTCCACCCGTGCGCGCACCCGGGGCTCGGCGGGGTAGAGGTGCTGCCCGTGGTACTGGTTGGCCAGGTAGCGCAGGATGCTGTTGGACTCCCACAGCACGAAGTCGCCGTCCTTGATCACCGGCACCATGGCGTTGGGGTTGAGGGCCAGGAACTGCGGGCTGAAGGTGGACCTGAAGCCCGAGCCCCAGTCCTCGCGCTCGAAGGCGATACCCAGCTCGGTGCAGGCCCATAGCACCTTGCGTACATTGATGGAGGAAGCTTTGCCGAGTATCTGCAGCATGGGAGGCCCTTGTGGTTCGGTAGGGGAGTGAGGCGCGTCAGGCGCCGGTGGTGTCGTCGAGCGAGGCCATGTCGATCACGAAGCGGTAGCGCACATCGGAGCGCTGCATGCGTTCGAACGCCTCGTTGATCTGGTCCATGCGGATCATTTCACACTCCGGCAGAATGTTCTTCTTCGCGCAGAAGTCGAGCATCTCCTGGGTTTGCGCAATCCCCCCAATCGGCGAGCCGGCCAGGCGCCGCCGGCCGAGGATGAACGGCACGGTCAGTTGTTCGTCGATCGGCCCCACCTGGCCGACGATCACCAGGGTGCCGTCCACGTCCAGCAGCGACATGTAGGGCGACACGTCATGGCGCACCGGCACCGTGTCGATGATCAGGTCGAAGCTGGAGCGCGCGGCGGCCATGGCCTTGGCGTCGGACGACACCAGCAGCTTGTCGGCGCCCAGCGCCCGCGCATCATCGAGTTTGTCGGGGGTGCGGCTGAGCACCGTGACGTCGGCACCCAGGCCCGCTGCCAGCTTCACGGCCATGTGCCCCAGCCCGCCCAGGCCGATGACCGCGACGCGGCTGCCGGGCCCGGCATTCCAGGTGCGCAGCGGCGAATAGGTGGTGATGCCGGCGCACAGCAGCGGCGCGGCCTTGGCCAGGTCCAGGCCGTCGGGCACGCGCAGCACGAACTCCTCGCGCACTACAAGGTGCTTGGAATAGCCGCCGTAGGTGGGTTCGCGGGTGATGCGGTCCAGGCTGTTGTAGGTTTGCGTGTTGTTCTCGCGGCACAGCTGTTCCTCGCCCTTGCGGCACTGGTCGCACTGCTGGCAGGAGTCGACCATGCAGCCCACCGCCACGGCGTCACCGACCTTGTAGCGGGTGACCTGGCTGCCAACCTCGGTCACGCGCCCGACGATCTCGTGGCCGGGCACGATCGGGTAGCGGCTGAAGCCCCAGTCGTCGCGGGCCTGGTGCAGGTCGGAGTGGCATACACCGCAGTACAGGATCTGCATCGCCACGTCGTTGGGGCGCAGGGCGCGGCGTTCGAACTTGAAGGGTGCCAGCGGTGCTTCGCGGTGCTGCGCTGCATAGCCAATGGTGTACATGTTCACCTCTCGTCACGCTCGGGAATGGGGACCAGGGTTTCAATATAGCCAGCATGGCGGGCTTCGGTGGGCGGGTAGGGATATTGGCGGGAACTCTTGGCCTGGGGGGCCTATCCTAATAAATGTAGGTTCCCCCCCATCACGGAGGCATCGTCATGCGCCGTTTACTGCTGGTTTCTTCCCTTGTGCTCTGCCTGCCTTTGGGCACGGCCCTGGCCCGTGTGGATGGTCGCGATGTCGCCACCTCCGCCGGGGTTTCCGCCTCGTTGTACTCGACCTTCAAGGACGACAAGCTGGTGATTCCGGCGCGCGATGATGCTTCGACGTTCATCGCCAGCGGCGGCGAAATTCGCGGTGTGTACCTGGAGTCGATGCTGCAGCGTATCCGTCAGCAGAACCCGGGGTTGCAGGCCAGTGACGAAGACCTGGCCAAGGCGATACTGACCCAGGATGAGCTGGGGGCGGGGCAGTAAGGCGCCGCAGGCAAGGTGAGCCCATCGCGGGTCAAGCCCGCTCCCACAGGGATCTTCATGGTCTTTGTGGGAGCGGGCTTGACCCGCGATGGGTACGCCGCGATCTATCAGACTGAAGCCGGATCAACCTTGCCAGGGTCGATGCCCAGCGCTTCGATCGCCCCGGCCACCACCTCGCGCTCGATCACCCCGTCCGCCGCCAGCGCATTCAGCGCCGCCAGCACGATGAACTGGCGGTCCACCTCGAAATGCCGGCGCAGCGCCTCGCGTGTGTCCGACTGGCCGAAGCCGTCGGTGCCCAACGCCACGAAACGCCTCCCGGTCACCCACGGCCGGATCTGGTCGGCATGAATCTTCATGTAGTCCGTGGCCACCACCACCGGCCCCGCATGCCCCTGCAGCAGCGTTTCGATGTATGGCGTCTTCGGCGCCTGCAGCGGGTGCAGCAGGTTCCAGCGCTCCACCGCCTGCGCCTCGCGCCGCACCTCGGTCAGGCTGGTGGCGCTCCACACCTCGCTGCTGACGCCGAAATCACGCTGCAGAATATCCGCCGCCGCCAGCACCTCGTTCAGTATCGAGCCGCTGCCCATCAACTGCACATGCCGCTCGCCCTGCGGCGGTTTTTCCACCGGCAGGCGGTACAGCCCCTTGAGAATGCCTTGCTCTGCGCCTTCGGGCATGGCGGGGTGGGCGTAGTTCTCGTTGAGCACGGTGATGTAGTAGTACACGTCCTCCTGCTCGGCATACATGCGGCGCATGCCGTCCTGGATGATTACCGCCAGCTCGTAGGCATAGGTGGGGTCGTAGGAGACGCAGCACGGCACGGTGGCCGACATCACGTGGCTGTGCCCGTCGTCATGCTGCAAGCCTTCGCCCATCAACGTGGTACGCCCGCTGGTGGCGCCCAGCAGAAACCCCCGTGCGCGCGCATCGCCCGCCGCCCACAGCAGGTCGCCCACTCGCTGGAAGCCGAACATCGAATAGAAGATGTAGAACGGCAGGGTCATCACGCCATGGTTGGCGTAGGCGGTGCTGGCGGCAATCCACGACGAGGTGGCGCCGGACTCGTTGAGCCCTTCCTGCATGATCTGGCCGTCGGTGCTCTCCTTGTAGTAGCTGAGCGTGCCGGCATCCTGCGGCGTGTACAGCTGGCCCACATGGGAGTGGATGCCGATCTGGCGGAACAGCCCCTCCATGCCGAAGGTGCGTGATTCGTCGGGCACGATCGGTACGACGAGGCGGCCGACCTGCGGGTCCTTGAGCAGGGTGCCGAGAATGCGCACGAACGCCATGGTGGTGGAGATGGCACGGTCACCGGTGCCCTTGAGCTGGCTGTCGAAGGCCTCCAGGGCCGGTACCTGCAACGGCTCGACCCTGGCCTGGCGCGCCGGCACATGCCCGCCCAGGCGATCACGGGCCACCTGCAGGTAGCGCGCATCGGCGCTGTCGGGGGCGGGCTTGAGGTAGGGGATCTCGCCGAGGCGCTCATCACTCAGGTCCAGGCCGAAGCGGTCGCGGAAGGCCTTGACCGCCTCGTCGCCCATCTTCTTCAACTGGTGGTTGATGTTCTGGCCTTCGCCGGCTTCGCCCATGCCGAAGCCCTTGACGGTCTTGGCCAGGATCACCGTTGGCCGCCCCGTGTGACGCACGGCCGCCGCGTAGGCGTTGTACACCTTGACCGGGTCGTGCCCGCCGCGAGCCAGCTTCCAGATGTCGTCATCGCTCAGGTCGCTGACCATCGCCAGCAGTTCCGGGTACTTGCCGAAGAAGTGCTCGCGCACGTAGGCGCCGTTCTGCGACTTGTAGGTCTGATACTCGCCGTCCACGCACTCCATCATGCGCTGGCGCAGGATGCCGCTGCTGTCCCTGGCCAGCAGCGCATCCCAGCCGCTGCCCCACACCACCTTGATCACGTTCCAGCCGGCAGCACGGTACAGGCTCTCGAATTCCTGGATCACCTTGGCGTTGCCACGTACCGGGCCGTCCAGGCGCTGCAGGTTGCAGTTGACCACGAAGATCAGGTTGTCGAGTTTTTCGCGCCCGGCCAGCGAGATGGCCGCCAGCGACTCGGGCTGATCCATTTCGCCGTCACCGAGAAACGCCCACACCTTGCGGCCCTGGCGTGGGGTGAGGTCGCGGTCTTCGAGGTAGCGCATGAAGCGCGCCTGGTAGGCCGCGGTGATCGGCCCCAGGCCCATGGACACGGTGGGAAACTGCCAGAACTCGGGCATCAGCCGCGGGTGCGGGTAGGACGACACGCCATCGCGGTCGGTCTCGCGGCGAAAGTTGTCCAGCTGCGCTTCGCTCAGGCGCCCTTCGAGGTAGGCCCGGCCATAGATACCCGGCGCCGAGTGGCCCTGGATGTACACCATGTCGCCGGCAAACTGCGCGGTGCGCCCGCGAAAGAAATGATCGAAGCCCACGTCATACAGCACCGCCGCCGAGGCGTAGGTGGCGATATGCCCGCCCACCCCCGAATGCTTGCCGGCGCGCAGCACCATGGCCAGTGCGTTCCAGCGGATATAGGCATTCAGGCGCTGCTCGGTGGCCAGGTCGCCGGGGTAGGGCAGTTCGCGCTCGGGGCCGATGGTGTTGACGTAGGGGGTGTTGACGCGGCCACGAAAGTCGCCGTGCAGCGACACGTCCAGGTCCAGCATCTGGTCGATCAGGAAGTGCGCCCGCGAGCGCCCCTCCACCTCGACAACGGTGGCCAGGGACTCAAGCCATTCCTGGGTCTGCTCGGGATCTGGGTCGTTCAACAGAGGGGGCTGCTGTTGCATCGGTAATCCTCCTGCGGGGTTGTGGCGGGCAGTGCCGGCAGGCCTGCCGGGTAGTAGTTGCATTTGCAATTGATTCTAGGCATGCGCCCCGTATGATTGCAAATGCAATAACTTTGACCCGAGGAACCCTCATGGCTGCACCCACCGCTGACCTCTGGTTCAGCTTCATTCGCGCCCACCGCAACCTGATTCGCGAAATCGAACGTCGCCTGGCCGACCAGGGCCTGCCCGTGTACGCCTGGTATGACGCGCTGTGGGGCATCGAGAGCGGCCCCGATGGCTGCCGGCGCATGCACGAGCTGGCCGATGTGATGGCCATCGAGCGTTACAACCTGACCCGCCTGGTCGACCGCCTGGAGGCCGAAGGGCATGTGGTGCGCAAGAAGGTCGCGGGCGACGGGCGCGGCGCCCTGGCGTGCATCACCGACAGCGGCAAGGCGCTGCGCAAGCGCATGTGGGCGGTGTACAAGCAGGCAGTGGACGATCTGTTTCTGAGCCAGTTCACGCCCGAGCAACAGTCGCTGTTCGCCCAGGCGCTGGAACAGTCGAGCTTCAAGGCCCGGGCGTCATTCGCCTAGGCCCAGCCGGGCCTGTGCGGCGGGTAGCGCCTGGGTGTCGAACAGGCCCTGGCCGGCCAGTGCCTGCAACGCGCTGAAGGCTATCCAGCGCCGATCCAGGCAGTTGCCCGGCGCCAGGCTGTCGGCGCCCAGTGCGGTGAAGGGCGCCGTGACATGCGGGGCAAGCTGGTCGGCGATGTGCTGGGCATAGCCGGTCACGGCGATCACCGGCGTGCTGGCCGACATCAGGCAGTACTGCAGGTAGCTCTTGCGTGGCGCGGCCTCGGGGTGCAGGCGGTTCCAGCGCGCGGCATCGTCGCTGTCACGGGCCAGGCGCGTGTAGCTGGGGCAACTCCACAACTGGCTGGCGATGCCCCAGTGCGTGTCGAGCAGCACCGCGGCGGCGCGCACCTCCCGGAGCATGGCGCCGGCACCCAGCAGGCGTACCTGGGGGCGGGCAGCGCTGGTGGGCTGCAACGGGTACATGCCCAGGAATGCATCGCTGCAATCGTCGTGTGCCGGTTCATCGGCTGCCGGCGGCTGGTCGTGCAGGGTCATGTAGTAGAAGCCGTGGCGCCCCTGTACGTACAGCTCGTCCAGCGCCGCCAGCAGGATGGCCTGGGCCTCGGCAGCGCTGGCGGGGTCGTACGGGCGGCACTGGGCGTTGGCCGACAGCCACAACGGCAGCCACGGGTGCGCACCCTTGGGCCAGCGCGAGGCGGCCGATTCCAGGTCGTTGAACACGATGCCGCGGTGGCCGATCTGCTCGGCCAGCATCGACACGCGGGCCGAGCTCGGCGACTGGGTGAGGTAGATCAGCGGGCGTTCGCGGCTGGGCGCCTGCTGGCGAAACCAGATGCCCCAGGGGCTGACCACCTCGCTCGCGCTGTCGGCGCGATCATTGATCACCCACAGGTTGCCCGCCACGGCCGGGTCGTGCTCGATGCGGTGCACGGTCTGCAAAATCTGCAACAGTGGCGAGTGCGACGCTGCGCCGGTCGACGGCAGGCCGGCCTCGATGCTGCGAATGCAGGCGTGGGCGGCCAGTCGGGCAGGGGGGATGGCAGGCAGTGAATCCACGGGGCAGCTCCATGATCGGTCCTTGGCAGAAGCGCAAGGGATACTGCAATCTGATTGCAAATGCAATCAGATGCTGTCGACACGATCAGGGCGCTGCGCTTTCAGGTATGGGGCACCGCGGCGGCGGCTGCGTTGCCCGCATACTGGGGCTTGAGGTGGCCTTGTTCGTCCAGCAGGTAGGCGTCCATGATTTCCCGGACCACCGGCCCGGCCACGCGCCCACCGGCCTCGCCGTTCTCGATCATCACCGCGATGGCGATGCTCGGGTGGTCGGCGGGGGCAAAGCCCACGAACAACGCGTTGTCGCGGTGGCGCTCCAGGGTCTTGTCGCGGTTGTAGCGTTCCCCCTGCTTGATCGCCACCACCTGCGCGGTGCCGCTCTTGCCGGCGATGCGGTACTGCGCCCCGGCAGCGGCGGCGCGGGCGATGCCGCGCGGGGCGTGCATGACCATCTGCATGCCCTGGTTGACCTGGTCCCAGGCGTGGCGGTCATGCAGCACGATGTCGGGCATGGGGTTGGGGTCTACCGGAGGCTCGTCGCCGATGCTCATGGCCAGGTGCGGGCGGTGCCACACGCCCTTGCTGGCCAGCAGGCTGGTGGCCTGCGCCAGTTGCAGCGGGGTGACCTGCATGTAGCCCTGGCCGATGCCCAGGATCAGGGTTTCGCCGGGGTACCAGGCCTGGCGCCGGTTGGCGCGCTTCCAGGCGGGCGAGGGCATCAGGCCGGGTGACTCTTCGAACATGTCCAGCGAGACCTTCTGGCCCAGGCCGAATTCGCTCATGTAGTCGTGCAGGCGCTCGACCCCCAGCTTGTGCGCCAGGTCGTAGAAGTAGGTGTCGTTGGAACGCATGATGGCGCTGTACATGTCCACCCAGCCGTCGCCGCTGCGGTTCCAGTTGCGGTACTTGTGGTCGTAGTTGGGCAGCTCGTAGTAGCCGGGGTCGAATACCCGGCTGGCCGGGGTGATCACGCCGCTGTCGAGGCCGGCGATGGCCACCTCGGGCTTGATCGTCGAGCCCGGGGCGTACAGGCCGCGCAGCACGCGGTTGAACAGTGGCCGGTCGATGGAATCGCGCAGCTCGGCGTACTGCCTGAAGCTGATGCCCTTGACGAACAGGTTGGGGTCGAAGCTGGGGTTGCTGACCATCGCCAGCACCTCGCCGGTGGCCGGGTCCAGCGCCACCACCGAACCACGGCGATCGCCCAGGGCCTTTTCGGCGGCCAGCTGCAGGTGCGCGTCCAGGCTCAGGGTGATGTTCTTGCCGGGCACCGGGTCGTGGTGGCGCAGCACGCGCATGATGCGGCCCTGGGCGTTGGTCTCGACCTCTTCGTAGCCCACCTGGCCGTGCAGCTGGGCCTCGTAGAAGTGCTCGATGCCGGTCTTGCCGATGGACTGGGTGCCACGGTACTCGGTGGCATCGAGGGTCTTGGCTTCTTTCTCGTTGATGCGCCCCACGTAGCCCACCGAGTGGGCAAAGTGCGCGCCCATGGGGTATTCACGAATGAACTGCGGCTCCACGTCCAGCCCCGGCAGACGGAACTGGTTGACCGCGATCAGGGCGATCTGCTCTTCGCTCAGGCCGAACATCAGCGTCACCGGCTCGAACGGCTTGCGGCCACGGCGCAGGTCCTTCTCGAAGCCCTGGCGGTCCTCCTCGCCCAGGCCCAGGATCTGCACCAGGCTGTCGAGCACCCTGGGCGTGTCGCCAGCACGCTCGCGGGTCATGGTGAGGTTGAAGCTGGGCTTGTTGTCGGCCAGCACCTCGCCGTTGCGGTCGTAGATCAGCCCGCGCTCGGGGGCGATGGGCAGCACGTGCACGCGGTTGTTCTGCGACACGGCGGCATGGTAGTCGTGCTGCACCACCTGCAGCACGTACAGCCGCCCCACCAGCACCGCCACCAGCACCAGTACCAGCAGCGCACACGCGATCAGCCTGCGGTTGACCAGGTGCGTTTCTTTCTCGTGGTCCTTGAGGGGGATAGGCTGGGGCATGTGCAGGCTCTTGCGGAAAACGGATACACCACCGGCCTGGGAGCAGGCAGTGAACGGGCGCGATGGCTTGAATGAACGGCGATCCTACGCAAGCTGCTGCGGTGCCTCAAGGCCGGTTGTCCGCAGGCGGGCGAGGGTGCGCCGAGGTTCCCCGGTTAGCGGGGCGCAGCGTTCATGAAGATTTTTTCATGAAGGCCGCAGCGGCCCGGTCGACAGGCTGCGCTTGCATGCGTGGCGAACTGCGAATACTGTATGGATAATCAGTATCGAGGTGGACCCCATGCAGCTCATCGCCAAGCTCGGCATCCTGGCCGATGCCGCCAAGTACGACGCCTCGTGCGCCAGCAGCGGCGCCCCCAAGCGCAGCTCGCGCGGTCGCGACGGCCTGGGCGCCACCGATGGCATGGGCATCTGCCACAGCTACACCCCCGACGGGCGCTGCGTGTCGCTGCTCAAGGTGCTGCTGACCAACTTCTGCCTGTACGACTGCCAGTACTGCGTCAACCGCCGCTCCAGCAACGTGCCGCGGGCACGCTTCACGCCTGAGGAGGTGGTGCGCCTGACTCTGGATTTCTACCGGCGCAACTGCATCAGCGGGCTGTTCCTCAGCTCGGGCATCATCCGCTCCGCCGACTACACCATGGAACAGTTGATTCGCGTGGCGCAGCTGCTGCGCGAAGAGCACAACTTTCGCGGCTACATCCACCTCAAGACCATCCCCGACGCCGACCCGCTGCTGATCGAGCAGGCCGGGCGGCTGGCCGACCGCCTCAGCGTGAACATCGAGCTGCCCACCGAAGCCAGCCTGCAGCGCCTGGCGCCGGAGAAACAGGTGCGTACCATTCGCCAGGCCATGGGCACCATCCACCACGGCCAGCAGGCGGTGGCCGGTGAAGTCAACGCACCGCGCTTCACCCCTGCCGGGCAGAGCACCCAGATGATCGTGGGCGCCGATGCCACCGACGACCACACCATCCTGGGCAATGCCGAATCGCTGTACCAGGGCTATGGCCTGCGGCGTGTGTACTACTCGGCGTTCAGCCCGATCCCCGACAGCCCCACCAGCGTACCCCTGGCCGCGCCGCCGCTGCTGCGCGAGCACCGCCTGTACCAGGCGGACTTTCTCATGCGCGGCTATGGCTACAAGGCCGGCGAACTGCTGGGCGGCGCGGGCAACCTGGCGCTGGACATCGACCCCAAGCTGGCCTGGGCCCTGGCCAACCGCGAGGTGTTTCCGCTGGATGTGAACCGCGCCGAGCCGGCGCTGCTGGCGCGCATTCCCGGCATCGGGTTGCGCAGCGTGCAACGCCTGGTGGCGCTGCGCCGTGAACGGCGCATTCGCTATGACGACCTGATCCAGCTGCGCTGCGTGCTGGACAAGGCGCGCCCGTTCATCGTCACCAGCGACTATCGCCCGCCCCAGTCGGAAACCCGCAGCGGCCTGCTGCGCGAACGCCTGCGCGAGCCGCAGGCACCGGTGCAGATGGGGTTGTGGGGATGATCGCGCTGGACTGCGACGAGCACTTCGACACCTGGCGCGACCAGGCCCGCGTGCTGCTGGGCCACGGCATCGACCCCACCGAGGTGGTGTGGGCCCACGGCCCGGTGCACGATCTGCTGGCGGTGCCGGCGGTATTGCCGCAGGGCCCCGGGCCGTTTCGCACACGGGTGCCGGCCGCCTTGCTGGATCAACTTGAGCAGGCCGCCCGCTACCGTGGCGAGCAGCGCTGGAACCTGCTGTATGAAGTGCTGTGGCGCGTGGCCCATGGCGACCGCACCGCCATGCTGGCGGGCGACCGGCTGGGCAGCGAGCTGCAGCGGCGCATCAAGCAGGTCAGCCGCGAGGCTCATCACCTGCATGCCTTCGTGCGCTTCGTGCCATTGCCGGCGGCACTGGCCGAGCAACTGCAACTGGACCTGGTGGCCTTCCATGAACCGGCCCACGACATTCTGCAAAGCGCCAGCGGCCATTTTGCCGACCGGCTGGGCCGCCAGCGCTGGCTGATCGCCACGCCACGCGATGGCATCCGCTTCGATGGCAGCACCCTGGACTACCGACGGCACTGCCCCGAGCAATGGCGCCAGTGGGCCTGCCACGCCGACGACCCTGGCGCCGAGCTGTGGCGCACCTACTACCGGCACACCTTCAACCCGGCACGGGTCAACCCCGATGCCATGCGCCAGCACATGCCGGGGCGCTTCTGGCGTCATCTGCCCGAAGGCCCGCTGATCGCGCGGCTGGTGGGCCAGGCGCGCCAGGGCAAGCAGCGCGACGGCCAGGCGCAGGAGGTGGGGCAGCAGGGCGGCAAGCGCATCGGGCGCGGGGATTCGCCAACGCGCTGAGGGCCGCCTTTCCATATGCCACCCTGGCTGTGTATGATCGGCGCGGGCCGATGCTGCCCGCCGCTCGCTCCCGTTGGGAAAGGTGAAAGCATTGCAGTTACCCCTGACGCGATCATTCTCTTGAACGTCGAGGCCTGGCAACGCGAGCCCCACACTGCCTCGTCACCAGGAGCACATGATGATCTCGATCGAACAGGCCAAACAGATGGCCAAGCGTCTGCGTACCGCCCTGCAGGCGCAGAACCCGCCGCTGACCCACTCCGGCGCACTGGAGCTGGTGGCGCAGCAGTTGGGCTACAAGGACTGGAACACCGCCTCGGCCCTGCTTGCCCCCGCCACCCCTGCAAGCGAAGTGAGCTTCGACAAGCCTATCCCCATCCTGCGCATGTTCGACGAAGCCAAGGCGCGCGAGTTCTACCTCGACTTCCTGGGCTTCAGCGTGGAGTTCGAACACCGCTTCGAAGCCGACCTACCGCTGTACCTGGGCATCGTACGCAATGGGCTGCAACTGCACCTGTCCGAGCACCACGGCGACGCAAGCCCTGGCTCTACGGTGTTCATCCCCATGCACAACATCGAGCAATTGCGCGACGAGCTGCTTGCCAAGCGCTACGGCTATGGCCGCCCGGACATCGTCGAGCAGGGCTGGGGCAAGGTGCTTGAGGTGTACGACCCGTTCGGCAATCGCATTCGCTTCTGCCAGGGCTGACCGGCCTTTCCCCCCAGGCTGAAGATGCGCCGTTTGTTCAAGCGGCGCAGGCTGCGGCTGCACGAAACTCCAGGCTCTGACCTGCCTGGAGTTTCACGATGCGAACCCTGTACGCCCCTGTATTTTTCCTTGGATTCGTCGGCTCGGCCGTGTGGCTGCTGGACGAGGGCGCAAGCCTTGGCTGGTTGCCGGTTCTGCTGTTGCTGGCGATTGGCGTGTCGATGCTGTGCGAGCGGCTGTGGCCCTATCGCGAGCGTTGGAATGTAAGCCAGGGCGATGGCACCCGGGACGTGATTCACGCGGGGGTGAACGAGGCGCTCAACGCGGCCGGCATTGCCGCCATCCCCCTGATTGCCCTGGTGCTGCCCGATACCGGCCTGTGGCCGAGCGACTGGCCGCTGGCGCTGCAGCTGTTGCTGGCGTTGCCGGTGGCAGACCTGGGCATCACCCTGGTGCATTACGCCAGCCACCGCCTGCCTTTGCTGTGGCGCCTGCACGCCGTGCATCACAGCGTGACCCGAATGTACGGCTTCAACGGGCTGATGAAGCACCCGCTGCACCAGATGCTCGAAGCGCTGGGCGGCACCTTGCCCTTGCTGCTGTGCGGGTTGCCGCTGGATGTGGCGGCCTTGCTGGCGTTCAGCATATCCATCCAGCTGCTGTTGCAGCACAGCAACGTCGACATGCGCATCGGCTGGCTGCGCCATGTGTTTGCCTGGGCGCCGGTGCACCGGCTGCATCACCTCAAGTACGGCACCACGGGGGATGTGAACTTCGCGCTGTTCTTCAGCGTTTGGGACCGCCTGCTGGGTACCGCCTTGCACCTGCCGCACTATCACCTGGCGGACGACGACCTGGGTATCGGCGACTTTCCGGACTACCCGGTGGGCTACGGCGCGCAGTTGCGCCAACCCTTTCGCCGCGACCAGCCCGAGCATCCACCTGCCGTACTGCCCGATGCCCTGAGCCGTGCGCTAGTCCAGCAGCCTTAGGCGCAGGTGGCGCAGGGTACGGTCGGCACGGATGCCGAACTGCTGGCGCACGCTGCGTGACAGGTGGGCCGAGTCGGCAAAGCCTGCGCAGGTGGCTGCCTCGGTCAGGCTGCTACCGCCCAGTGCCAGCTGCAAGGCCACGCGCAGGCGTTGCCACAACACCAGTCGGCGCACCGACAGCCCCAGTTGACCGCTGAACAGGCGCTCCAGCTGGCTGAGCGACAGCGCCGCCTCACTGGCCAGCTGCGCGGCGGGCAGGGTGTTTTCATCCAGTGCACGCACCCGTTGCAAGGCGGTGGCCAGGCGCGGATGCAAAGGGCGCCGGGGCAGGGCGCGCAAGCGTTGGTTCAGGCCCTCCAGGTCTGCGCCGGCGTCTTCGCAGAGCTGGCGCAGCACCGGCAGTTCGAAAGCCAATGGCTCGGCAAACAGCGTGATCGCTGGTTGCTCGCTGAGAATCGCATGCGGCTGCCCGGAGGCAATGAGCAGCAGCGGCCCGCACTCGACCTGGCCCTGGATCGACGCCTGCACCGGGGCAGCGCAGGCGATCAGTACCTGGTGGGCATAGTGGGCATGGGCCTGGGTTTGCCCGACCTGCCCGGCCACCAGGCAGTAGTCGGTGGCCAGCCACAGGTCGCCTTGCCAGGGTTCGTTGGGTGCGCGGTGGATAGTGGTGCTCCTGAATGAGGCTGAAGGCGGGCGGCGAGGTTACAACGGCAAGGGCCGGTCCTGCACCACGCGCTTCATCACCAGGGTGGAGGTGAGCCGCTGCACGTTGGGCAGCGACGACAGGCTTTCATCATAGAGCCGCTGGAAGGCCGGCAGGTCCTGGGTGATCACATGCAGCAGGTAGTCCGGCTCGCCGAACAGGCGCTGCGCATCCACCACCTGTGGCAACGCCACCAGTGCGTTCTCGAACGCCTCGACCGCCGTGCGATCGCCCTCGCGAAGGGTGACGAAGACCATGGCGGAAAAGGTCAGGCCCAGGGCAATGGGGTCCAGTTTCGCCCGATAGCCCAGCAGCACCCCCGATTCTTCCAGGGCACGCACCCGCCGGTGACAGGGGGAGAGGCTCAACCCCACCCGCTCGGCCAGTTCGGTGATAGAAAGGCGCCCGTCTTTTTGCAGTTCGGCAAGAATGTTCCGGTCGATGCGGTCCATCTGGAAGGATCTTCCCCTATTGGCCTATGTCGCGATTATCTTCGAAAGAAAATTCTAGCAAGATTTCATTATTGTTCCCTGCATCAATTTGCTTGTGGAGCAGGACGATGCAGCCAACCGTGGATCAACCCCTGGCGTGGGTAGCGCCATGACCCTGAATGTTTTCGTGGCGTTCTGGGCGGTGTCGATGTTGTTCATCATCACGCCGGGTGCGGACTGGGCCTATGCGATATCGGCCGGGCTGAAGGGGCGGGTGGTATTGCCCGCCGTGGCCGGGCTGTTGTCGGGGCATCTGATCGCGACACTGATCGTCGCCGCCGGGGTGGGCACGCTGGTGGCGGGGCATCCGTTTGCGCTGTCGGTGCTGACGGTGGCCGGGGCCGGGTACCTGCTATGGTTGGGCATCGGCATGCTGCGGCACCCGACTGTGCCCCAGGCGGACCAGGTGCAGGTAGCCGGTGCGTGGCAGCGCTGGGCGGTGAAGGGCCTGTGTGTGAGCGGCCTGAACCCCAAGGTGTTCCTGCTGTTTCTGGCATTGCTGCCACAGTTCACCGACGCCACGGCGCCGTGGCCGGTACCGCTGCAGATCGTGGCGCTGGGGCTGGTGCATGCGCTCAGCTGCGGGGTGATCTACCTGCTGGTGGGCTTTGGTTCGCAGGCCGTGCTGGGCGCGCGGCCTGCGGCGGCGCTGTGGGTCAGCCGGGTGTCGGGGGCGGCGATGGTCATCATCGCGCTGGTGCTGCTGGGCGGGCAGCTACCCAGGTAGGCAGAATGTACGCGGCAATCGAACAGGGGGAGTGCCATGAAGAGCTTGAGAGCACGGGCCGTACAGGGCCTGGAGGTGGGGGCGCAACTGAGCGTGAGCCGGTGCTTCACCGATGAGGACATCCGCTGCTTTGCGCAGCTCTCGCGGGACTACAACCCCGTGCACTACGATGCCGCCTCGGCCGAACTGCGCAGGTTCAGGTCGATCATTTCCCATGGCCTGCTGACGGCCAGCCTGGTGACCGAGATCGGCGGGCAGATCGGCTGGCTGGCGACCAGCATGAGCTTCGAGTTCAAGCGGCCGGTGTATGCCGGCGATGCAATCACCTGCCACTGGCTGATCGTGGACAAGGACGAGCGCGGGCATGCGCGGGCGCAGTTGAGCATCGTCAACGCGCAGGGCGAAACCGTGCTGGAAGGCATGACCACCGGGGTGTTGCCGAACGCAGCGGCGCGTGAACGCATGGCGCAGCTGTTGGCCGAGGGCGACCCCGGCAACCTGGCTGCGGCAGGTGCCTAGGGCGCCGGCACGCGGCAGGGTTCAATTGCGAAAGTACAGCTCGTCCAGCTGGCGCCGACGAATCGCCACGTACTGCTCCCACACCTTGGGGAACTCCGCCTCGCGGATGAACGGGAAGGTGAGGTACACGAATCGCCCCTTCACCTGAATGTACTGGCGTGCACGCTGGAAGGCCGGCTGCTCGGTCAATGCGATGCTCTCGTCGTAGCCGTCGTGATAGTGACGAATATCCACCCGGTGCGGGGCAAGCATGCCGCGGGCAAAGTCGATCACCCAGCCGGTGCCCACCGAGGTGCTCAGGTAACCGTAGACGCCGTCCTCCGACAGCTGCAGGCACGCCTTGGCCTGCGTGCCGTCGTCATCGTTCACCAGCACGATCTGGTCGTTGAAGTACTGGATGGATTGCCCCTGCGGCCCGTGCAGCACCAGGTTCCAGCCTTCGGCATCCATGCGGAACTCGCCCTGGTTGGCAAACTCGGCGATCCATCCGTTTGACAGCTCGATTCTGTGGTTGGTCATGGGGGTGGGGGTCCTGAGGGATGGGGCAGGCAGTTGCTTCAGCTGTGCTCGATCAGCATGACAGCAATGGTATCGGGCTCCAAGGCTTCGAACACATGGGGCTGGTTGGCCGGGTAGCGCAGGTAGTCGCCGGCATGCAACAGCACCGGTGCACTGGCCGGGCCTGCGCTGGCGGCCCCCTGGCACACGAATACATGCTCGAAAGTGCCCGCCGGGTGCGCCTGGGAATGGTGCGGCTGCCCGGGCTGGGCATGCACGCGGTACAGGTCCCGGCGTATGCCGGGCGGGCAGTCGGCGAGCAGGGTCGCCGCGTAGTCGGCGTCGTCGGCCTTGAGCGCCGCACCTTCGCCTGCGCGAATCACCGTGACCGTCTGCGCCGGCTGCTCGAAGAACCGCGTGACCTGAATGCCCAATGCCGTGGCCAGCGCCCACAGGGTCTCGATGCTGGGGTTGCCAAGGCCGGACTCCAGCTGCGACAGCGTGGATTTGGCCACGCCGGCGCGGCGCGCCAGATCGCTGACGGACATCCCCGACTGCAAGCGCTCGCGCCTGATGGCCTGGGCCAAAATCATGATCGGCGCATCGTTCGATATAATGGTCATTTGTTCGTTATGAGTTGACTGGGAGAGAGGGCGTCGGACATTATGGCACCCACTTGTTCGTTTTGATGGATTTTGTTCGATGACACAGCCTTCTGTTTTTGCCTCGACGGGACACCGCGCGCCATGAATGCACGTTCACGCGGCACCCTCGAAATGGTTACCGCCATGTGCATTTCTGGCACTGTCGGCTGGTTCGTGGTGCAGTCGGGCCAGTCGCCTTCGTCGATCGTGTTCTGGCGCTGCCTGTTCGGCGCCGCCGTGATGGCCCTGGCGTGCTGGGCGCTGGGGGTGTTTGGCACGCTGCGCCCGACCCGCGCGCAGTGGGGGTGGATGCTGCTGGGTGGCGTTGCGCTGGCCTGCAACTGGCTGCTGCTGTTCAGCGCCTACAGCCAGGCCTCCATCGCGGTGGCCACGGTGGTCTACCACACGCAACCCTTCATGCTGGTGGGGCTGGGCGTGCTGCTGTTTGGCGAGCGAATTTCGGCCAGTGGTGCTGGCTGGTTGGGCCTGGCGTTTGTCGGCATGCTGCTGATTGTGACGGCCAAGACGGGGGCGGCCGGGGAAAACTACCTGATGGGTGTGATGCTCGCGCTGGCGTCGGCCTTGCTGTACGCGATTGCGGCGATCATCGCCAAGCGCCTGCAGGGCGTGCCGCCGCACCTGATCGTACTGGTGCAGCTGCTGGTGGGCGCGGCCATGCTCTGGCCTTGGGCGCAGGTGCCGGACATGACCGCGCAGCCCCAGGCCTGGGCCTACCTGCTGACCATTGGCGCGGTGCATACCGGGCTGATGTCGACCCTGCTGTACGGCGCCATCCAGAAACTGCCCACGGCGCTGATCGGCGCCCTGTCGTTTCTGTACCCGGCGGTGGCCATCCTGGTCGACTGGCTGGCCTTCGATCACCCCCTCAGCGGGCTGCAGGCAGCCGGGGCGCTGGCCATATTGCTGGCGGCGGCCGGCATGAACCTGGGCTGGCGCCTGGGCTCAAAGCCGGCCCTGAATACCTGAGTTAGACCACCGCGTGCCCTGGGCCGCACTGGTCGAGCGTGGCCAGGTAAACACTGGGCGGGGCGCCCAATTGGCGGTGGAACATGCTGGAAAAGGCGCTGGGGCTGTCGTAGCCCAGCTCCAGCGCGACCCGTGTGACCGAGGCGCCGGCCGCCAGGCGGGTGACGGCAGCCATCAGGCAGGCCTGCTGGCGCCAGGTGCCGAATGAAAGCCCGGTTTGTTGGCGGAACAGGCGGCTGAAGGTTCTTGCACTGCAATGCAGGGCACTTGCCCAGGACTCGGCGCTGGTGTCGATGCGGGGTTGGCGCAGGAAGTAGCGACATAGTTCGGCCAGCCGCGGGTCGTTTGGCAAGGGTGCGAACAGCGCCAGGCTCGGCGCGCTGCGCAGCTCGTGCAGTACCAACTGAATCAGATGCCCGTCGCGACCGTGTGTTTCATACAGTGCGGGTACGTGCGCCGTGGCCAGCAACAGGTGGTGGAGCAGGGGCGAGACCACCAGGGCCTGGCACTGCGAGGTATCACGCACCGGCTGCGCCGGCTCTATGTACAGGCTGCGGGTGCTCACCCCGCGCATCAGCACCTGGTGCGGCTTGCCGGCGGGTATCCACACCCCGCTACCGGGCGGAATCACCCAGCTGCCGTCCTGGGTTTGGACCTCCATCAGGCCACTCATGCCATACAGAAACTGTGCGCGCCGATGCACATGGGTGGGCAGCAGTGTGTCGGGCGGGTAGTCGGTACCGATGGCGAGCACCGGGCGGGCGACCGCGTCGACGCTGGCGAGCGGAACATTGAGCATGTGAAGCACCTTGGCCGGAACGCGAGGATTATTGGCCAATTCGCGAGGGCTGGCCACATGTCTGGCCGTTAACGTGTGGCTCCCCCCTTGTGTTGGAAGCGATGCATGTTCTGGTTTCTGCTGTGTGCGTTCGGTGTGGTAGCCGGTGTGACGACTGTGCTGTTCGGCTTTGGTGGCGGCTTTGTGGCGGTGCCGCTGCTGTTCACCCTTATCAGTGTGAGCCATGCGCCGGGGTCGGCCATCGGCGAGGCCGCGATGCATATCGCCGTGGCCACCTCCACGGCGGCGATGATCTTCGGCGCAGGCCTTTCGACCTTGCGCCATGCCCGTGCGCGCACCTTGCAGTGGCCTGTGGTGCGGCCGTTGCTGGGTTACGTTGCGCTGGGTGCAGTGCTGGGCGCATGGGCCGCCACGCAGGTGCAAGGGGCGTGGATACGCTGGCTGTTCATCGGCTACCTTGGCCTGACCATTCTTGATGCCGTGTTGCGCCCGGGGTTTACCGTGAGCACAAGCGATGGCATGCGCCCGCTGGGCCGTCGAGCCAGCGCCGTGATCGGTGTCGGCATGGGCGCCGTGGCCGCATTCCTGGGTGTAGGCGGCAGCGTGATGAGCGTGCCGCTGATGCGCAGGCGTGGGGCGAGCATGGCCGTGGCGACGGCGTCGGCCAACCCGCTGTCGCTGCCGATGGCGATTGCCGGTACTGCCGCCTACGCCGTGCTTGCGTGGCGCACCGAAGTGCTGGGGCCCTGGTTTGCCGGCTATATCGATGTGCGTGCCCTGGCCGTGCTGGTGCTGGGCTCGTGGTGCGGCATTCGCCTGGCCGCGCCGTGGATCGGGCGCATGCCCGACGCGCTGCATGTGAAGTGCTACCTGGCCCTGCTGGGGGTGGTGCTGGTGGTGATGGTGGTTGCCTGACTAGCCCAGCCAGACGCTCAGCAACACCGCAGCCAGCGCGACCAGTGCCGTGTTGAGGCACACCAGCGCAAAGCCGAAGCGCACCAGTTCGCCTTCTTCACTGGCGCTGGTTCTGGCCAGGCCCAGGATCAGCATCACGATCGACAGCGAGCCCAGCGCCGCATGCCCCGCCGCGCTGTTCTGCACCGCCGCGAGCAACAGGCGGCCGTGTTCGGGCAGCATGGCGATGGCGGGCATGAAGATCGCATTGCCGCCCACGTTCGAGCCGGTCATGTAGCCGGACAACCCGCCCAGCAGGGCGACCAGCAACGAGGCGGTGGACGGTGCCAGGCCGGTCAGCAGCTGCATCAGGCCCGCCAGAAAGCCGGCCTTGACCATCAACTGCGACATGGCGAGAAAAAAGAAGATCGTCAGCAGGGGCCGCTTCGCCCGGGCCAGCAGTGCGGTGCCGATGCGGGTGCCCGGCACCGGCAGGGACGGTGCGCTTCGCGCGTGAAACCCCAGGCCCACCAGCACCAGGATCAGTGCCACGCCCGGCGAGGCAAGCGGCTTCCAGGTGACCTGGGCGCCCTGGACGACCCACAGGTTCTGCCAGCCGGTGATGGCCCACAGCGCCTTGAGCGCGACGATGCTGGTGATCAGCACCAGGTAAGGCCACGCCTGGCGCGGCCATTGTCGCGCCCCGCGTGTGCCGCCGTGGTTGCGCAGGCGCCGCAGCCCGTTGGCCAGTACGGCGGCTGCGCTCACCAGGCCCGCCGCCACGCCGGCTACCTCCGGCCCCAACCCGCGGCTGCTGCTATAGAGCACCCCCACGAATACCAGCCAGCCAGCGCCCAGCACCATCCATTCGCGCAAGGTGCGAACCTCGGCCAGGTACAGCGCCATCGCCCCGAGCGCGAGAAACACCGGTGCGCTGGTCAGCGCCGAAGTGGCTGCCAGCGCCGCAGCGTCCAGATGGGCCAGGGAAGCGCCGATCACCGATGCCAGGCCCAGCGTGCCCCACGGCATGATCGCCATGCCGGCCAACGCGATACGCAGCGCCACCCGGCGGTCGAACAGGCTGAGCAGCAGCGGCACGGTGGCGATCAACGACACGCCAAAGCCGGTCATGGCTTCGAGCAACGGGGCCAGCCCGAGCACGATGAACACCACCTGGTCGCCGCGCCCGAGCCCGAGCGAGCGTACCCACTGGCTGAATGCCAGGTTCACGCCCAGGCGCTCGATGAAGATCACGAAGGCCAGCCCCGGTACGATCACGAACGCGGTGCTGGCAAACAGCACGGCAGTGTCCTGGGCGGCCGCCACCAGGCTGCCCAGGCGCCACGTATCGGCAGCACCGACCAGCCACAGCACCATTACCAGCAGCGTACCGGCGATGGCGGCATGCACGGGTGGGCGGCGCAGCACCACCAGCATGGCCGTGACCAGCAGCACGGGCGACAGATGAAACAGTGCGAGCATGCGAGCAATATCCTGTGTGAGTCCCGACCAGGGCTGCGGCTGCAGGCTGGGGCTCGATAATATTTCTCGCTGTCAGATAAAGGGGCGCGGATTTCTGGTAGTTTTCGAGAAAATTTCTCGCAGGGTTTCCATGGCCATTCACGATGTAGCGGCTGAGCCGCTGGACAAGTTCGACCGCGCCATTCTTGACCTGGTGCAGCGCGACAACACCGTGCCGCTACGGTTGGTGGCCGAGCAGGTCAACCTGTCCACGGCGGCGGTGCAACGGCGCATCAAGCGCATGGAGGAGCGGGGCGTCATCACCGCCAATGTCGCCGTCGTCGACCCTACTGCGGTGGGTCGGCCGATCACCATCATCGTGGAGGTGATGGCCGAGCGCACCAGCCTCGATGCGCTGGAGGCCATGAAGGCGCACTTTGCGGTGCCTGAAGTGCAGCAGTGCTACTACGTCACTGGCGAGGTGGATTTCGTGCTGGTGCTGACCGTGGCCAGCATGCAGGAGTACCAGGCGTTGGCGCGGCGGTTGTTTGCCGAGAACGCCAATGTCACCTGGTTCAAGACCATTGTGGCGCTGGACCGGGTGAAGGTCGGGTTGCAGGTGCCCAGCCTGTAGGAGCGGGCCTTGCCCCGCGATCTGGCGCGCAGCGCCAGCAGAACCTGCGACGCGATCAGCCTGAAACACCGCACACTTTCCAAGGTAACGATGTTGGTGCAGCATAGGCCCGCGTCGACAAAGGGACATGAGACTCGAATGAAGCTGATCGCTGCGCAAATCTCGGCCACCCCGGGGGATGTCGAAAAGAACCTCGCCCAACACATCGACGCTATCCACGCCGCCGCAAGCCAGGGAGCCGATGCGGTGGTCTTCCCCGAACTTTCGCTGACCGGCTACGAACCCGAACTGGCCGGTGGCCTGGCGATGGCGCCCACCGACAGCCGCCTCGATGCGTTCCAGGCCTTGAGTGATCGCTACACCCTGCTCATCGCTGTGGGTGCGCCAACCCAGGGGAGGGAGGGCACCCAGATCAGCATGATCGCCTTCCAGCCAGGGCTGCCACGTGCGGTGTATTCCAAGCAGCTTCTGCACGCCGACGAACTGCCATTCTTCACGCCTGGTACCCAGCAGCAGGTGTTCCGCCAGGGCGGGCATGTTCTGGTGCCCGCGATCTGCTATGAATCCTTGCAACCCGCCCATGCAGACCAGGCCGCCGCGGCAGGTGCCCAGGTGTACCTGGCCAGCGTGGCCAAGTCGCAGAAGGGCGTGGACCTGGCCTGCAACCATTACCCGGCAATGGCCCGCAAGCATGGCATGACCGTGATCATGGCCAACTGCGTAGGCCCCGCCGACAACTTCATCGGTGCAGGCCAGTCCGCGGTCTGGAACCCGAATGGCGAGCGCGTCTGCACTGCCGACGCCACCCGGCAAGCCCTGGTCGCATATGACACACGCACGGGAGAAGCGGGCACTGTCAGCCTGGCTTGAATCACCATCGCCACCCCAATTCGTCGACCTTCGGAAGCACTCATGCCCGCCTTGATTCCGCTTGACCCCGCAACACTCCCGGACATCGCCACGCTGCGCCAGCGCGCCAAGGCCCTGGCCATGCTCGATGCCATCGTCTCCCCCGAATGGGAATACCGCTATTTCAGCTACAACGCGAGCTGGTTCGACGGTGAGGAAATGGCGTCGATGCGCAATGGCTCGGGCGATGAATGGTTTGTGCACTTCGGGCCGTTCGGCGCGGCCATCAAGGGGATTGCGCATGAATCCCCGTTAGCCGGCGACAGCCGTCTCGTCGAGGCCGTACAGCAACAAGTGCCGCCGGCCTTTGCCGCCTTTCTCAACGAAGCGGCCTTCAGCATGGACTGGCTGAGCTACTGCTACTGGAGAAGCCCTGACGACGCGGCCTGGCAGAAGGTGGCAGCGCCGAACGTCACAACGGACCACCTCGACGATGGCTCGGTGGAGTTTCTGGCGCTGCTGATCGAACCGGCCAGTGGCTACGTGGAGTTTGCCCAGTGGTACTACGAGCAGGCCGTGCCATTGGCGGCGGTGCAGCAACTCTACGACCACACCCCGTTGACTGCCGACCTGGTGGCCGCGCTCAACCCGGAACTGGACTTTGCCGAGGCGGTGGCCTCGGCTGTCGAAACGGGCTACCCCTGCGCCGGATAAGTGCTACCACCCCTGGGCCAGCGGCGCTGGCCCTTGCAAGGTGGGGAACAGCGGCAACACTTCTTCGGCCAATTCCTGAATGACCTCGTCAACCGGCCGCCGGGCCATCTGAATGCCCAGCGCCGCATGATTGACGCCCGCTGCCTTCCATTCGCCAAGCAACGCGATCAGCCCGTTGCGCCCGGTCTTGAGCACATACCCACCTTGCAACGGCGTGCGTGGGAAGTCGGGGTCTTCGTCCAGGTCGATCCACTCGTTGGTCATGTGCGGGCGAAACCCGCCGTTGGGGATCTGCGAGCGCCACGCCCGAACCTTTTCTGCCAGGCGAAGCGGGCCCTGCGCCGTGTGGGTGGCGTCCGGGTAGGTCAGCCAGCCATCGGCCTGCTCACCCAGCCACTGCAGGGATTGACGCGACGACCCCGTCACAATCAGCGGAATGCGCCCGGTGACCGGTTGTGGCAGCAACTGCGTGCCGCTCATCTGGCCCAGCGGCGAGCGGAGGGTCGCAGGGCCCTGCGCCAGCAATTGCCGAAAGTAGTCCACGCTGTGGGCAAAGCGCTCACCGCGCTGGTCATGGGCCAGGCCGTAGGCGGGGAACTCCACGGCCCTGTCCCCCGACGCGATGCCCATCACCAACCGGCCGCCCGACAGGCGATCGAGGCTGGCGGCAGACTTGGCCAGGTCGATGGGGTGGCGCAAGGTGAAGATGGCGCTGCCGGTGACCAGCGCGATGTGCCGGGTATGGGCGGCCAGGTAGCCCAGGTACACGAAGGGGTCGAACACCTGGCCGGCATCGCCGAAGGCCGGGTCGAACAAGGGCACGTCGCGCACCCATACGGCAGCAAAGCCCAGGCGCTCGATCTCGCTCACATGCTGCGCCTGGGCGTGAAGCACCGCCATGTCGCCCTGGTAGAAGCGCAGTGGCAGAAAGATGCCCAGTGTCAGGTGATCGGCGGCGAACATGCGCCGGTAGCCGGGGTGGTGGGCGAAGGCTTCGGCGTTCGCGCCGCAGGTGACGGCGGGTGCAGTGGGGTGGGTCATGGTGTTCATGCCTGTTCCTTGGTGTTGGGGGTCATGGGCCGGTGGCAGGGGCGGGCAGGCGAATGCCGCGTTGCACCGCAGGGCGCTGCTCTACCTGCGCGTACCATTGGCTCAACCAGGGCTGCTGGCTGAAGTCGAAGCCCACCAGCTGCGCGATATGCAGCCAGGCGAAGGTGGCGATGTCTGCAATCGAATAGGTGGCGCCACCCAGCCACGGCTGGTTTGCCAGGTGCTGATCGAGGGTGACGAAGGTGGCTTCGGTGAGGGTCCTGTAGCGCTGGATGGCGGCAGGGTTGGGCACGGTGTCGAAGCATTCGAAGTGCACGCGCTGGCCCAGCAACGGCCCCATGCTGGCGCTGTGAAACATCAGCCAGGTGATGCATGCCCAGCGCTCGGGGGCGTCGTGGCCAAGCAACTGGCCGCTCTTGTCCGCCAGGTACAGCAGGATGGCGGCGGACTCGAACAGGGTGATGCCGGTGGCGCGGTCGATCAGCACCGGAATGCGACCGTGCGGGTTGAGCGCAAGAAACTCGGGCCGCTGGTGCTCGCCCTCATCGATGCGCACATGGCGCAGGCTGTAGGGCAGGCCCATTTCTTCCAGGGCGATGGTGATCTTGAAGCCGTTTGGGGAACTGTCGGTGTAGAGAATCAGGTCAGGATCGGACACAGGGCACATACCTCAGGCAGACTAATGCTTGTTGCGTGGTGTGGGTGCCATGCTAGTGAGTGATTGCCTGGGACTAAAACGATTAGTCCTGCGCTTTGACGTTAGATTTTCTAAACCAAGGAATACGCCATGGGCGCCGTTCTACCCTTGCTGGCGCTGCGCGCCTTTACCGAAGCTGCACGGCTGGGCAGCCTCAAGGCGGCGGCCGAGCACATGGGCGTCACCCCCGGCGCCATCAGCCAGCAGATCCGCCAGCTGGAAGACCGTCTGGGCGTCACGCTGCTGCTACGGGGGCGGCATGGGGTGCAGCTCAGCGATGCCGGCGCACGTCTTTTCCCCGGGTTGTCGCGGGGCTTTGGGCAGATCGAGAACGCGCTGCTCGAACTTGAGTCGTTCACCCACGAGCAAACGCTTACCATCAGCACCGTGCCGTCGTTCGCGTCCACCTGGCTGGTGCCGCGCCTGGGTGACTTCAGTGCCCGGCATCCTGACATCGAAGTGCGGGTGGAGGCGTCGGCAAGGCTGGTGGATTTTCAGCGCGAGCGCATCGACATTGCGCTGCGCCATGGCCTGGGCCAGTACCCGGGGCTGGAGTCGATCCCACTGATGGCGCCGGTGCTGCTACCGGTGGCCAGCCCTCGGTTGCTGGCTGAGGGGCCGCCGATCAACAGCCCGCAGGATTGCCTGAACTACCCGTTGCTGCACGACACCGAGCGAGCGGATTGGCCGCTGTGGCTGCAAGCGCATGGCGTGGAGGCTGACAGCCGTAGCCAGCGCGGTGCCAGTTACGATGAAGACCTGTTGCTGCTGCGCGCGGCGGCGAGCGGGCAGGGCATTGCCTTGGTGCAGGACAACCATGCCCAGGAAGATCTGCACAACGGCAGGCTGGTGGTGGCGCTGGACAGGCCGTGGCCGTCGCGATTTGCGTACTACCTGGTAACGCGCAAAGAGGCCTTGAAGCGGGCGCAGGTGCAGGCGTTCATCGAGTGGATAACGCAGCAGGCGGGCGCTGCGTGACAGGTGTGGCTCAGCTTTCGGCGGCGGGGGTTGGGGTTTCGGCGGCTTCTGCAGCCAGCTTCAGTCGGTCGGCCTTGCAGATGTATTTGGGTTTGCTTTTGGGGGCCCGCTTGGCGCTGGCCTTCTTGGCGTTGGCCTTGAGTATCTGCTTGATCTTCTTTTGGCGGTTCATGGTTCTGCTGGGCCTGTAGATGCTTGAAAGCGGTGCGATGGCGGGGAGGTTGCAGGTGTTCTGCAGAGCCTTGCCGGTATTGCCGGTGGGGCGAGTTTACTAAAGGTTGCGCTGCAAGCGTGAGCGTTGTGCGTGGGGGGCTTTGAGGGCGCGTGCACAGGTTTTGCTGGTGCTGCGCACCAGATCGCGGGTCAAGGCCCGCTCCTACGGCCTGGCGGTCAGAGGCGGAGTGTGCCCGAGGCCTACATGCACGGTGTATCACGCGAACTGCATGTGCAGGTTTTGCTGGCGCTGCGCGCCAGATCGCGGGTCAAGCCCGCTCCCACGGCCTGGCGGCCCGAAACAGATCATCGAGCCATGCATAATCCGCTTCTGCCCGCAGGGCGTGGGAGCGGGCTTGACCCGCGAATCGAGCGCAAAGCGGTCGAAACGCCTGAGTGCGCGGTGTATCAGGCAGACCGCATGTGCAGGTTTTGCTGGCGCTACGCACCAGATCGCGGGGCAAGGCCCGCTCCCACGGCCTGGCGGCCAGAAGCGGAGTCTGCCCGCAGGGCGTAGGAGCCGGCGTTGCCGGCGAACGAGCGCAAAGCGGTCGCAAGGCCTGAGTGCGCGGTGTATCAGGCAGACCGCATGTGCAGGTTTTGCTGGCGCTGCGCACCAGATCGCGGGGCAAGGCCCGCTCCTACGGCCTGGCGGCCCGAAACAGATCATCGAGCCATGCATAATCCGCTTCTGCCCGCAGGGCGTGGGAGCGGGCTTGACCCGCGAATCGAGCGCGAAGCGGTCGCAGCGCCTGAATGCACGGTGCATCAGTCAATCTGCATATGCCGGCAATCACGCTGACCCCGGCGCATCATCAGAAGCTGTACTTCGCCGTAACCATCAAGTTGCGCGGGTCGCCAAACACGTCATATGGGCTCCACGTGGAGTTGCTGGCGATGCCCTGGTAGTACTTCTTGTCGAACACGTTGTTGATGTTCAACTGCGTGTCCAGATGCTTGTTGACCTGGTAACCCGCCATCAACCCGACCAGCGCATACGCCTCCTGCTCGACATGGTAGTTGCCGAACACATTGCTGCCCTTGTTGAACGTCGCGCTCTGGCTATAGAGGTTGGCCCCCACACGCCACTGCTTCAGATCACCCTGCAACTGGTACGTGGTACTGGCCTTGAACATATGACGCGGCAGGTCGGTGTCGAACAGCCGGCCTTCCTTGGCCTTGTCGGCATCCTTCTCGTACTTGGCTTGGGCGAACGTATAGCCGGCGCCCACTTGCCAGTTGGGCGTCAGCGCACCATTGATCTCGAACTCGATGCCCTGGCTGCGCACCTTGCCGGCCGCTTCATAGCACCCGTAGCTACCCACCGGGATGACCTTGCACAGGCTTGCATCCGCCACCTCGGCCGCGCGGTTGAGCTGGTCGATCTGGAACAGCGAAGCACTGGCATTCAGCGCGCCGCCAAAATACTCACCCTTGATACCCACTTCGTAGTTTTCACCGGTAATAGGCGCGATGCCTTTGCCTTGGCCGTCCTTCTCGGTCTGCGGCTGAAAGATATCGGTGTAGCTGGCATACACCGAATGGTTGTCGTCCAGGTCATAGATAACCCCGGCATAACGGGTGACGTTGCGCACCACCTTGGTCTTGCCCGAGGTGTAGTACTGGTCGTTGATCTGGTCATAGATGGCAGTGGCGTCGTACCAGTCCAGGCGTGCACCGAGTATCACCTTCAGCGGGTCGGCCAGGTTCCAGCGCGAGGTGAGGTAGAGGCCTTCCTGATCGACCTTGTCGTCGATGGAGTAGATGTCCGGCACGTTCGGTCTGGCAAGGCCACCCGGGTTGAAGCGGTTGATGTCCGGCACATCGACGAACACCGTGCCGCCGGTGGCTTCGGTCTTGAGCTGGCGCTTGCTGGCGCCGACCACCAGTTCATGCTCGCGCCCCAGCAGTGTGAACGGGCCTGTGGCATAGACATCGTAGGTGGACTGATCGAAGTCGCGGTTCTGGTTGAAGATGCGCTGGCGGTAGGTGGCGTCGTTGTTGCGCTCCAGCACGCCGCCCATCATCTTGAATTCGGACCAGTTTTTCGACGCGCCCAGGTGAAGGCGCCAGTCGTTGTCGAAGCGCTGGTCGAGCTCGACGAACACGGTCTTGTTCTCGACGTCCTGGTGCGACCAGCTGTAGCCGAAGGTCTTGGAGCGAGAAAAGCCCATGTGGCTGCCATCGGGGTTCACCGGCAGGCCGCCCCAGTTGATGTTGTTATTGTCGTTCTGGTCGGACGCGCCCACGGTCAGGGTGGTGCTGTCGGTGAGGTCGAACTCGCTGATGCCGTAGAACACCCCGCGCTCGCGCCCGGCGTAATCCTGATAGCTGCCCTTGTCGTTGTACGCGCCGACGATGCGGCCACGCACGCTGGCGCTGTCGTTCAGCGGGCCGGACACATCCAGCTCGCTGCGGTAGTTGTCCCAGCTGCCGGCGCTGCCGGTCACGCTGGCCTGGAACGCCTGGGTAGGGCGCTTGCGCACCATGTTGATGGCGGCCGACGGGTTGCCGGCCCCTTGCATCATGCCGGTGGCGCCGCGCACCACTTCGACGCGGTCATAGGGGGCCAGGTCGGCGGTGGCCACCCAGTCGGCGTTGTAGGTGGTGGGCAGGCCGTCGAACATCAGGTTGGTGATGGGGAAGCCGCGGGCGAAGAACTCGCTGTTGGCCGGGCGCGCGGCCGACAGGCGCAGCCCGGGCGTGGCCTGCACCACGTCGTCGAGGCTGCGCATGCCCTGGTCGTCCATGCGCTGGCGGGTAATCACCGTGACCGACTGCGGTGTTTCGCGCAGCGACAGCGGCAGCTTGGTGGCGGTCTGCATGGCGCCGGTGGTGTACGAACCGCTGTGCTCGGTGGTCGAGCCCAGGCCCAGGGCGCTGATGGTGGTGGCGCCCAGTTCCAGGGCATCTGCGCTTTGGCTACGGGCAATCAGCAGGTAATTGCCGTTGGCGGTGCGGGTAACCGTGAGGCCGCTGCCGGCCAGCAGGCGTTCGAGGCCATCCTGCACGGCATAGTCCCCACGCAGTGCCGGGGCGCGCTTGCCCTGCACCAGCGCCGGGTCGAACGGCAGGCTGATGCCGGCCACCTGGGCAAAGCTGTTGAGCGATTCTTCCAGCGGGCCTGCCGCCAGCTCGTAGTGGCGGCTGCTTGCCTCGGCGGCCTGCGCGGCCACGCTGGCCAACGACACGCTGGTGGCACCGGCCAGCAACATACTGCGCAGGGTAAGTGCCAGCACGCTGCGCTGCAAAGGCCGGGTGGGGATAAAAGCAGAAGACATGGACGGCGTGCTCCTTTCGAATGACGAGGTGTATTGCCTGTCTGTCGAAGAGGGCGGCAAAACCCGTAAAAGTTTTTGAGATTTCTTCTCATCAGCCTTACCGGGCGACGATACGGGTCCATAACGGGGTAAAGCGTTCCACCCGCACCGGCAGCGAATCGCTCAGGGCGCTGAGGGCCTGGTCGATGTCATCGAGCTGGAACACGCCCGACACCTCCAGGTGCGCAATGGCCGGGTCGCAGCGCAGCCAGCCGTGGCGATAGCGCGCCAGTTCTGCGGTCAGCTCGCGCAGTTGCATGCGCTTGGCCACCAGTTGCCCGCGCGCCCAGGCGCTGGCGTCGAGGGTGCTGGTTTCGACCCGCTGGCTGCCGATTGCATCGATCAGGTATTGCTCCCCGGCGGCAACCATCACCGGCTGGCCCTTGCCCTGAATCGCCACCACCCCATCCTCGACCCGCAACCGCGTGCCGCTGGCTTCATCACGCACGGCAAAGGCCGTACCGATGGCCTGCAACTGCGCATGCCGCGTACTGACCCAGAAGCTGCGACGCCCGCCCGCCGTGGCGGCGTCCTTGCCGGTGTCGATAAAGATTTCGCCGCGCCGCAGCACGATCAACCGGCGCTGGGCGGTGAACTGCACGTCCACTGCACTGGCTGTGTTCAGTTGCAGGCGGGTGCCGTCGTCCAGCACAAACTGACGGCGCTCGCCCACCTCGGTGGCGTAGTCCGCGCCCCAGGGCACCAGCGTGCTGTCACGCATCGACCAGCCGGTAACGCCGCTGGCCAGCAGCCCCACGCCCAGCAGCTTGAGCGCCTGGCGCCGGCTGTGACGACCGCCTTGCAGGCGTTGCAGGGTGTCCCGCGCCACCGAGCCGGGCAGTGCGGCCAGGCCCTGGAAGGTGGCATCGCTTTTCTGCAGCGCTTGCCAGGCCACCTCATGCAGCGCGTGCGCCTGACGCCAGCGTTGGCAGGCCTCCAGCAGTTGCGGGTTGGCGCCGTCGGACTCGATGCGCACCAGCCAGCCGATGGCCTGGTCCAGCACGTTGTCGGGCAGTTCGGGCAATGGCGGGCGGCTCATCGCTGGGCCAGGTAGCAATGGCGAATGGCGCTGGCCATGTACTTCTCCACCGAACTCAGGCTTACCGCCAGGCGCTCGGCGATCTCCTTGTAGCTCAGGCCCTCCAGGCGCGACAGCAGAAAGGCCATGCGCACCTTGGGCGGCAGGCCGTTGAGCAGGGCGTCCACACGGGCCAGGGTTTCCAGCAGTATCAGCTGCGACTCGGGCGACGGCACCTCGGCTTCGGGCAGGTGTGCGATGGCCTCCAGATACGCCCGCTCGACCCGCTGGCGGCGCACGCGATCCACCAGCAGCCCGTGGGCCACGGTGCTCAACCAGGCACGCGGCTGACGCAACTGCTGCAGCTGCTCCGGCTTGCCGAGGATGTGCACGAAGATGTCGTGGGCCAGGTCCGCCGCGTGGTCGCCGTGGCGCATGCGCTTGCGCAACCAGCCCAGCAACCAGGCGTGATGGTTGATGTACAGCGCACGAACATCGGCGTGAGGGGTGGGGGAAGTGGATGGCGACGACACGGAAAACCTCAGCATGATAGCCAGGTGCATTTGAGAATTTGTCGCATCCTAGTGCCAGTGGGCCGTGGACAGCAAGGGGAGAGTGCGTGATGTGGGGGGGCAGGTGGGGTTTTGGTGGGCGGAGCGAGCTCGGTAGGCCGCGTGTGCGGCCCGTGTGTTGCGTCGTTACTCGGGTGCCGCGTTTGCTTCCATGCCGTCCAGCACGGTGTCGATCAGTACGGTGCTCATTTCCAGCGATTGCTGTGCGGCGATCAGCAGCGTCTTGAACTGCTCGTCGGCGCGTTCGCAGGCTTGGGCGGTGGTGTCCTTGGCGCATTGGATCTGGAGCGACAGGTGAACCAGGGCGTCTTCCAGCTCGATGCCTTCGCAGACTGAAAACAGGGGCGGGTGATTACCGTTGCAACAGCCGAAGGCGGTGTAGATGCGTTTGCGGGGTTGAGTAGTAAGCGGGGGATTGGAGACGGTTTTGACCATTGTGCAGCTCCCTTTTTGAGTGGAACCGCCATCTGATGTTCAGGTGGCGCAGTTGCGCCTTTTGCATTAGCGGGCCGCGACGCCCGGTCGCTGGATTGACAGCGACGTCGCAAGATTAGCGGGGTTGGGGTGGGGATTCAAGGCGTTCTACAGCGGTATGCGCACCCCCCATGAAGCGGGAGCCGGATGCTTGTGCATTATTGCTCAGGCAGCAAGGCTGGATCCGCTCGATGCAACTGGCAAAGTTGACAGTTGTGACAAGAAAAATGACGTAGCAAGCTATCCAGGAGCACATAGCCGAGTGCCTTTCCTGGGAGCATCGATCATGAGTGCAACATCCTTCAGCGTACAACTCCAAAACGAAATGGAAGGTAAGATCAATTATTTCCACTACCAAAAGTTCGGCGACCCCGCCTCGGGTACAAAATCCGCATTAACATCGCCCCAAACTACTTATGACTTCAATCTCTACCCCGGCGGAAAGTTTATAGCGACGACCGCCGAGTCCTACCAAACGCAGCTTGAAGATCCAAAACTTCTTCGATTCAAATTTACAAATAATTCAGGTTTTCCTGTCGGGTTGCTCCGCGTATACGGTGAGCCCCCTTATCCCGACTGGGTAATAGCCGCGCTGGAGGACATTCCGGGGGACGAAAGTGAGGAAGACGTTCAATCTCAGCACGAGTTAACAATCGATAGATACAACCAAATGGTTGGGGGGGTGAATACAGGACCGAAGCGGTTTCCAGGGGGGGTACTACGGCGCTGGATCGACTACGAACCTCGCCGTGGCGACCCCTCTAAATGGTACGCATGGCTGCTACCTCCAGGAAGGGCGGCCTCAGGTTCCAAGT
>NZ_DLNW01000035.1:0-88155 GCF_002478435.1 Pseudomonas sp. UBA7500 | reverse complement strand
GGCTGCCACCGCCGCTGGCCCAGCAGCAGCGTGCCAATGCCCAGTTGCAGCGTTCGCTGCAAAACCTCAACAACACCGTGGCCGCCATCGCCGCGCAACAGGCTGCCCAGGCGGCCGGCCGCGCCGCCGCGCTGGCGGCGCCCTCGAGCATCCACAACGGCCTGGGCGGCAATGGCCTGAACCCGCTGCTCGATGCCAATGGCAAGCCGTTGTTCACCAACGCCGAGGCTCCGGTACAGACGCAGAAGGGCGGCACCACCCAGGTGACCATCAAGCAGACCGCCGACAAGGCGATTCTCAACTGGGAAACCTTCAACGTCGGCCGCGACACCCAGCTGACCTTCCAGCAGGACGCCAACTGGGCACTGCTCAACCGCGTCGGCAACAGCGTCGCGCCCAGCCAGATCCAGGGCACGATCAAGGCCGACGGTACGCTGATGATCGTCAACCGCAACGGCATCGTGTTCAGCGGCAGCAGCCAGATCAACGTGCGCAACCTGACGGCGGCCGCCGCCACCATCAGCGACCAGCAGTTCACCGACCGCGGCCTGTACGTGGACAGCCTGGGCAGCCAGCCGACCTTTACCGATGCCGCCGGCAAGGTCATGGTCGAGCGCGGCGCGTTGATCCAGACCCACGCCCCGGCCAGCTCCACCCAGGGCGGTGGCTACACCCTGCTGCTGGGCCATGAGGTGGAGAACGCCGGCCAGTTGATCAACGCCAAGGGCCAGGCGACCCTGGCGGCGGGCGATACCTTCTACATCCGCAAGGGCGTCGGCACGGCGGGCAACCCGTACTCCACCACCCGCGGCAACGAGGTGGCCACCACGCTGAAGGCCGGCAGCACGGCCGGCACGGTGCGCAACAGCGGGCTGATCCAGGCCAGCCAGGGCGACATCACCCTGACCGGGCATCAGGTGCGCCAGCAGGGCGTGGCCGTGGCCACCAGCTCGATCGACAACCGCGGCACCATCCACCTGCTCAACGCGGCCAGCGACCGCACCGGCAACGTGACCCTGGCCGCCGGCAGCACCACTGCCATCGTCATCGACGCCAACCCCGGCAGCGCACTGGACAGCCAGCGCGAGGCGGTGCGCAAGGACCTGGGCGGGCAGGTCAACCAGCGCAACGGCGCGTTCGACAACCTCAGCGCGGTGGCCGATGACCGCAGCCTGTCGCGGGTGGAGATCGTCAGTGGCGGCACGGTGGACTTCCAGGGCGGCTCGCTGACCCTGGCCACCGGCGGCCAGGTGGCGGTGAGTGCCGGCCAGCGCAGCCTGCTGCGCGACGGCGCGGTGCTGGACGTGGCGGGCGCGGTCGGGGTCAAGCTGGCCATGGACAGCAACAGCATCAAGGTCAACATCCAGGGCAACGAGCAGCGCGACGCGGCGGGCAACCGCGACAGCGGCGCGCTCAACAGCACCGATGTGTGGGTCGACATCCGCGAGCTGGTGCACGTGGCCGCCGGCACCAACGGCTACGAGGGCGAGCGCTGGTACACCGCCGGCGGCCTGCTGGAAGTGGGCGGCTACCTCGGCACGCGCAGCCACGGGCTGGGCGAGTGGCTGGCCCAGGGCGGCACGGTGAGCTTCACCGGGGGCGACCTGGTGACCCAGGCCGGCTCGCTGGTCAACCTCTCGGGCGGCACGCTGGACGTGGCCACCGGCTACCTCAAGCAGACCTGGCTCAAGGGCGCCGACGGGCGCCTGTACAACCTCTCGCGTGCCCCTGGCGATGTGCTGTACCAGGGCGTGTACAAGGGCTACGAGCAGCACAGCGCACGCTGGGGCCAGACCCGCTACTTCTACAGCCCGCTGATCGCCCCGCGCGAGCGCCTGGAGAACGGCTACACCGTTGGCCGCGATGCCGGGCGGCTGGTGGTCGGCACCGCCAATGCGCAGCTGGGCGGTGAGATCCTGGGCGAAACCTTCAAGGGCGACCACCAGCTGCAGGCCCCCCAGACCGGCCTCGACGGCTACCGGCAAAGCCAGCTGAGCCAGGCCCGCGGCGCGCAGCTGATCGTTGGCGACTACCGGCCCACCGCCACGGGCAGCGTGCTCAACGCCGGCGCGGGCAACCTGCACCAGGTGGTGATCGGCTCGCAGGTGCAGGGCGGCTCACTGACCCTCGACGCCCCGGTCGAGGCCGAGCGCGAAGGCGTCCTGCGCCTGGAAGCCGAGCGCCTGCGCGAGCTTGGCGGCCTGCAGGTGGCCGCGTATGAGGGCATCCGCCTGGAGCAGGCGCTGAACCTGGCCGACGGCGCCGGCCTGAGCCTGCTGGCGCCACAGGTGCAGATAAACGCCGACCTGGTCAGCCACGGCGGCGACCTGCTGCTGGGCAACCTGCAACGCGGCTCGGACAGCCTGCGGGTCGGCAATGCCGGCCTGGCCGCGCGTATCGAGGTGGCCGACGGGGTTCGCGTGGAGGCCAGCGGCCGGCGCCAGGACGGCGTCAATGCGCAGCCCGCCGACCTCTCGGCCTGGCTGGACGGCGGTTCGCTGGCCCTGCGTGGCACCGGCGACATTCGCCTGGGCCAGGGCAGTGTGCTGAGTGTGGAAAGCGGCGCGGCGCGCACCCCCGACGGCAACTGGCGCGGGGGTGCCGGTGGCGACCTGAGCCTGGCCAGCCTGACCTCGGGCGGGGCCGGTGGGCAGTTGCTGCTGGGCGGCGAGCTGCGCGGGTACGGCACCACGGGTGCCGGCACGCTGGCCCTGCGCGGCGACACCGTGAGCATCGGCGCCGACACCCCGGCGGCCAGCCTGAACCTGGGCAGCGATTTTTTTGCCAAGGGCTTTGCCCGCTATGAGGTGGTGGGCAACCAGCGCCTGGAGGTGGCGGCCGACAGCCAGGTGCAGGTGACGCGGCCGGTGTACCGCCTGCGTGGCGATGCCCGTTCGGCGACCGAGGCGCTGGAGCTGTGGACGCCACCGCAGTACCTGGAGAACGCCGCCAAGGGCGTCCTGACCCAGCGCGCCGGTGCCAGCCTGCTGCTGCAGGCGGGCAGCGAGCTGGACCAGTCGGCCCAGCAGGTGGCGTCACGCTGGCTGCAGGTAGCCAGCGGCAGCCGTATCCAGGTCGATGACGGGCAGTCCATCACGTTGCGCAGCCCCGGTGGCCTGCAGGTTGACGGCAGCCTGGTGGCACACGGCGGGCAGATCACCCTGGCTGACACTGTTGTGCAGGAGGCCTTGACCAGTGCGGTGCGGTTCGAGCCGCATCAACGGGCGATCCGGGTCGGCGCCGGGGCGCTGCTCGACGTATCGGCCCGTGCCGTCACCGCCGTGGACGCGCGTGGCGAGCGCTATGGCGAACTGCGCCAGGGCGGCAGTATCGTCATCGGCAGCACCTTCGACCCCAACCTGGGTGGCGCGCTGGCCCCCGACCTGTTCGTGGTGGTCGAGCGTGGCGCTGTACTGGATGCGTCCGGCAGCCAGATGAGCGTCGATGTTCCCGGGGTTGGCGCGACTCGGCTGGCCAGCCAGGGCGGCAGCATCAGCCTGAGTTCGATCAATGGCCTGTACGTGGACGGCGAGTTGCGTGCAGCGGCGGGTGGCGCTGGCGTGGCGGGCGGCAGCCTGACCCTTGCGCTGGAGAGCGGTACCTACCCGATCACCCCGGCCTATGCCGAGGCCATCCGCCAGCGCGAGCTGCGTATCAGCCCGCGCGGGGAAGCCTTCGCCAACCAGGCCGGTAAGCTGGAACATGGCCATGGCCACCTCAGCGTGGCCCAGGTGGCGCAGGGCGGGTTCGATGTACTGACGCTGTTCAGCCGCGGCGTGATCAGCTTTACCGACGACGTGACGCTGCAACCGGCGCGCAGCCTGCACCTGTATGCCGGCGCACTGGGGCTGGCCGAAGGGGCTCGCGCCGATACCCGGGTGCGCCTGTCGGCTGCGCATGTGCGTCTGGCCGGGTACACCAGCCTGCCGCCGGCCGGGCCGGGCCTCACCAACAATCAAATCGGTATCGCGCTTTCGTCGCAAGCCGATCAGGCCATGCTGCAGGTGGATGCGGCGCTGATCGACGTACGCAATACCCTGAAGTTCGGCACGGGGGTGAGTGAAGCGCTGAGCATCGATCGACGCGGCTTCCATCAGGTCAGCCTGAACAGCAGCGGCGATCTGCGCCTGCTCAAGACACTGGGCGGTAACGACACGCGGCTGGTGGCGCCGGGCACGCTGACCCTGAGCGCGGCGCAGATCTACCCTGGCACCAATGCCGTGGCAGTGATCAAGGCCGAGCATGTGAAGATTGCGCGCAGCAGCGCGGCCACGCCTGCCCAGCCCTATTCGCTGTTTGGCGCGCTGTCGATACAGGCCGACACCATCGACCAGCAGGGCGTGCTGCGCGCGCCCCTCGGCGCCCTGGTACTGGGCACCGCCAGCACCCGCGAAGTGACCCTGCGCCCTGGCAGCCTGACTTCGGTCAGTGCCGCCGGCCTGGTGATGCCTTATGGCGGCACCGTAGATGGCCTGGTGTACAACTTCGCCGGCCAGTCGCTGAACAGCACGGTGCTGGGCCAGAGCCTGCCCAACGGCTGGCTCAACGTGACCCTGGGCGGTGGCAGCATCGCGGTCCAACCCGGTGCGGTAATCGACCTGTCCGGCGGTGGCGATGTGCGCGGCGCCGGCTTCATCTCCGGGCGCGGCGGCTCCACCGATGCCCGCTATCACCCGCTGGTGCGCAACAACCCCGATGGCAGCTTCAGCCTGCCGGGCCTGGCGAACAACCCGGTGTACGCCATCGTGCCCGGTGTGCAGGCCAGCGTGGCGCCTGAAGCGGTGGCGGGCGAGCCATCGGGTTCGATGCCGTTGGTGGGCCAGCAGATCACCCTGGACGCCGGGATCCCAGGCCTGCCCGCCGGCACCTACACCTTGCTGCCGGCCAGTTATGCGCTGTTGCCGGGGGCCTACCGTGTCGAGGTCAACGGCCAGGCCAGCGTCGGCGCGCCGCAGGCAGGTGCCATGGCGCTGCGCAATGGCTCATGGGGCCTGACCGGCAAGCGCTCGATCGCCGGCAGCGGGCTGGGCGATGCCCTGTCGCAGCACCTGATACTGACCGGTGCCGACACCTTGCGTCGGTACTCGCAGTACAACGAAACCAGTTTCAGCCAGTTCCTGCTCAACGATGCCGCACGCCTGGGTATCCCGCGTGCCGCGCTGCCCATCGATGCCAAGGGCCTGACCCTGGACCTGGGCCATAACGACACCACGCGGCCCGGCTTCAGCATGCAGGGCGTGCTGTTGAACAAACCGGCGGACAAGGGCCACGGCAGCATCGCCACGGTGCTGTTCGGCGACACCCTGGTGATCCACGGCGACAACGCGCCCGCCACACCGGGTGCCGGCGAAACCGCCATTGCCGCGTCGCAGCTCAACGCCCTGGGTGCCAGCAGCCTGCGCATCGGCCATGCCGGGCAGCGGGTGTACGGGCAGGGTGGCAACCAGCTGCTGTTCGGTGATGCCAGGGGCACCAGCATCGTGCTCAAGGGTGGCGCGCACCTGAAGGCCGCCGAAGTGCTGATGGTTACCGGGCGCATCGCCGGCGCCATCAACATAGAGCAAGGCGCGAGCATCGATACGCTCGGGCAGGGCGCACCCGCCTACGACAGCCGCGACGGCTACCTCTACAACCCGCACAACAGCAGCCTGCTGATCGTGTCCAATGGCTGGGTCGACGTGCTGGCGCCGCAAGCGCCCAGCGGGACGATCACCGGGCCGGGCAGCATCCTGATCGGCGGCTGCCTGACGCGGTGCAGCGGCCAGACCGAGCTGTATTCCGAAGGCACCATTGCCGCCGCCACCAACAACCGCTTCAGCCTCGACGACCAGGTGCGCTTCGGCACCCGCAACCTGACCCTGGCGGTGGGCGCGATCAACGTCGGCAGTGCGCAAAGCCTGGCCGCTGCCGCTGCGGCGGGCTACCTGCCCAGCGGCCTGACCCTCAACCAGCAGGTGCTCGACCGCCTGCTGCAGGGCGATACCCGCCGTGGCGCGCCAGCCCTGGAAACCTTGACGCTGACCGTGCAGGACAGCCTCAACTTCTTCGGCACCACCGCGCTCGACACCCTCGACCCGGCGACCGGCAAGTCGCGCCTGAGCAACCTGGTGCTGGGCACCCCGGCGATCTACGGGCATGGCGCGGCCACTGACGTGGCCAGCATTCGTACCGGCAACCTGATCTGGAGTGGCGCCACCCAGGCCGCGCCGGCCCTGCTCGGCAACGGTGCCGGCACCGGCAGCGGACGGCTGCAGATCGAAGCCCGGCGCATCGAACTGGGGTATGGCCCGCAGGCGCAGAGCAGCAGCCAGCCGGCGTTCGAGCGCCTGGCGCTGGGCTTCAGCGACGTGGCGCTGCTGGCCAGCGAACGCCTGACTGCCAACCACCGTGGCAGCCTGTCGGTGTATCAGTCACGCGGCGAGTATGTGACCGGCGAAGGCTACCGCTACAGCGGCGGCAACCTGCTGGTGCGCACCCCGCTGGTGACCGGTGAAGCCGGCTCGGTCAACCAGGTGCGCGTCGGCGGTGCCCTGCAGATGCTCGCAGGGGCGGCGCCGAGCACCGCCGACGCGCAGCTCAAGGCCGGGGCGCTGGGCGCCGAATGGTCGTTCAGCGCGCAGCGCATCGACCTCGACACCCGCGTGGCACTGCCCAGCGGCAAGCTGACCCTCGACAGCCAGGGCGACCTGCGCCTGGGCCAGGCGGCGCAACTGGACCTGGCCGGGCGCAAGGTCAGCCTCAACGACCTGGACAAGTACAGCTGGGGCGGCGACGTGATCCTGCGCAGCCAGCACGGCAACATCCACCAGGCGGCCGGGTCGATCATCGACCTGCACGCCGAACACAACCAGGCCGGCAGCCTGGAGGTGGTGGCGCTGGACGCCAGTGCCGGCCAGGTCGACCTGCAAGGCCGCCTCCTGGGCGCAAGCTCCGGCCACTACGATGCCGGGGGCACCCAGGTGCCCTACGCGGGTGCGGGTTTCACCCTGCGTGCCCAGGGGCTGGCCGGTGACCTGAGCAGTGCCTTCGCCACGCTCAACCAGCGCCTGAACGACGGCGGCGTGCATGGCAGCCGGCGCTTCCAGTTCAAGCAGGGCGACCTGCAGATCGGCAACGGGGTGCGCGCCAACCAGGTGCAGGTGTCGCTGGACAACGGCCATCTGCGTGTCAACGGCCTGATCGATGCCAGCGGCGAGCGTGTCGGCAGCATTCGCCTGGCCGCCGGCAATGGCCTGACCCTGGCCCAGGGCGCGGTGCTCGATGCACATGGCAGCGTGCTGCGCGTGGACAGCTACGGCAAGATCATCGACAGCCCCAACCGGGCCACGGTGGAGCTGAATGCCGGTGCCGGGCAACTGACCCTGGCGCGTGACGTGCGTATCGACCTGCGCCATGGCACCGACGCACCACTGGGCGGCGGCGCCGGCCAGCACGATGGCCGCGAGCGCGGCACCCTGGCGCTGTATGCGCCGCGGCTGCGGGCCGACGACCCGACCCATGGCGACATCGCCATCGACGCCTCGCAGGCGCTGTCGATTCTTGGTGCGCAGCGCATCGACCTGTTCGCCATGGCGCGCGATCATGCGGCCCCGCAGGGCGTCGACCCGCATGTCAGCGGCAAGCCCTATGTCCAGATCGACCAGGCCTACCTCGACGCACGCCACGCGCAAAGCGTGCAGTTCATCGACAGCGCCCTGGCCAACACGGCGCTGGTCAACGGCAAGCTCGCCGGCCTGGTCAAGGGTTACGCCCAGCAGTTCCACCTGCGCCCGGGGCTTGAAGTGATCACCGACGGCGACCTGGTGGTCAGCGGCGACCTCGACCTGTCGCGCTACCGCTATGCCAGCCTCAACCCCAACGTGCACAAGACCGGCGCGGTGTACGGCTCGGGCGAGGCCGGCAGCCTGAGCCTGCGTGCCGGTGGCGACGTGGAGGTGCTGGGCAGCATCAACGACGGCTTCGCGCCGCCACCCGAGACCCAGGACGACGGCGGCTGGGTGCTGCTGGAAGGGCGCCTGGCCTATGGCGCCCAGGTGGTGGTGCCCAACGGCGGGGTCGAGCTGCACGAGGGCACCGGTTTTCTGGCCGGCCAGGTGCTCAACTACGACCTGCCGATACAGGCGCGCGTGCTGGCCTCGGGCGCTGTGCTGCCAGTGCGTGCAACCCTTTCGGCCGCGATCGAGCTGCCGGCTGGCACCGTGCTCTCGGCGGCGCTCTACAACGCCGACGGCAGCCAGGCACTGGCGGCGGGCACCCGCCTGGAGGCCCCGCTGCGCCTGGAAGCGGGCATGCAACTGGGCGCCGGCACGCGGCTGGTGGTCAACACGCCCGTCACGGCCATGACCTGGCCAAAAGGCGTGGCACTGCCGTCCGATCCGGGCCACCTGCTGAACGGTGGCGCCGATGACCTGGTGCTGCTGGCGGGCAACCTGGTGCTGCAACGCGGCGCGATCATTCCGCCGCGCACCGATATCAAGCTGGGGGGCGTGGGCTCGGTGGCGCTGCGCAGCGAGGGCAAGGGCACCAACTGGGCGGTCGCCAGCATGCTGCCGGCCGGTTCGCAGTCGTGGAACCTGCGCGTGGTGGCCGGTGCCGATACCACGGCGGCCGACCCGCGCCTGGCCGACCCGAACGCCAGCGGGCGCCTGCGCCTGGCCGACCACCACGTGGGCATGCTGGCGGTAGGCGCCAGTGCCGGCTGGGTGTGGACCCAGGAAGGCATCGACGGGTTTGGTGTGGACGCCAAGCCCGGCGACCCGATCGACTTCGATGCCATCGGCTACCCCACGCTGTGCGACGAGTTCCCCACCTGGTGCGCCCGGGCACCGGCTGCCGGCGGCGGCCTGGTGTGGACCCAGGAAGGCATCGACGGCTTTGGCGTGGACGCCAGGCCCGGTGACCTGATCGATTTCGACGCCATCGGCTACCCCACGCTGTGCGACGAGTTCCCCACCTGGTGCGCCCGGGCACCGGCGGCCGGCGGTGGCCTGGCCTGGACCCAGGAAGGCATCGACGGGTTTGGCGCAGATGCCAGGCCGGGTGATCTGATCGACTTCGATGCGATTGGCTACCCCACCCTGTGCGATGAGTTCCCCACCTGGTGCGTGATGACCGCGCCAGGCAACACCAAGCACGACACGGTGCCCGGCGGCGCCTCGCGTTACAGCGTGCTGCGTACCGGTACCGGTGACCTGGACCTGATCGCCGCCGGCAACCTGGACATGACCACGCTGTTCGGCGTGTACACCGCCGGTACGGCGACCCCGGTGCCCGCCGCCTATCAACTGGCACGCGGGCAGGCCAATGACGGGCAGGTGCTGCCGGAGTTTCTCGGCGGCTACGAGGCGCTGGTCGATGGCGGCGCGCAGAGCCTGTACCAGGCCTGGTACCCGGAGCAGGGCGGCAACCTGCTGTTGACGGTGGGGGGCAACCTGACGGGCAACTCCCTCAGCCGCGAATATGGCAGCCTGACCCGCCTGGCCTACCAGTTGCCCACTGCACAGGTCGGCAACTGGCTGTGGCGCCAGGGCAGTGGCAACGCGCTGGCGGCAGACGAGCAGATACCCACGGCCTGGTGGATCAACTTCGGCACCTATGTGCGCTACCAGCGCAACAGTGTGGTGGCCGGCTTCACCGGCTTCGGCACCCTGGGCGGGGGCAACCTCGATGTCACGGTGGGCGGGCAGGCCGGCACCCTCGATGTGATCGGCAATACCGCTGACCAGTACCGCACGCAGTGGGACGACAGCGCACGTACCCAGGCCCTGCAGCTGGCAGTAGGCAGCACCGGCCGCGTGGGCCGCGATGGCAGCCTGACGCTGGGCGGTGGCGGCGACCTGAACCTGAAGGTCGGCGGCGCCGTCAACCCCACCCAGGCGGCCCTGGGGCATGGCGACAACGCCGATGTACTGGGCGTGGCCGCCCATGACCTGCAGGGCACCCTGGTCAACCTGCGCGGCAACCTGCAGGTGTCGGCGGCGGCCGTGGGCGGTATCGACCGTGCCTACGGCGCGCTCGGGATACAGCAGGACAGCCACGAAACCCGCGCCTACGACCCGTTCCAGGCCACCCTGGCCAGCGCCAAAGGCGGCCTGGTGGTGGTGCCCGGCGACGCCACGGTGCAACTGAGCACCCGGGGCGACCTGGTGTTGGGGGCGGCGGCCGACCCGGGCCGTGTGCCAACGCTCAACACCACGCCGTTCGGCACGGCGGCGGGGGGCGGCAACAGCTGGTTCAGCCTGTGGACGGCCAACACTGCCATCGACCTGTTCTCGGCGGGCGGTGACCTGACCCCCAGCACCCAACTGATCGAATTGACCCAGCCGGTCAGCGGTGATGCGCTGTCCGGCCTGGATACCTCGCCCACCGACGGGCGCTTTGTCTACCCGTCGATCCTGCGTGCGGTGGCGGCCTCCGGCAACCTGTACTACGGGAACTCCGCGCAGTACCGGGAGAAGAACCGGCTGCAGGGCGCGAGTGGCTACTCGTTGCTGCTGGCACCTTCGGCCAATGCCCAGTTGCAGCTGGTGGCGCAGGGTTCGATCTACGCCGGTGGCTATGCGATCAACCAGTCCGGCGCCGCACCGTCGGCCCTGGCTACGCCGTTCAACCCGGGTTTCATCGGCAGCTACAACGGCCACAGCGTCAGCAACCAGAGGCCAGACGGGATTGCGGCAGACCTGGAAGCGGGTCGCTTCCCGCTGTTCGCCTTTGGCAGCACCAGCACCGCCAATGCCTACGGGCAATTGCAGCCGGCGCGCATCTACGCCGTGAGCGGCGACCTGGTGGGGGTGCGCTCGGGCGAGGTCCTGAACTTTGGCAATGCGCGCAATGGGGCCGTCTGGTACGAAGGCGCCGCACCGGTGTGGATGATGGCGGGGCGCGACATCGTGTACAGCGGAACCGGCCTTGGCGAGACCACCTACGTGCCGGCGATGATGTCGGACATCGTCGGTGCGCTGGCGCTGTCCAGCGGCAACCTGTTCGTGCACAACCACGCCACCGATCACTCGCAGGTGGTGGCTGGGCGCGACATCCTGTTCAGTGGCCTGAACGTGGCCGGCTCCGGCACGCTCACCGTCAGTGCCGGGCGTGACCTGCGCCAGGAGGACCGTGCAGCCATCACCAGCCTGGGCGCCATCGTTACCGGCGACAACCGCCCCGGCGCAAGCCTGGTGTTGCAGGCCGGTGTGGGCGCCCAGGGGCCAGGGTATGCGCGCTTTGCCGAGCTGTACCTGAACCCGGCCAACCTTGCCGACAGCAACCAGAGCCTGGCGGCGCAGCCGGGCAAGGTGGCCAAGACTTACGCCGAGGAGTTGCGTCAATGGCTGGCCGAGCGCTACGCCTTCGAGGGCGATGCGGCCCAGGCGCGGGCGAGGTTCGCCAGCCTGCCGGCGACCGAGCAGGCGGTGTTTGCGCGCCAGGTGTACTTTGCCGAGCTGCGTGCCGGCGGCCTGGAGTACAACACCGTGGGCGGGCCGCGCCAGGGCAGCTACCTGCGCGGGCGCAATGCGATCGCGGCGCTGTTCCCCGAGCAGGACGTGGCCGGCAACCCGATCCGCTACGACGGCGACATCCTGATGTTCGGCGGGGCCGGGGTACGTACCCAGGTGGGGGGCGCGATCCAGATGCTCACCCCCGGTGGCCAGCAGGTGTTCGGTGTGGAGGGCGAGGCGCCGCCGGCCGGTGCCGGGGTGATCACCCAGGGCAACGGCGATATCCAGCTGTACGCGCGTGGCAGCATCCTGCTGGGGCAGAGCCGCATCATGACCACCTTTGGCGGGTCGATTCTGGGCTGGTCGGCCGAGGGCGACATCAACGCCGGGCGTGGTTCCAAGACCACGGTGGTCTACACCCCGCCTCGCCGGCTGTACGACACCTGGGGCAACAGCAGCCTGTCGCCCACGGTGCCGAGTACCGGTGCGGGTATCGCCACCCTGGCGCCGGTGGTGGAAGTGCCGCCGGGGGACATCGACCTGATTGCGCCGCTGGGCACCATCGATGCGGGGGAGGCGGGCATCCGGGTGTCGGGCAACGTCAACATTGCCGCGTTGCAGGTGGTGAACGCGGCCAACATCCAGGTGCAGGGTGATGCCAAGGGCATGCCGGTGGTGGCGGCGGTGAACACCGGCGCGATCTCGTCGGCGAGTGCGGCGGCGTCGTCGGCGACCCAGGCCGCCGAAGATGCGGTGCGCCAGCAGCAGGCCGCGGCCCGCCAGCGTCAGCCGTCGGTGATCACCGTGCAGGTGCTGGGGTTTGGTACCGAGCGCCTGGTGCCGGGCAAGGAGGGTGCGAGCCTGGGGCCGCAGTACAACCCGCAGAGCCCGGTGCAGGTGCTGGGGGCCGGGGCGCTGGATGAGCAGGCGCGGGGGCGGTTGACGGAGGAGGAGCGCGGGAATCTGGTGTTGTAGGGTTGCCAGGTTCGGTTCGGGGCGGGTGGGCCGGTCGTTGCTACCCGCTTACCGCCCCAGGTGCCCCAGCGGCAGCGCCCCCTGCGGCTTGATCGTCTTGATTGCGAAGTTGCTGCGGATATCCCGGATCCCCGGCAGCTTGAGCAGCGTGTCGGTCAGGAACCGCTCATAGCCGCGCAGATCCGGCACCACCACATGCAACAGGAAATCCGACTCGCCCGACACCAGAAAGGCGCTGACCACCTCGGGCAGGGCCAGCACGGCCAGGCGGAAATTTTCCGCTTCGACCTCATGGTGCCGCTCGACCTTCACCCCCACGAACACCGTCAACCCCAGGCCGACTGCCTCGGCTTCGAGGCTGGCATGGTAGCCGCGGATCACCCCGGCTTCTTCCAGCAGCCTCACCCGTCGCAGGCACGGCGAAGCCGACAGCCCGATCTCTTCGGCCAGTTGCACGTTGGTGAGGCGCCCGTCGCGCTGCAGTGCGCCAAGGATGCGTTGGTCGTAACCGTCCAGCTTGGGGTAGGTTGGGTCGTGGTTTGGCATAAGTGGCCTGTGGCTAGGTATTGAATTGGTACATCCTGCCAATAATAGCCCCGTTGCGGGCGCATAACGCAAGCACCTGCCTCGACCTTCCGGCATAGAATTTTCACTCTGTTGCCCCAGCCTGAGGTCGTTGAAATGGACGAAAAACTGCTCTACCTGACTGCCCTGACGATGATCTACCTGATGCCGGGCCCGGACATGATCCTGCTGCTGCAGACCGGTGCGCGCCAGGGGCGGCGGGCGGCGCTGGCGACCGTGCTGGGGCTGGCGGTTGCCCGGGCGTGCCACGTGACCCTGGCCGCCGTCGGGCTGGCGACGCTGTTCAAGGTACTGCCCTGGACGTTCGAGGTGGTCAAGTACACCGGGGCGGCCTACCTGCTGTGGCTGGGGGTGAAGATGTTCAGGCCCGTGGCGGGTGCAGTGCAGGGCCCGGGGGGTGCAGCGGTACGTGGCACGTGGAGGGCGGCGATAGCGCAGGGCTTTCTGACCAACCTGCTCAACCCCAAGGCCTTGCTGTTCTGCTCGGTGCTGTTGCCGCAGTTCATCCACCCCGCACAGGGGGCGGTGGGTGAGCAGTTCGCGCTGCTGGGGCTGGTGCTGGTGGTGATGGGGATGATGTTCGATGGGGTGTATGCACTGGCCGGCGGGTGGGTCGGGCGCCAACTGGAGCAGCGCGCGCTGGCGCAGAAGGTTCAGCAGTGGGTGTTTGGTGGGCTGCTGGTGGGGTTTGCGGTTCGGTTGGTCTGGGTGCAGCAGGGGTGAGGGGCGGGCGGTTGGGGCGGGCCCGGCAGGCGCCAGTCGATGAAGTAGTTGTGGCGCTCTTCAAACCGAGCGCCGCGCAGGCGGCGCACGACCCTGAGGGCGCTGGATAGCCCAAGCCCTGCATCTCTCTTCATGAAGCTTTGGTGACAAAAGTTCGGTAGCAAAGCGCCACCCCCGTCATGGGTATGTGCAGTCACTGCGCAGCCGCACAGGGACGAAGGGAGTGGAGCGATGGGAACCATGGAACGCTACGCAAAAGTCGGAATGCAGGAACTCGATCAACGCCTGGCGAAGATCGTCGAAGCCGCGCGCAAGCAACCGGTGTCGGTGTACCGCTACGGCGCACCCTGGGTGTGGATCGTGTCCCAGGACGACTGGCAAAGCGCGCTCAAGGAAGTCTCCAGCTGCATCCCGCCAGGCCATTCGCTGGTGATGCTCAAGCCCAGGGTCGAGGAACTGCTGGCCGCCCACGCGCAGGAGCTGGCCGACCTGGCCCGGCGCAACGCGATGAGCATCGCCCCGCACACCCTGATGCACCTGCTGCTGTTGCAGCTGCTGTATTCGGTCCCCAGCGAAAAACAACTCTACGAACAGCTCAACTACAACCTGCTGTTCCGCTGGTTCGTGGGCCTGGAACTCAAGTCGCGGGTGTGGAGCTTCAACCTGTTCAGCCACGATCTCAACGCACTGCTGGCCTGCCAGCAGGCCACGCGCCTGCTGCAGTCGATCGTCAACGAGGTGTGCAACGCGGGCCTGGCGCAGATGCCCGAGTTCAGCCTCAACCTGGCCCAGCTGCACAGCTGGCTGGCCCGCCACGCCGGTCACGGCGGCGCAGACAACCATTTATAAGACACGGCCCTGGGCCAGACGGATTTCCTTGAACGAGGGGGCGGTGTGGAGCATTTGTTTTTCAACGGGTGGCGAGCCGGCGCAGTGATGCTGCTGGCCCTGGGAACCCACCACGCAAGCGCCGAACAGGCCGAGCGTCGCGTCGATATCAACGAGTACGTGGTGCGCGGCAACACGGTGCTCGATGCCCGCGCCATCGAGGAGGCGGTGTACCCCTACCTCGGCCCGCAGAAGACCCTGGTGGATCTGGAAGGCGCCCGCGAGGCCCTGCAGAAACGCTATCAGGCGCTGGGCTATCAGTCGGTGTTCGTCGAGCTGCCCGAGCAGCAGGTCGAAGGCGGCGTGGTGTACCTGCAGGTCAGCGAAACCAGGGTCGGCCGGGTACGAGTGGTCGGCGCCAGGCATTACTCGCCCGTGGAGATCCGCGAGCAGGTGCCGGCCCTGAGCGAGGGCCAGGTGCCGGACTTTGCCAAGGTCCAGGGCGAACTGGCCGCACTCAACCGCGGCCCCGGGCGCCAGGTGATGCCACTGGTGCGCGAAGGCCAGCGCCCCGGCACCCTGGACGTCGACCTGCAGGTCGAAGACAAGCAGCCCTGGCACGCCAGCATCGGCCTGAACAACGACTACAGCGCCGACACCAGAAAGCTGCGCAGCGTGGCCACCGTGGGCTACAACAACCTCTGGCAACTGGGTCACAGCGTGTCGCTGACCTGGTTCACCGCCCCCCAGGACACCGACAACGCGCAGGTGTGGTCCGGTTCATACAGCGCGCCCCTGAACCCGCGCTGGACCCTGCAGGCCAGCGGCTACAAGTCCGACAGCAGTGTGGCCACCGTGGGCGGCAGCAACGTGCTGGGCAAGGGCCATTCCTACGGGCTGTCGGCGATCTACTCACTGGTGCCGGACGGCAACTGGGCCAACTCGTTTTCCGTGGGCATCGACTTCAAGGACTTCGACGAGCAGGTCGAACTGGGCGGCGAGCGCGATACCGTGCCGCTCAAGTACGCACCGATCACCCTGGCCTACAACGGCTTTCGCTATACCGAAGCCTCGCAGCTGGGGCTGGGCCTGAGCCTGGTGGCCGGCACACGCCGGCTGTTCGGCTACGGCAGCGACGACGAGGCCTTCGACTACAAGCGCTACCGCGCCGACTCCAGTTTCGCCGCGCTCAAGGGCGATGCGAACTACACGTTCACGTTTGCCGGCGACTGGCAGAGCGCAACCAAGCTGGGCTTTCAACTGGCCTCCGGGGCCCTGGTGTCCAACGAACAGTTCGCTGCCGGCGGCGCCACCTCGGTGCGCGGCTACCTGGCCGCCGAACGCACCGGCGACGACGGCCTGCTGTTCTCCCAGGAACTGCGCACGCCCTCGCTGGGCCGCTACGTGGGCAGCTACATCAGCGACTGGCGCTTCTATGTGTTCGCCGAAGGCGCGCAGCTGTCGCTGCAGGACCCGCTGCCCGAGCAGGACGACCACTTCAGCCTGGCCAGCGTCGGCCTGGGCACCCGCGCCACCCTCAACGACTGGCTGTCCGGCAGCCTGGACTGGGGCCTGCCGCTCAAGGACGGCGCGAACACCGAGAAAAACCACTCGCGTCTGCACTTCAGCGTACAGGCAACCTTCTGACCCCATCGGCATCGACCCTGGAGACATTCCATGCAACGCCTCATCTTGACCCTGCTCATTTGCCTGGGCTTTGCCCTGCCGGGCAGCGCCAGTGCCTGGTGGCAGGACGACTGGCAGTTCCGCAAGCAGATTTCCGTCGACACCACGCCCCAGGGCGCGGCGCTGACCCAGTCGCTGGGCCGCACGGCACTGCTGGTACGCCTGCACACCGGCAATTTCAGCTTTGACGGGGTCAATGAAAACGGCGCGGACATCCGCTTCGTGGCCAGCGACGACAAGACCGTGCTCAACCACCAGATCGAAAGCTTCGACCCGCTGATGGGCATGGCGCTGATCTGGGTCGACGTGCCGGACGTGCAGGGCGGCCAGCGCCAGGACCTGTGGATGTACTACGGCAACCCCAAGGCGCAGCCGGCCAATGCGCAACCGGCCTTCGATGCCGACTACACCCTGCTGATGCACTTCGACGGCGCCGCACCGCGTGACGCCAGCCCCTACGGCAACCAGGCCCAGGGCAGTGCGGCGAGCATCGAGGGCATCATCGGTCGCGCCATCCAGTTCAACGGCCAGCCGCTGCTGCTGGCACCCAGCCCGTCGCTGCAACTGCCGGCTGGCGCTGCCTTCACCTTCAGCGCCTGGGTACGCCAGGACCAGCTGCTGGGCGATCAGTTGCTGCTGGCCCGCCATGAAGGCGAAAACCGCCTGCTGCTGGGTGTGAGCCAGGGCCTGCCGTTCGTCGAGGTCAACGGCCTGCGCAGCGCTGCCGGCCAGGTGCTCGATGCCGGCCAGTGGCAACACCTGGCGCTGGTGGGCGAGGGCGGTACGCTCAGCCTGCTGGTGGACGGGCGCCAGGTCGCCAGCCTGACCGCGGCGGTGCCGGCGTTCAATTCGACCCTGGCCATCGGCGCCGACCTGCCGCCGGCCGAGGGTCAGCCGCCCGGCGCCTATGTACCGTTCGTGGGGGCGATGGACGAGCTGCGCCTGTCGCGCATCGCCCGCGCCGTGCCGGTGCTGCAGGCCGACGCGCTGGCCCAGGGCACCGAGTCGCGCCTGGTGGTGTACGGGGTGGATGAAGAGCAGTCCGGTTTCGGTTTCGGCAGCCTGGGCTTTCTGCTCAAGGCGGTGCCGCTGGACGCCTGGATCATCATCGCGGTGCTGGTGCTGATGATGGTGCAGTCGTGGGTGATCATGCTGCGCAAGAACCGCACCCTCAACCACGTCAGCCAGGCCAACCGGCTGTTTCGCGAGCAGTTCGCCAATATCGGCACGCGCCTTGAGATGTTCGCCGACGACACCGCCCTGGGCGAGCGCCTGACGCACTCGTCGCTGTGGCGCCTGTACCTGGTGGCGGTCAAGGAGATCCGTACCCGCCGCGCCCAGGGCTTCGACACCTCGGCGGTGTCGGCGGCCACCATCGAGGCCATTCGCTGCTCCATGGACGGGGTGCGCACCCGCGAGAACCAGGCGCTGGGCTCGAAGCTGTCGAGCCTGTCCAACGCGATTGCCGGCGGCCCTTACATCGGCCTGCTGGGCACCGTGCTGGGGATCATGGTGGTGTTCCTGGGCACCGCGATGGCCGGTGACGTGAACATCAACGCCATCGCCCCCGGCATGGCCGCGGCGTTGCTGGCCACCGCCATGGGCCTGTTCGTCGCGATCCCCGCGCTGTTTGGCTACAACCGCCTGATCACCCGCAACAAGGAGGTCAGCGCCGACATGCGCGTGTTCGTCGACGAGTTCATCACGCGCCTGGCCGAGCTGCATGGCGAAGGCCAGGCCGGCGAGGCCAGCCACCGGCGTGCTGCCCACGCTGCCCACCCGTCCGTACCGGCCTGAGGAGAGCGCCATGGCAGCCATGAATGCTTCCCACGACGATGACGACGACGCGGCCGTCGACAGCATCAACGTCACCCCGCTGGTGGATGTGCTGATGGTGGTGCTGGTGATGTTCATCCTCACCGCCACCGCGCAGGTGTCGGGCATCCAGATCCAGCTGCCCAAGGCCAGTGCCTCGGTGTCGCTGTCCCAGCCCAAGACCAAGGCGATCTCGGTCAACGATGCCGGGCAGGTGTTTCTCGACGCCTACCCGGTGACCCTGGCCGAACTGGAAGAGCGCCTGCGCAGCGAGAAGGCGCGCAGCCCGGACTTCCCGATCATCGTGCGCGGCGACGCGGCGGTGCAGTACCAGAAGGTGGTCGAGGTGCTCGACCTGTTGCGTCGGCTGGAGCTGGCCCAGGTCGGGCTGGTGACCGGCAAGCCGAACCAGGGTTGAGGATGCCCATGAACCAGAAGTTCGATAGCCGGCGCCTGCTCAAGTGGGGCGTCGTGGCACTGGTGGGCGCGGGCCTGGCCTGGTTGCTGTGGCAGTGGGCCAACGACATGAGCGGGGTGCGCCGCGAGGCACCGAAGATCCCCGCGATCATTCCGCTGCCGCCCCCCCCACCGCCGCCGCCCCCCGAGCCCCCCAAGGAACCGGAGCCGCCCGTGGAAGAGAAGATTGTCGAGCCGCAGCCGGTGCCCGAGGCCGAGGAGGTCAAGCCGGCCGAGGAGGCGCCGCCGAGCCCGGCCGATGACATGGCCAACCCGATGCAGATCGACGGCGATGCACAGGCGGGCGGGGACGCTTTCAACATCGGTGCCGGCAAGGGCGGCGGCATGGCCGGCGGCGGTGGCGGGCTGGGCAGCGGCAGCTACGGCCAGTTCCTGGCGTATGCCTTCCAGCGCCTGCTGCGCGACAACCCCGAGCTGCGCAACCTGACCTTCAACCTGCAGGGCGATGTTTGGCTCAGCGAAACCGGCGAGGTGACCCGCGTCGAGCTGGTGCGCTCCAGCGGCGATGCCGCGGTGGACGCCCAGGTGCTGGCCGCGTTGCGCGCCGCCCCGGCCATGACCCAGCGCCCGCCGGCGAGCCTGACCCTGCCGGTGCGTATCGCCTTGCAGGGGCGCCGCGGATGAACCCGGCGCCCGATCCCTACGACGCACGACTTACCAACAGGAGCGGTAAATCCATGATGTGCTCAGTGAACCGATTGACCCTGGCAGTCGGCCTGGTGGTCGCCGCGGCGGTCGGTCCGGCCGTGGCGCAGACCCCGGCGCCGTCGCAGAACGCGACGATCAACCTGATCCGCCTGCTGGTGCAGCAGGGTGTGCTCAAGCAGGACCAGGCCCAGGCCCTGATCGACCAGGCCGAAAGCGAGGCGGTGCAGGCCCGCGCCAGCGTGGCGGCGGTGCCGGCGGCCAATGGCGAGGTGCGCGTGCAGTATGTGCCGGCCATCGTGCGCGACCAGATCCGCGACGAGGTCAAGGCCGAGGTGATGGCCCAGGCCAAGCAGGAGAACTGGGCCGCGCCCAACACCTTCCCCGACTGGGCCTCGCGCATCAGCTTCGATGGCGACGTGCGCCTGCGCGACGAGTCGCGCTACTTCTCGGGCAACAACAGCAACCAGATCATCGATTTTGCCAAGCTCAACGCCGACGGCCCCTACGACGTCAACCCCAACAACGGGCGCAACCTGCCGCCGCTGCTCAATACCCGCGAAGACCGCGAGAACCTGCTGCGCCTGCGCGCGCGCCTGGGCCTGAAGGCGGTGCTGTCGCCGAGCTGGACGGCGGGTATCCGCATCGGCACCGGCAGCGACAACGGCCCGGTGTCCACCACCCAGACCCTGGGCGGCGGCTTCGGCAAGAAGGACCTGTGGCTCGACCAGGGCTACCTGAGCTGGGTGGCCAGCGAGCGCGTGACCCTGACCGGCGGGCGTATCGCCAACCCGTTCATGTCCACCGACATGCTGTATTCCAACGACCTCAACTTCGACGGCGTGGCGGCCCTGTTCAACCAGCCGCTGAGCGACAGCCTGAGCCTGTTCGGGACCCTCGGCGCGTTCCCGGTGGAGTACAGCGCCGACACCGCCAGCAGCAACGGGCTGGACAAGGAAAGCAGCGACAACAAGTGGCTGTACGGCGCGCAGCTGGGCGCCAACTGGCAGATCAACGACAGCAACCGGCTCAAGGGCGCGCTGGCCTACTACCGCTTCGACGACATTGTCGGCGAGCGCTCCGGGGCATGCGAGCCGTGGAACGGCGACCCTGGCTGCGACAGTGACGGCAGCCGCCCGACCTTCATGCAGAAGGGCAACACGCTGTTCCTGCTGCGCGACATCACGCCCAACCCGGCCAACCCTGCCGCCACCCCGCAGCCGCAGTTCGTGGGGCTGGCATCGGAGTTCAACCTGCTGGACCTGAACGCGGTATGGGACACCGAGCTGCCGCACGACTTCAAGCTGCGCAGCCAGGCCAACTACATCCACAACCTGGCCTACGACGAAGGCGAGATGCGCAAGCGTTCGGCCGGCCAGTTGGCCAACAACCTCGACAGCGACGGCAACATCAAGAGCGGTGCCAATGCGTGGATGGTGCAGTTCACCCTGGGCAACGCGCTGGAGCTGAAAAAGCAGGGCGACTGGAACCTGTTCGCCGGCTACAAGCACATCCAGCCCGATGCCTTGCCCGACGGCTTCAACGATTCCTCGTTCCACCTGGGCGGCACCAACGCCAAGGGCTACATCCTCGGTGCCAACTACGGCCTGGACCAGAACGTGTACGCCACGGCGCGCTGGATGAGTACCGAGGCGGTCTACGGCGCGCCGTTCGATATCGATGTGCTACAACTTGAAGTCAACACGCGCTTCTAGCAGGCGCGCACAGGGAGAAAGAGCATGAACAAGCGAGCCTATCGGGCCTGTTGTTCGTACCTGCTGGTGGCGTTGGGCGTGAGCTGGGCGGGGGTGGCTGCGGCCGAAGGCATGGAAGAGCGCCTGCGCACCCAGCTGCGCAGTACCACCCAGCAGTTGCAGGCGCTGCAGAGCGAACAGGCGCAGGCTTCGGCGGCGCGCCAGAGCGCCGAGCAGCAACGCGATGCGGCCCAGGCCCAGGTGCAGCAACTGACCGCGCAACTGGCCCAGGCCCGTGGCCAGGCCGAGCAGCTGCTGGGCCAGCAGCAGGCCCTGCACGGCCAGGCGCAGGCGCTGGTGGCCAGCAGCAACGCGCAACTGGGCAAGTACAAGCAGGCCTACGACGAGCTGCTGGGCATGGCCAAGGCCAAGGAAGCCGAGCGTGCGCGCCTGGCCGCCAGCCTGGCCGAGCGCGAGCAGCAGGTGCTGGCGTGTTCGGCAAAGAATCAGCAGATGTACGGGGTCGCCAAGGGGATCCTTGCGGCCTACGAAAAGATCGATGTGGCGGATGTGATGAAGATGCGCCAACCCTTTGCCGGGGGCGCCCGGGTGAAGTTCGAGGAACTTGCCCAGGCCTACGGCGATCAGCTGTACCAGACCCAGTTCGATGCCGCGCAGGGCGGCAGCAAACCGCAAGTCAATTGACACAAGGAAGCGAAGCCATGAGCGACAACCAACTGATTGAAACCGTCAGCGCCGACTCTCTGACCACCCTGTTGCAGGATGCAGGTTGCCGAGTCAATCGCAGCGAGCAGAATGCCGTGGTGCAACTGCTCAGTGCCAGCCAGGGCGTGGGCTATGCGGTGCGCTTTGGCAACCGTGCCGAGCGCGAGGGCGAGTTCCTCGACTTCACCTACAGCTGCGCCCTGCGCATCCAGGGCGAGCTGCCGGCCGGGCTGGCCGAACGCTGGAACGTGTCGCGCCGCTTCGCGCGGCTGTCGGTGCAGGGCGAGTTCCTGGTGATGGAGATGGACGTGATGGTGGCCGACGGCGTCAGCCACAAGCACCTGCTGGGCAGCCTGGTGCTGTGGGACCGCCTGCTGCAGGAGTTCATCGTGTACCTGCGCGACTACAGCCGCAACGTGGCCCAGGTGCAGGACGAGGCGGTGGCCGGGGCTGAAGCGGTGAGCGCTTCGTGACTCGACGTACGCTGTGGGCCGGCGCGGGCGCGCTGGCCGTTCTGGGCGTGGCAGTGGTGTTGGCACTGCGCACGGGGGATGACCCGGTGGCAGCCAGCGCGAAAGCGCCGGCGGTTGCCGCTGTGGCGAGCGATGCGGGGCCGGCGCTGGCGCGCCTGGGCGACCAGCAGGTCAGCGTGGAGGAGCTCAAGGCGCTGTTCGCCAAGCTGCCGGCGCCGGCGCGCGAGGAACTGAGCGGCAATCGCCAGGCCCTGGAGGGCTGGATTCGCTCGCGCCTGGCGGAAAAGGCGCTGTACCAGCAGGCCCAGGCCCAGGGCTGGTCGGAGCGTCCCGATGTGCAGGCGCAGACCCATGCGGTGGTGGAGCAGATCGTGCTGCGCGACTACCTGAACTCGGTCAGCCAGGTACCGGCCGACTACCCCAGCGAGGCTGAACTGCAGGCGGCCTACGAGAACGGCAAGGCCAGCCTGCAACTGCCCACGCGCTATCACCTGAGCCAGATCTTCCTGGCGGTGCCGGACGAGCAGTCGGTGGCACGCGTGCGCAAGCAGGCGCTGGCCCTGAGCAAGCAGGCCCAGGCTGCCAATGCCGACTTTGCCGCGCTGGCCAGGGCCAACTCGCAGGACCGCGAGAGTGCGCAGCGTGGCGGCGACAGTGGTTTGCAGCCGCTGAGCCAGTTGCTGCCGCAGGTGCGCGATGCGGTGCCGCAGCTCAAGGAAGGGGCGGTGAGCGAGCCATTGCAGAGTGCGGCGGGCTTTCACATCGTCAAGCTCATCGAGGTGCAGCCGCCGCGTGTGGCCAGCCTGGACGAGGTGCGCGACAGCCTGCGTGACCTGTTGCGGGCCCAGCGCCAGGAACAGGTGGCCCGGGCCTACGTGGACGGCATGTTCAACAGCGCGACGCTGAGTATCGATGGCGCTGCGCTCAATCAGGTCATGGACGCCAGCCGCTAGGCGGCGCCGATCAAGGAAGAGCGGGCCCTGGCCGGGGCCCGGCAGGAGGCGAGGATGCCGATGTTCGATATGCCGCACTACGTGCCCGATTATCCGCCGGCCGAGCCGCTGGCCAAGGTGCGGGCCGGGCTGGGCTGGGTGCAGGACGAGCAGATGCTCAGCTGTTTTCTGGCCAGTGCGCGGTGCGGCTGCTTCATGCAGGCTGCGCGCAGCCTCAACCTCAAGTCCACCCTGTTGCGCAAGAAGCTGGCGCAGCTGGAAGCGCGGGTGGGGTATCCATTGTTCGTCAACCGCGGCCATGCCCTGGTGCTCAGCCGCGAGGGGCGCCAGTTGCAGGCGTTGCTGCAGTCGAGCCTGAGCAGCAAGCCACAGGCCATGACCGCGCTGGATGCGCCGGTGCTGGTGCGCCTGGCGGTGGCCGAGCCGATCATGCAGGACATTCTGGCGCGCAACCTGGTGGCCTTCGTGCGCCAGAACGCCGGGATCCGCCTGGACGTCAGCGGCCTGGATGCACAGGGATTGGCGCAGGCCGATGTGGTGCTGTGGCTCGATGACGAGGCGGGCAGCGTGCCGCTGCCGGGGTTTGCCGGCGAGGCGCCGACGCGCCTGGCGCAGCTGGAGTATCACCCGCACATTGCCAAGCGCTATTCGCGCGAGAGCAACCGGCCGGTGTGCCGGGACGACCTGCGCGACTACATGCTGGTGCAGTGGCAGGGCGAAGCCCAGGTGGCGGCGCTGGCGCCGTGGAACCGCCTGTTGAACGAGCGCGAGGCGGGGGTGACGCGGGTGCCGGGCTACGACCTGTTCAGCCAGTTGATCAAGTGCAGCGCGTGCATCGGCTTGCTGCCGCATTATGCGGCGCAGCTGGACCGTGGCCTGCTGGCATTGCCGGGGTTGCTGGAGGCGCCGATGCGCCGCACGGTGTGGCTGGCGGTGCATGAGCGTGCGGCGCAGGCGGCGTTGGTGCAGGTGCTGGTGACCATGATCCGGGCCGCGTTCGAGGAGCGTCGGGAGTGGTTCTGAAGGGGCGCGGTGCCCTGTAGGCGCCGGCTTTGCCAGCGAACCGGCGCCGCACCTCAGACGATAAAACGCGTGACCAGCGTGGTCAGTTGCGTGGCCAGCTGCGACAGCGCATGGCTGGCGACGCGGGTCTGCTCGGCGCCCGCCGCCGAGCGGCCCGACAATTCACGAATGTTCAGCAGGTTGCGATCCACCTCGCGGGCCACCTGGGCCTGCTCTTCTGCCGCGCTGGCAATCACCAGGTTGCGCTCGTTGATCTGGCCGATGGCCGTGTAGATGCCCTCCAGCACCTGGCCTGACGCCTGAGTGATGCCCAGCGTGGACTGCGCGCGGCCGGTACTGGCCTGCATCGAGTCCACCGCCGCCTGGGTGCCCTGTTGCACGCTGTTGATCATCTGCTCGATTTCCTGGGTCGATTGCTGCGTGCGGTAGGCCAGGGTCCTGACCTCATCGGCCACCACCGCAAACCCGCGCCCGGCCTCGCCGGCACGCGCCGCCTCGATGGCGGCATTGAGCGCCAGCAGGTTGGTCTGCTCCGACACTGAACGGATCACCTCCAGCACCGTGCCGATCTCGCGGATCTGCACCGCCAGCTGTTGCAGGCGCTCGCCGCTGATCGCCACTTCGCGAGCCATGGCCTGGGTGCCGTCGATGTTGTCGGCGACCTGCTGGCGGCTCTGTTCGGCCAAGGCATTGGAGGCACTGGCCGCCTGGGAGGTGGACACCGCATTGCGCGCCACTTCCTCGACCGCCGTGGTCATCTCGGTAACCGCCGTGGCGGCCTGTTCCAGCTCCTGGTCCTGCTGGCGCAGGCTCTGGGTGCTCTGCTCGGTCACGCTGTCCAGGGCCTGGGCGGCGCTGGACAGCTGCGTGGCGCAGGCGGTGATCTGCCCCAGGGTATCGCGCTGGCTGTGCTGCATGCGCGCCAGTTCGGCGAACAGCTGGCCGATCTCGTTGTGGCTGCGCACCGTCACCGGCACGCTCAGGTCGCCCCCGGCAATACGCTGAAAATGCACGCCGGCCTCGCGCAGCGGGCGCAGCACACGGGCGACGATAAAGGCCCAGCACACGGCGGCCAGCACCAGGGTCAACAGCCCCAGCAGCACGCTCAGCCACTGGGCCGTGGCCAGGCGCTGGTCGGACTCGGCCATGATCTGCCGGCTGCGCTCGGCCAGGGCTGCCACCAGTTGCTGGCGCAGCGCCTGCAGGGTACGCATGGCGTTGCCGGCATCCACGTTGACGGTGAAGTAGTCGTCCAGCGAGCCCTTGAGCGTGGCGGCGCGCTGCCCGGCCACGGCGTTGGCATAGTCGGCGAAGGTGCGCTGCAGGTCCTGGGCCAGGGCCTTTTGCGCCGGCTCATGGGTGTTGGTGACGAAGGCGTCGACCAGCGCCTGGCTGTCGCCCAGCAGCTTTTGCGACATGGCCAGGCGCGCCTTGGCACTGTCGAGGTGGCCGCCTTGCTGCTCGATAAAGCCCGACGACACGTTGGCACTGGCGCGAATCGCCATCAGCAGCGCGTTGTTGAGGCGGTCGGACTGCTGGGCGGTCTGGTCCAGCTCGTTGATCTGCGCGTCGCTGCCCACCGCCGCCCGCCAGGCGCTGACGGTGGAAAACAGCAGGGTGGCGCTGAACAGCAGCAGCACCCAGAACATTCCGGTGCGGATCTTGAGGTCGGCAAGCATGCGGGCATTACTCCTGGCAGTAAAAAATACCCCCACTCTGTGCGGTGGGTAGGCTGCTATCGGAGGCGCGGCGCATGACTTTAGGGGGCGACGACGGGTTCTGTTCGATTACCGCACAGCCTTTGTTTCAGCGGCCCTCGTGCTGGCGGCGGTAGGCGCCGGGCTGCACGCCGATGGCCTTGCCGAACGCCCGGGTGAAGGCGGCGATGGACTGGTAGCCCACCGCTGCGCAGACCTGTTCGACGGTGTTGTTGGCCTTGAGCAACTGGCAGGCGTGACGCATGCGCAGCGCCAGCAGCACCTGGCCCGGCGACTGGCCGGCCAGCTCGTTGAAACGCTTGAAGAAGGCCGAGCGCGACAGCCCTGTGCAGGCGGCCATGCTCTCCAGCGACCAGGGCTGTTCGGGGTGTTCGATCAACTGCTCCAGCAGCGGGGCGAACGCCGGGTGACGGGCCAGGGCGACCAGGCCGCCAAGGTCCTGGTTGTCGCTCACCTGCTGGCGCAGCACGTACAAGAACAGCAACTGGCTCAGGCGCTCCAGCAGGGTGGAGGAGGGTGCGGGGGTGCGCTGGCATTCCTCCAGGATCAGCTCGAACAGCGCCCGCGCCGCCTGCAGCGACGGGTCGCCGGTGCGCAGGATGATCCAGTCGGCCAGCGACTCGGCCATCAGCGACGACAGCCCCGGCTGGAAGTGAAAGAACCCGCACACCAGCCCCACGCCATCCGCCGCCTGGCTGTCGAGTGCCTGCATCGGGATGCGCGGCTGGCAGCGCGCGGTGTCGCTGTCGGCGCTGTCGGACAGGCGATAGGGCAGGTCGCGCAGCAGGAACACCGCCTCGCCGGCCTCCAGCCGCTGCGGCTCGGGCTGGCCGTCGATGTGCAGCCAGCAGTGGCCCTGCACCACCACATGAAAGCTGGCCCGGGCCAGGCCCTGGGTGCTGGCGTGCCAGCCACCGCAGTAGCGCCCCACATGGAACAGGCTGGCGTCCAGTTCCAGACGCTCTAATAACCAATCGACCAAAACGCTGGAAGAAATCATCTAATGGAAACACTCAGGAGCAAGTAATCGCGACTATAGAATATGGATCGGTTTTCTTATAACCAACAGACTTGGCGAACACCTTCAGTATGCAGGAGACCACGCCATGTCACGCATCACTCTACACACCGTGCAAAGCGCCCCGGAAGCCGCGCGCCCGTTCCTGGAGAACGCGCAGAAGAATTCCGGCTTCATTCCCAACCTGCTGGGCGTGCTGGCCAACGCGCCGGCCGCGCTGGAAACCTATGTGACGGTTTCGGCGCTCAATGGCAAGGCCGAGCTGAGCCTGGCCGAGCGCGAAGTGGTGCAGCTGATTGCCGCCACCCAGCACGGCTGCGACTTCTGCGTGGCCGGCCATACGGCGGTGGCGCTGAACAAGGCCAAGCTGCCCGAAGAAGTGGTGCAGGCCCTGCGTGCGCGCGGCGAGTTACCATCGCCCAGGCTCGAAACCCTGGCCAAGTTTGCCCGCGAAGTGATTGCCACCCGTGGCAATGTGAGCGATGCCACCTACGCTGAGTTTCGCGAGGCCGGTTACACCGAAGGCCATGCCCTGGAAGTTATCCTGGGGGTGAGCCTGGCCACGCTGTGCAATTTCGCCAACGTGTTTGCGCGCACGCCGCTCAATGACGAGCTGGCCAAGTATCGCTGGCAGGCCGACGCTCAGTGAGCCCCGTGGCGCCAGTGTGTGGCTGGCGCCCTGTTCTAAGGAGGAAAGAACATGCTTGATCCCGTATTGCAGCACTGGCTGGAGGCCAATGCCGAGGCGCTCGACCAGGGCCGGTGCGACCCGCAGCAGGTGCTGGGGCAACTGGCCGCAGCCAAGGTGCTGGGTGTGGGTGTGGACCCGCGTCAGGGCGGCAGCGGCGCCAGTGTGGCCGACGCCGTGGAAACCGTGGCCAGCGTTGCCAGCTATTCGCTGGCCGCCGCCTTCGTGTTCTGGGGCCAGCGGGCCTTTATCGAATACCTGCTGCACAGCCCCAACAGCGCCCTGCGCGAGCGCCTGCTGCCGTCGTTGCTCAGCGGTGAGCTGGCCGGTGCCACCGGGCTCTCCAACGCAATGAAGTTTCTGTCCGGCATCGAGTCGCTGCAGGTCAGCGCCACGGCGCGCGGCGAGCAGGGCTGGGCGCTCAACGGGCGCCTGCACTGGGTCACCAACCTGCGCAAGGGCGGCTTCGTGGTGGCGGCCGCCATCGACCGCGCCGAAGGCGGTGCACCGTTCGTGGTGGCGATCCCCGACGGCATCGCGGGGGTGCAGCGCTCCCCCGACCTGCAACTGATGGGCCTGCAGTCGAGCAATACCGCCGCGCTGGATTTCGATCAGGTGGCCCTGGGCCGCGACTGGCTGCTGCATGAGGATGCCCGGCAGTTCCTGCCGGCGGTGCGCCCGGCGTTCCTGGGCCTGCAGTGCGGCATGGCCATCGGCCTGGCCCGCCGCGCCTTGCAGGAAGCGCAGGGGCACCTGCAGGGGGTGCGTTCGGTGCTGGCGCAAACCCTCGAGGCGCAGCGCGAGCTGCTGGCCGATGTGGTGAGCGAGCTCAAGGCCGGCCTGCTCGACGGGCGCTTCCTGGGCAACCCGGCGTCGCTGTTCAAGGTGCGCATCAGCCTGGCCGAGATCGTTGGCGAGGCGCTGCAACTGGAGCTGCAGGCCAGCGGCGGCAAGGCCTACCTGAGCGAGTACGGCGCAGGCTTTGCGCGGCGCTGGCGCGAGTCGGCGTTCGTGCCGATCGTGACCCCGAGCCTGGTGCAACTGCGCGCCGAGCTGCAACGCCAGGCACGCGCAGCATGAGCAAGGTGGTACTGCAGGCCCGCGGTATCAGCCTGGGCTACGCCCGCGAACAGGGCTGGCAAACCCTGCTCGAAGGCTTCGACCTGGACCTGGCGCCGGGCGAAGTGGTGTCGATCCTGGGCCCCAGCGGGGTGGGCAAGTCCAGCCTGCTGCGGGTACTGGCCGGCTTGCAGGCGGCGCGCGATGGTCGCGTGAGCCTGCTCGGCGAGCCGCTGGACGGCCCGCATCCACGGGTGGCGGTGGCGTTCCAGGACCCCAGCCTGCTGCCCTGGCTGAGCCTGGAAAGCAACGTTGCCTTCGGCCTGGATTTCGCTCGCCAGCCGCGTTTGGCCAAGGCCGAGCGCGAGGCGCGCATCGACCATGCGATCGCCGCCGTGGGCCTGCAGCATGCACGCCAGCATTACCCGGCGCAGTTGTCCGGCGGCATGGCCCAGCGCACCGCGCTGGCGCGCTGCCTGGCGCGCCAGCCCCATGTACTGCTGCTGGACGAGCCCTTTGGCGCGCTGGACGAAGTGACCCGCGCCGACATGCAGCAACTGCTGCTGAGCGTGATCGCCGAACACGGCACCGCTGCGGTGCTGATCACCCACGATATCGACGAGGCCCTGCTGTTGTCCGACCGCATCCTGCTACTGGGCGACCACCCGGCGCGGACCCTCGGCCAATGGCCCATCGACCTGGCGCACCCGCGTGAGCAGCAGGTCGAGGCGCTGGGCGCGTTGCGCATCGAGATTCTCAAGACCCTTCGGCGGGCGAGCCGCACCCACACTTCCCCAACCGATTCTTTGCCTACGCCGTCGGAGACTGCCCATGTGCCTGGACGACTTCACCCACACTCGTCGTGATTTTCTCAAACTCAGCGCGGTGCTCAGTGCCGCCGGTGCGATGCCGCTGCTGAGCAGCCTGCAGGCGCGTGCCGCCGCCGAGCCGGATGCGCCGGTGCGCATCGGCTACCTGCCGATCACCGACGCCACGCCGCTGCTGGTGGCGCACAACAACGGCCTGTTCGAGGCCGAGGGCATCAAGGCCGAGCGCCCGGTGCTGCTGCGCAGCTGGGCGCAGGTGATCGAGGCGTTCATTTCCGGGCAGGTCAACGTGATCCACCTGCTGTCGCCGATGACCGTATGGGCGCGTTACGGCAGCAAGGTGCCGGCCAAGGTGGTGGCCTGGAACCACGTGGGCGGCTCGGGGCTGACCGTGGCCCCGGACATCACCGAGGTGAAGCAGCTGGGCGGCAAGACGGTGGCGATCCCGTTCTGGTACTCCATTCACAACGTGGTGGTGCAGCAACTGTTCCGTGATAACGGCTTGCAGCCGGTGTCGCGGGCGGCGGCGGCTGCGGTGGCGGCCAACGAGGTCAACCTGGTGGTGCTGCCGCCTTCGGACATGCCGCCGGCGTTGGCCAGCAAGCGCATTGCCGGCTACATCGTCGCCGAGCCGTTCAATGCCCTGGCCGAGGAACTCAAGGTCGGGCGCGTGCAGCGCTTTACCGGGGACGTGTGGCGCAACCATGCGTGCTGCGTGGTGTTCATGCACGAGCACGACCTGAACAACCGCCCCGAGTGGTCGCAGAAGGTGGTCAACGCCATCGTCAAGGCCCAGCTGTGGACCCGCGACCACCGCGCCGAGGCGGCGCAGATTCTGTCCAAGAGCGGTGCCAACCGCTACACCCCGCATGCCCCCGAGGTGCTGGGCCGGGTGCTCACGCCGGCTGCCGACAGCCGCGAACAGTATGTGCAGAGCGGGGCGATCCGGCATGCGCAGTGGGACGAGCAGCGCATCGACTTCCAGCCGTACCCGTTCCCCAGCTACACCGAGGAACTGGTGCGCCGCCTCAAGGACACCCTGATCGAAGGCGACAAGGGCTTCCTGGCCGCACTGGACCCGCAACAGACCGCCCGCGACCTGGTGGATGACCGCTTCGTGCGCAACGCCATCGGTGCCGTTGGCGGGCTCAAGGCCTTCGGCTTGCCCGACAGCTTCGAGCGCAGCGAGGAGTTCGCGGTCTGATGGTCAAGCCAGTCAAACACGCGGCCCTGGGTATCGCCGGGCTGCTGGTGCTGTTGTTGCTGTGGTGGGGTGGGATCGTGCTGTTCGGCGGTGACGGGCTGGCCTTGCGGTTTGCGCCGCAGGCCACCTTTGCCAGCCTGCTGGAGCTTTTGGGGCATGCCGAGCTGTACGAGCATGTGGCGGTGAGCCTCAAGCGCATTCTGGTGGGGTTGGTGCTGGCGTTGCTGGTGGGCGTGCCGCTGGGTTTGCTGGTGGGCAGCTACCGGCGCCTGGACGCGGCGACCACCCCGGCGTTCCAGTTCCTGCGCATGATCTCGCCGCTGTCGTGGATGCCGGTGGTGGTGATGCTGATGGGGGTGGGTGATGCGCCGATCTACTTCCTGCTGGCGTTTGCCGCGTTGTGGCCGATCTTGCTCAACACGGCGGCGGGTGTGCGTCAGCTCGACCCGCGCTGGTTGCAGTTGAGCCGCAGCCTGAGCGCCACGCGCTGGGAGACCTTGCGCAAGGTGATCCTGCCGGGGGTGGTGGGGCATGTGCTGACCGGCGTGCGGCTGGCCATCGGCATAGTGTGGATCGTGCTGGTGCCGTGCGAGATGCTCGGGGTGAGTGCGGGGCTGGGGTATTTCATTCTGGATACCCGCGACCGGCTGGCGTACTCGGAGCTGATGGCGATGGTGCTGGTGATCGGGGTGCTGGGCTTCATGCTGGATGCACTGGCGCGAGGGCTGCATCGGCGCTGGGTGCATGGGTGAGGGGCTGACCCCTTCGCCGGCAAGGCCGGCTCCTGCATTGGCTCCAGGTCGTGGGGGCAGCCCGGCACCTTACACCGAACACGCCCGCCGATACTCCCCCGGCGTCACGCCATACGCCTGCTTGAATTGCCGGTTCAGATGACTCTGGTCCGAATACCCCAGCGCAAACGCAACGTTGAACGGCAGGCAATCAGCCTTGAGCAATTCCCGCGCACGGCTCAGCCGGCGCTGCTTGAGCCAGGCATGCGGCGGCAGGCCGGTAGCCTGGCGAAACACCCGGGCAAAATGAAACGGCGACAACCCCACCGCAACCGCCAACTCCTCCAGCGACGGCGGGTAGGCCAGCCGGCTTTCCATCAGCTCCTTGGCCCTGGCCACCGACTGCGGCTCCTGCCCCGGTGCCCGCGCCTCGCGCGCCCCGGCATGACGCTGCACCAGCAGCAACACCGCCTCGCGCCACGCGGTCTGCTGCTCCAGCGCACTGGCGCCATGCTCGGCCAGGCTGTGCAAGCCACTGAAGGCACGCGCCAGCTGCGGGTCGTGCAGCACGCTGGCCTTGAAGATGGGCAGGCCGCCGCGCTTGAGCTCCAGCTCGTCCAGCACCGAGGTGATGCGCTCCTGCTCGGGGTAGTAGCCACGGTAGCGCCAGCCATGGGCATGCGCCTTGGCACCGGTGTGCAGCTCGTCCGGGTTGATCAGCACCATGCTGCCCTCGGGCGCCAGGTGCTCGCTGCCACGGTGCCAGAAGCGCTGTGCACCGGACTCGATGATGGTGATCACGTAGCCTTCGTGCACATGCGGGGCGAAGCGCTGCTGCACGTAGCGCGCATGCAGCATCTCGATGTCGCCCAGTGCCTGGGCCTGCCACAGGCGGGTCTGTTCACGCAGCACGGTTTTCATGGGGCGCCGTTCAACCACCAGCGCAGCACGAAGAACAACCCCATGCTCAGCAACATGCTCAGCAGCACGCTGCGGGTCCACAGCACCAGCACGACGGCCACGACCGCGCCCAGCAGGTAGGGGTTGGCCAGGCTCAGGTCGAGCTGGTGGTCAGGCATGAACACGATCGGCCCGCAGATGGCGGTGAGCATGCCTGGCACGGCAAACCCCAGGAACTGCCGCGCATTGGAACTCAGGCGCAACGGCAGGCGGGGTTCGAGAAAGGCGTAGCGGTTGAGAAACACCAGCAGGCCCATGGCAACGATCAGCAGCATGATCATGTGCGTGCTCCGGTCAGTTTCTGGCAGATGAAGCCTGCGCTCATGCCCAGCAGCCCGGCCAGCACCAGCGCGGTTTCCCAGTGCCAGTAGCTGAACAGCACCGAGCTGAACAGGGCCACCGCCACGCACACCACAGTGGCCAGGTTGCGTACCAGCGGCGCGATCAGCGCCACGAAGGTGGCGACGATGGAGAAGTCCAGGCCCAGCTGGTCCAGGTGCGGGATGTTGCGCCCCAGCACGATGCCGGCCAGGGTGAACAGGTTCCAGGCAATGTAGAAGGTCAGGCCCACGCCCAGCGCGTACCAGCGGTTGAACTGCTGGCGGTCGTACTGGCTGGTGAGGGCGAAGAATTCGTCGGTCAGCAGAAAGCCCAGGCCCAGCCGCCAGCGCAGCGGCAGGTCGGCGATCACCGGGCGCATCGACAGGCCGTACAGCAGGTGCTGGGAGGTCAGCAGCAGGGTGGTGAGCAGGATCGAGAACAGGTTGGCGCCGCCCTTGAGCATGCCGATGGCCACCAGTTGCGCGGCGCCGGCGAACACGATGGCCGACAGGCCCTGGCCTTCGAGCGGGGTGAGGTTGGCCTCGATGGCCATGGAACCGGCCAGCAGCCCCCAGGGGGCCACCGCCAGCGACAGCGGCAGGCAGGCGATCGAGCCTTGGATGTAGGCAGTGCGGGCAACGGCAGAACGGGACATGACAACACACGCTTGGGGTCGGTTGCACAGGATGCCAGAGCCGTGGGCGCTTGCCTTGTACGATCTTGCGGTGCCCGCGTACTTCAGCGCTGGCTGGTGAGGCGTCGCTGCGCCGGCAGGCAGCCATTGATGTCGACGGCCTTCTGGTAGTAGGTAAGGCGCTGGCCCGGGTCGATGGTGCCCAGCAGGCGGTAGACCTCGGCCTGGAAGTCACGCTGGCGCCCCCACTGCATGTTCAGCCCCTGGGGCTGCTGGCGATTGCATTCCAGGCGCACCGCCGGCTGCGGGTAATAGGGGGCGTACAGGGTGTTGTTCAGCGGTATGCGTTCCAGCGCCTGGCGGTAGTCGGCGCTGTCGCTGAAGGCCGGGCACCAGGTGGTGATGCCCAGGGCGGCCGGGGCGAAGCCCTGGCGAATGCTGGCTTCGAGCAGCGGGCAGGCGGACCTGGCGATGTCGTTCTGCGGCAGGTAGGTGATGTAGAACAGCGCCAGGCGGTACTGCGCCACCGGGTGGTCGAGTTCGGCCGCCTTGCGCAGCAGCGCCACCGCCGGTTCCAGGATGCGCCCCAGCGCCTCGACCTCGCCGATCAGCTCCTGGTCGCCGGGCTCGGGGGTCAGTGGCAGGGCACGGCTGCGTGCATCGGCCTGCTCCAGAAACGGCAGGGCCTGGCGGTACAGCAGGTCGGCGTGGGGGTCGATGCGCACCTCATCGGCCAGGGCCAGGGCGGGCAGCAGACAGAGCAGGCTGATGTAGCGACAGGCAGAAAACACGTTAACGTTCCATCCGCGAAAAAAGGGCAGCGCTGGTCATGTCGGTATCCGGCTATCCATGGTTGGGTGGGGCTCCTGGGTCGGCATTCTAGCGGTTGGCGGCACCGGGGCAAACAGCCGTTGCTCCATGAAGTCGATGAATACCCGCAGCTTGGGCGACATCTGTCGCCCCGATGGCCACAACAGGTACAGACAACCGCCGTGGTCCAGGTGTTCATCCAGTACCGTCACCAATTCGCCGCGTTCCAGTTGCTGGGTGATGGTGAAGTCCGGCAGGCAGGCGATACCGTGGCCGCGCATGGCAAAGCAGATGCGTGTTTCCAGGTGGTTGCACACCATCGACACCGGCACCTCGTGGTCGGCGCCGTTGTCGGCGCGGCGCAGTGGCCAGCGCTGGAGTTTGCCGGTGGTCAGGAAGCGGTAGTGCAGCCCGGCGTGACGGGCCAGCTCGCGGGGATGGCGCGGTGTGCCGTGCTCGGCGAAGTAGGCCGGCGAGCCCACCAGCACATGCCGGAAGTCGCCCAGGCGGCGGGCATTGAGACGCGAATCGGAGGGTTCGCCGGCCCGCAGTACCACGTCGAAACCTTCGCCGACGATATCCACCATGCGGTCGCTGAAGTCCAGGTCCAGTTCGATCTGCGGGTACTGCCCGATGAAGTCGCTGAGCAGCGGCACGATCATGCTGCTGACCTGGGGCAGGCTCACCCGCAGCTTGCCGCGCGGGGCCTGGCTGGCCTGGGACAGCTCGGCTTCGGTGGCTTCGATTTCGGCCAGGATGCGCCGGCTGCGCTCCAGAAACAGCGCGCCCTCGGCAGTGAGGGTGATGCTGCGGGTGCTGCGGTGGAACAGGCGTACCGCCAGCCGGCTCTCCAGCCGCGCCACGCGCTTGCCCACCGCCGAGGCGCTGACCCCCAGGGCCTTGCCGGCGGCCACGAAACTGCGGGTTTCGGCCACTTTCACAAACACCACGAAGCCGCTGAGGCTGTCCATGGTCGTTCTCCGATTGCGGACAGGTGTGTCCGGATTGTGCGGAATTCTACCCGTCTTTTTCCGCAGTGGCGGGAAGGATTACCGTGCAGTCACTTTTTTATTTCAGGAGTTTGCACCATGTCCCAGAGCAGTTGCCCGGCCCAGGCCGCAGCAGGGGTGGAGGCCGAACCGGCGTTCCCGTTGTCCGGCCTGCTGGCGTTGTCGATGGCCGGCTTCATCGCGATTCTCACCGAGACCCTGCCGGCCGGCCTGCTGGGGCACATCGCCAGCGGCCTGCAGGTCAGCGAGGCGATGGCCGGGCAACTGGTCACGGCCTATGCGCTGGGCTCGCTGCTGGCGGCGATCCCGCTGGTGACCCTGACCCAGGGCTGGCGCCGACGCAGGGTGCTGATGCTGGCGGTGCTCGGCTTCGGGGTGTTCAACACGGTGACGGCGGTGTCCGAGCACTACACCCTGACCCTGGCGGCGCGCTTCATGTGCGGGGTGGCGGCCGGCCTGGCGTGGGGCGTGATCGCCGGGTACGCACGGCGCATGGTCAGCGTGAGCCAGCAGGGCCGGGCGATGGCGGTGGCCATGATCGGCGCGCCCCTGGCGCTGTCGCTGGGGGTGCCGGCGGGCACCTGGCTGGGCGACCTGCTGGGCTGGCGCAGCACCTTCGTGCTGGTGTCGCTGGCGACCCTGGTGCTGATGGGCTGGGTGCTGCTCAGCGTGCCGGACTTCGACGGCCTGCCGGCCGGCAGGCGTGCCGCCATCGGTCAGGTGCTGGCCACCCCCGGGGTGAGCGCGGTGCTGGCGGTGATCTTCACCTGGGTGCTGGCGCACAACGTGCTGTACACCTACATCGTGCCGTTTCTGCAGGCCGGCGGCATGGCCGGCAGCACCGGCCCGGTACTGCTGCTGTTCGGCTGCGCCGCGCTGGTGGGGATTGGCGTGGTGGGCGTGCTGATCGACCGCCACCTGCGCCGGCTGGTGCTGGGCAGCCTGGTCGGTTTCGGCGTGGCGTCGGTGCTGCTGGGCCTGGCTACCGGTGCGCCGCTGCTGGTGTACTTCAGTGTGGCGCTGTGGGGCCTGAGCTTCGGCGGCGCCGGCACCCTGCTGCAGACCGCCAGTGCCGATGCGGCGGGCGAGGGCGCGGACGTGGCGCAGTCGATGATCGTCACAGTGTGGAACCTGGCCATCGCCGTGGCCGGGCTGGTGGGCGGCGTGCTGCTGAGCCACTGGGGCGTGCAGAGTTTCCCGTGGCTGCTGCTGGCGCTGGTGGGGCTGGCGTTGACCCTGACCCTGCGTTCGCACCGGCACGGTTTTCCGCTGGGGCGGCGCAATGCCGGGTAAGCCCGGCACTATCAGGTAGAATCGGCGCATTGACAGGGGTACGAGGTTGCAGCGGTGGAGGTTCAACAGGGCTTTGTCCTGACCCGGCACTGGCGGGATACGCCAGAGGGCACATGCGTGGAGTTCTGGCTGGCGACCGACCAGGGCCCGCGCCAGTTGCGCCTGCCCGTGCAGACGTCGGTGGCGTTCGTCGCCGCCACCCAGCGTGCCCATGTCGAGGCGGTGCTGCGCACCGAACGCGACGTCGAGCTGCGCGAGCTGGCGCTGTGCGACTTCCGCCACCGACCGGTGCTGGGCCTGTACTGCCGCCAGCATCGCCAGCTGATGCAGCTGGAAAAACGCCTGCGCGCCGCGGGCGTCGACCTGCTGGAAGCCGACATCCGCCCGCCCGAGCGCTACCTGATGGAGCGCTTCATCACTGCCCCGGTGACGTTCAGCGGCCGCCCCGATGCCGACGGCCTGCTGCTCGACGCCCAGCTCAAGCCGGCCCCGGACTACCGGCCGAACCTGCGCCTGGTGTCGCTGGACATCGAGACCACCGAGCGCGGCGAGCTGTACTCGATTGCCCTGGAAGGTTGTGGCCAGCGCCAGGTGTACATGCTCGGCCCGGCCAACGGCGACGCCAGTGGCGTGGACTTCGACCTGGAGTACTGCGCCAGCCGTGCCCAGCTGCTGGAGCGCCTGAACGACTGGATGGCCCGGCACGACCCCGACGCGATCATCGGCTGGAACCTGGTTCAGTTCGACCTGCGCGTGCTGCACGCCCATGCCCAGCAGTTGCAGGTGCCGCTGCGCCTGGGGCGCGGCGGCGAGGTGATGGAATGGCGCGAGCACGGCAGCCGCACGCACTTTTTTGCCGCCGCTGCCGGGCGCCTGATCATCGACGGCATCGAGGCGCTGCGGTCGGCGACCTGGAGCTTCCCCTCGTTCAGCCTGGAGAACGTCGCCCAGACCCTGCTCGGCGAAGGCAAGGCCATCGATACGCCGTACCAGCGCATGGACGAAATCAACCGCATGTTCGCCGAGGACAAGCCGGCCCTGGCGCGCTACAACCTCAAGGACTGCGAGCTGGTCACGCGCATCTTCGCCAGGACCGAGCTGCTGACCTTTCTGCTCGAACGCGCCACGGTCACCGGCCTGCCGGCCGACCGCAGCGGCGGTTCGGTGGCGGCGTTCTGTCACCTGTACATACCGCTGATGCACCGCCAGGGCTTTGTCGCCCCAAGCCTGGGCGGGCGCCCGGACGAGGCCAGCCCCGGCGGCTTCGTGATGGATTCGCGCCCCGGCCTGTACGAGTCGGTGCTGGTGCTGGACTACAAGAGCCTGTACCCGTCGATCATCCGCACCTTTCTGATCGACCCCATCGGCCTGGTCGAGGGCCTGCGCGAGCCGGATGACGAACACTCGGTGCCGGGTTTTCGCGGCGCACGCTTCTCGCGCACCCGGCATTGCCTGCCGGCCATCGTCGAGCGGGTGTGGCAGGGCCGCGAGCAGGCCAAGCGCGAACACAATGCGCCGCTGTCGCAGGCGCTGAAGATCATCATGAACGCCTTCTACGGGGTGCTTGGTTCCAGTGGCTGCCGCTTTTTCGACCCGCGCCTGGCGTCGTCGATCACAATGCGCGGGCACGCGATCATGCGCCGCACCCGCGAGCTGATCGAGGCCCAGGGCTACACGGTGATCTACGGCGATACCGACTCGACCTTCGTGTGGCTCAAGCGGGCCCATGACGAGGCGCAGGCCGGGGAGATCGGGCGTGCCCTGGTGCAGCAGGTCAACCAGTGGTGGCGCGAGCACCTGCGCGATGAGTACGGCCTGGACAGTGCGCTGGAGCTGCAGTACGAAACCCACTACAAGCGCTTTCTGATGCCCACCATCCGCGGTGCCGAGGAGGGCAGCAAGAAGCGCTATGCGGGCCTGGTGCACCGCGAGGGCGGGCCCGACGAGATGGTCTACAAGGGCCTGGAGGCCGTGCGTACCGACTGGTCGCCGCTGGCCCAGCACTTTCAGCAGGAGCTGTACCAGCGCATTTTCGAGCGCAGGCCGCACCAGGCCTATGTGAAGGACTACGTGCAGCGCACCCTGGCCGGCGAGCTGGACGATCAGCTGGTCTACCGCAAGCGCCTGCGCCGGCCCCTGGACGACTACCAGCGCAACGTGCCGCCGCATGTGCGGGCGGCGCGCATGGCCGACGAGTTCAACGACAGCCAGGGGCGGCCACGCCAGTACCAGAATGGCGGGTGGATCAGCTACGTGATGACCCTGGCCGGGCCCGAGCCTTTGGAAAACCGGCGCAACGGCATCGACTACGAGCATTACCTGACCCGGCAACTGCAGCCGGTGGCCGATGCGATACTGCCGTTTGTGGGGGATGACTTCAGCACCCTGATCGATCGGCAGATGGGGTTGTTCTGATGGGGCTGTTGCGCCTCTGCACACCACCATTTAGCGAACCTGCAGGAGCCGGCCTGGCCGGCGGAGGGGCCAGTGGCCCGACACATCCCTGACCTTCAGCTATCCTCTGCACATGCACAGCTACCCTTGAAACCGAAAGTTACTTTTGTAAACGTCCACACATGCGGGCAGTCGTTTAGGCTCGCTCGGATCTTTCGCTTTGATCTGTAGTCTTTGGTGCATGGAAACAAGAAGGAGATGCACATGCTTGTTCGGTCACTGACCTTCGCCACCCTGCTGGCAGTCGCCAGCCCGCTGCTCGCCGACGACGCGCCCCTGGCCGTTGACCTGGGCAAGTCCAGACCCCTGATCGTGATTGCCCCCAGCACCGCCGACCCGACCTTGCGCACCCTGAACGAGGCCCTCAAGGACCCGGCGACCAAGAGCAAGTTCGAGGAGCGCAACCTGGTGCTCTACAGCGTAGCGGGCATGGTCGGCAAGCGTGACGACAAGAACCTTGAGCAGCAGACCACCATGGCGCTGATTCGCGAACTCAGCCTGGGCGCGCGCAAGGGCACCCAGGTGGTACTGGTGGGCAAGGACGGCGAGAAGCACATCATCGAGCATGACGGCACGGTGGAGCCGGAGCAGATCTTCGCGGCGGTCGACCAGTTGCCGGCCAGCGAAAAGGCCATTGTGGCGCCGACGGTCGCAGCGCCCGCCGCCGAGCCTGCGCCAGAGGGCAAGCCGGGCAAGCATGCCAAACCGGCCAAGCCCGCCAAGCCGGCTGCACCGCCCAAGCCGCTGGAAGACTGAGACCCCCCTTCGCCGGCAAGGCCGGCGCCTACAGGTTCAGCGCTACGCCTGTAGGCGTCGGCCTTGCCGGCCAGGCACTTCAGTCGCCCAGCCGCTTCTCCATGAACACCCGCCGAAACCCCGCCTGCACTGCCCTGTGGGTTTCGCGATAACCCAGCCGCTCATACAGCCCCAGGTTTTCGCTCATCGCTTCATTGGTGTACAGCCGCACCACCTCCAGCCCCAACTGCCGGGCACGCGCTTCGGCATGCGCCATCAGTTGTCGCCCCAGCCCGCGGCCCTGAGCGGCCGGGCTTACCGCGACATTGTCGAGCAACAGGCCATCGGCCTGGGCGATCAGCACCAGCACACCGAGCACCTGACCCTGCTCTTCGAACACCTCGACCCGACCCTGGGCGATCAGCGCGGCGTAATCCTCCAGCATCGGCCCCGGCCTGGCACCGATGCGTGGAATGTACAGCGCATAGGCAGCCTCGATCAGTGCCTGTACAGGTGCAACGTCGTGGGCGGTGGCGGGGCGGATCATCGGCAGGCTCCTGGTGGGTGGCAGCAAGCGCCTACCTTAAATCAAGGCGTTGTCGCAGGGCAGCATTGCTTTCACGGCAAAACATCAACATGATAATGAGACAAATTACCATTCGTGTCGGATTTGCCCAGCGTGCCCACGCCTTCAGACCCCAACGCCCTGTTCACCGCGCTCTACAGCGACAACTACCGCTGGCTGCGCGGCTGGCTGTATCGCCAGTTGCACTGCCCGCAGGATGCCGCCGACCTGACCCAGGACACGTTCGTGCGCGCTCTGGGCTCGCAGCAGTTGCCACAGCTGGAGCAGCCCCGGGCCTTCCTGGCCACCGTGGCGCGCCATCTGCTGCGTAACCTGTGGCGCCGCCGTAGCCTGGAGCGCGCCTACCTGGAGCAGCTGGCTTTGCTGCCCGACAGCTTCAGCCCCTCTGAAGAAGACCTGGCCCTGGTGCGCGAGGCCATCGAGAGCATCGACCGTCTGCTGGCGGGCCTGCCGCTGCGGGTGCGCCAGGCGTTCGTGCTGCATCGTCTGGAAGGCCTGTCGCAGCCGGCAATAGCCGAGCAACTGGGCGTGTCGCTGGCGACGGTGGAGCGCGACCTGCGCCGCGCCTTTGTGCATTGCCTGAGCGTGGTGGGCCCATGAGCGTGCCCAAGGTGGATTCGGCCACCCAGGCGGCGGTCGACTGGTTGCTGCGGCTGGAATCGGTACCGCCCGGCGATGCGCGGCATCAGGCCTTCGAAGCCTGGCTGTCGGCCAGCCCGGCCAACCGCCACGCCTGGCAGCGGGTCAATGCACTGCTCAGCCAGCCGCTGGCCAGCCTCGAAGAAGCCGAGGCGCGCAGCCCCGGCCAGCGCCAGGCCGCCAGTCGCAGCTTGCTGGCGGCGCCCGTGCACGGCCGGCGCAAGGTGCTGGGTGGCGGCCTGGCGATGCTGCTGGGGCTGGGTGCAGGCGGCATCGCCAACCGTCTGACACCGCTCGAAGGCCTGTTTGCCGATCTGCACAGTGCCACGGGTGAGCGCAAGCGCGTGACCCTGGCCGATGGCAGCGAACTGTTGCTCAACGCGCGCAGCGCCGTGGACATTCGCTTCGACGCTGCGCAGCGCCGTGTGCTGATACGTGAAGGTGAGGTGCTGGTAAGGGTGGCGGCCGATGCCGCGAGGCCCTTCGTGATTGCCACGGCGCACGGCGAGGCGCGTGCCTTGGGTACGCAGTTCCTGGTGCGCCAGAGCCGTGACCACAGCCTGGTGGCAGTGCAGCAGCACAGCGTGCGACTGACCACCCGTGGGGGCGCCAGCAGCGTTGTCGAACAGGGCCAGGCGGCGCGTTTCGATGCGCAGGGTATCCACCCCGAAGCAGTGTCGCTGCGCAGCCGCGCCGACTGGCAGAGCGGGCAACTGGTGGTACACGACGAGCCCTTGGGCGAGGTGGTCGAAGTGCTGCGCCGCTATCGTCCGGGGCTGCTGCGCACAAGCCCGCAGGCGGCGCAGGTGCGGGTGTTCGGGGTGTTCAGCCTGGATGACAGCGATGCCACCCTGCACGCATTGGCCGAGACCTTGCCGATTCGCCTGGAGCAGTACGGCGGCTGGCTGACCCGAATAGAGGCGCGCTGATTTTTTTGCACCCGGTGTGAGGGGGTTGGCGTTTTCGTCGGTCTTGCTCGTTGAATGCCAACCTACAACGAGCACCTTGCCACCATGTCACACATGACTTTCCGCCCAGGGCTGCTGGCCCTGGCCATCGCCCTTGGCCCGCTGTCGACGATGCCTGCGCAGGCCGACAACGCCATCGCGGCCAGCAGTGCCGTGCACCGTTTCGACCTGCCGGCCGGGCCGCTGGGCGAGACGCTCAGCCGTATCTCTCGCGAAGGCGGGCACACCCTGTCGGTAAGCCCGGCGCTGCTGGAGGGCAAGCGTGCCGCTGCGGTACGCGGTAATTTCACTGCCGAACAGGCCGCGCGCCAGGCGCTGACCGGCACTGGCCTGGGGCTGGGCAGCACCCGCGGCGGCACCTGGAGCCTGTACCCGTTGAGCGATGGCGCCGCGCTCAACCTGGCGCCCACCGCCATCGATGGCCGCAGCCTGGAAGACGCGCGCGGCCCGGTGGAAGGTTACGTGGCCACCCGCAGCGCCACGGCCACCAAGACCGACACGCCGATCCTCGAAATCCCCCAGGCAGTCAACGTGGTCACCGCCGCCCAAGTGCAGACCCAGGGCGCTCGCAACCTGACCCAGGCGTTGCGCTATACGCCGGGGCTGAGTACCAACGGCTACACCGACCGCAACACCATCGCCGACGAGATCGGCAGCCGCGGCTTTGCGCCGACCCTGCTGTACCTGGATGGCGCCTACCTGCCGTATGCCGGCAGCCTGGGCGGCGCGCCGCAGATCGACCCCTACCTGCTTGAACGCATCGAAGTGCTCAAGGGCCCGGCTTCGGTGCTGTACGGCCAGAACCAGCCGGGCGGCATGATCAACCTGGTGTCCAAGCGCCCGGCCATCGAGGACCATCATCAGGTCAAGCTCAGCTATGGCAGCTATGACCGGGTCAAGGGTGCCTTCGATGTGGGCGGTGCGCTGGACGCCGACAAGACCCTGAGCTACCGCCTGGTGGGCCTGGCCAAGAGCGGCAACGAGCAGGTCGAGCATGCCGACGAGTCGCGCACGTTGATCGCGCCGAGCCTGACCTGGGCGCCAAACGAGCAGACCGAGTTCACCGCCTACGCACAGATCCAGCGCGACAAGGGCGCGGCGGACTATCAGGCGCTGCCGGTCATCGGCACGCTGTATCGCAACAGCCGCGGCCAGCATATCGACCGCGACGTGTTCCTGGGCGACAGCGACTGGAACGCCTACACCCGCGACCAGCAGGTGTTCGGCTACGACCTGTCGCACGTGTTCAACGACAACCTGAAGTTTCGTCAGAGTGCACGCTACATCGACGTCAACGATCGCTACCGCGGCTTCTACCTGAACCGCTTCGTCACCGATGCCAACGGCGTGGTCGACGATACCCGCGCCACCCGCACCAAGCTGGACTGGCGCCAGCACAACACCACCTACAGCATCGATAACAACCTGGAGGGCACGTTCAGCACCGGGGCGCTGGAGCACACCCTGCTGGGCGGCGTGGACTACCGCAAGTTCACCCGTCGCTACCAGGGCTACAACCTCTACAACGCCGAGATCATCGACCTGTACAACCCCACCAACTACCACACCGACGGCGTGCCGACCCTGACCACCAAGTGGGACAACACGGTGAAGCAGACCGGCCTGTACGTGCAGGACCAGATCCGCTTCGACCGCTTCATCCTGACCCTGGGCGGGCGCCAGGACTGGGCCGAGGTCGAGAACCGCGACCTGCTGGCGCAAAGCCCGGCAGAGCGCAAGGTGCCGCAGAAGGACAAGAAGTTCACCAAGCGAGTGGGCCTGACCTACGTCACCGAGTTCGGCCTGGCGCCCTATGTGAGCTATGCCGAATCGTTCATGCCGTCGGTGGGCAAGAGCTCACCGGCGCGTGGTGCCAGTTCGTTCAAGCCGATCGAGGGCGAGCAGTATGAAGTGGGGGTCAAGTACCAGCCGCAGGACAACACCCTGATCACGGCGTCGGTGTACCAGATCAAGCAGAAGAACGTGCTGACCACCGACCGCGACGACCCCATGTACCAGACCCAGGATGGCGAGATTCGCTCGCGCGGTATCGAACTGGAGGCCAAGAGCAGCGTAGGGCAGGTGGACCTGCTGCTGGCGCTGTCGTACCTGGATTCGTTCCGCACCAAGAGCGCCGACGGCGACGAGGGCAACCGCAACGCGGCGCAGGCACCGTGGTCGGCCAGCAGCTGGGTGGCCTGGCATTTCGACGACAGCCTGGCCGGGCTGACAGTAGGGGCAGGGGCCAGGTACACCGGCAAGAACTACGGGGACTCGGCGAACACCTTCAAGACACCGTCGTTCGTGGTGTATGACGCAACGATCAACTACGACCTGGCGCAGCTGGGGTTGAAAGGCCTGCAGGCGAGCCTGAACGTGCAGAATCTGTTCGACCGGGAGTATGTGTCGACGTGCGTGTATGCGTTTGGCTGCTATTACGGTCAGGAGCGTACGGCGGCGCTTGAGTTGACCTACGACTGGTAAAAGCTTCGCGGGTCAAGCCCGCTCTTGCAGGGTGGCGGTGATCACTTTGGGAGCGGGCTTGACCCTCGATGGGCTGCGCAGCAGCCCTGATGCCCAGCACACAACCCGCTGCTGCCACACTGTTGCCTGGTCAGCAGCCGCTGTTCGAATAATCCATAAAATTCATATAATTCAACTACATAAAGCATTGGCACGCCGCTTGCGATAGTCCGCTTACCCTGACTCATCGGAACCCCCGCCATGCCTGCCCCTACCGCCTATCTACCCCTTGCCCTGGCCATTGCCGCCACGTTGCACGGCGCCGCTGCGCTTGCCGCCGCACCGCCCGCCGACGCCTTGCCCACCGTCACCGTGACCGCGCAGAAGCGCGAAGAATCGGTACAGGACGTACCCTCGGCGATCTCGGTGGTCAGTGACCGCCAGATCGACCGCAGCGGCGGCGGCTTCAGTGCCGGCAAGGCCCTGCAGAACGTGCCCAACGCCATCGCCCCCGAGTTCGCCGGGCACCAGCGCCCGCGCTGGTACATCCGCGGCATGGGCTCGGGCGACATGGCCTCGACCACCGTGTACCCGGTGGGCATCTATACCGATGACGTGTACATCGACCCGCACGTGGCCACCGGCTTCCCGCTTTACGACATGGAGCGCGTCGAGGTGCTGCGCGGCCCGCAAGGCACGCTGTGGGGCAAGAACACCACCGGTGGCGCGATCAACTTCGTGTCGCGCAAGCCAAGCTTCGAAGACGGCGCCAACGGCTACTTCAAGCTCGACCTGGGCAACTACAATTCGCGCCTGTACGAAGGTGCCTACGGCGATACCCTGGTCAAGGACCGCCTGGCCGCGCGGGTGGCGTTCATCGACCAGAGCAGCGACGGCCAGCTCAAGAACGAGGTCGATGGCCATACCGCCGGCGACATCCACGACCAGGCCCTGCGCCTGCAACTGCTGGCCCAGGTCAACGACGACCTGCAGGCCACCCTGCAGCTGCACGCCCGTGACTACAAGGGGCAAGGTATCGTGGCCCGCGCCTGGGGTGCCGGGCCGGGCGGCAGCACGCTGTTCGGGCCTGCGCCCAAGCCTGCCTCCGACAAGGTCGCCTTCACCGGCAAGGCCGATGACCGCATCGAGCACAACGGCCTGCAACTGGCGCTCAAGTGGGACCTGGGCGAGCTGCAGCTGGACTCGATCACCGCCTTCGACGACGTGCACGAAAAGGCCCAGAGCCCGAACATGAGCATCTACGAGTTCGGCCGTGGCTATAACGACGACCGCTGGAAGCAGGTGTCGCAGGAGCTGCGCCTGTCGTCGGCGAAGAACCAGCCGGTGAGCTGGATCGTCGGCACCCACCTGTTCCACGAACAGCTCGACAGCCACAACAGCAATGCGCTGTTCCCCGAAGCCTACAACCAGGCCTTCGGCGTGGCCGACTTCGGGCGTACCGACATCGATCAGAAGACCGACAGCTTCGCGCTGTTCGGCAGCAGCACCTGGCAGGCCACCGACGACCTGAGCTTCACCGCCGGCCTGCGCTGGACCCGCGAAACCAAGGACATCGACCTGCGCCGGGTGGCCGCGCCGGATGCTGCCAGTGTCGACTTCAGCAACCGCAACGACTGGTGGAAGCATTACAGCGGGCCGCTGGCGACCACGGTGGTACAGGACGAGAAGCGCACCTGGAACAAGCTGACCTACGACTTCACCCCCGAATACCAGCTCAACGACAACGCGCGGGTGTACTTGCGTTATGCCAAGGGCTTTCGTTCCGGCGGCTTCAGCGGCGGGGCGCAGGTGCAGGCCGAGGCCTCGGTGGTGGCGCCGGAGAACGTCGACGCCTACGAACTGGGGGTCAAGAGCGAGTGGTTCGACGAGCGCCTGATCGCCAATGCCAACGTGTTCTACTACGACTATTCGGACATCCAGGTGAACGCGGTGTCGGTGCGCAACGGGCAGGTGGTGTCGTTGCTGACCAACAGCGGCCAGGGCGTGATACGCGGTGCCGAGTTCGAGTTGCAGGCGCTGCCCTTGGCCAACCTGGAACTGCATGGCTCGCTGGGGCTGCTGCATACCGAGTTGCAGGACTTCGAATCGGGGGGTGTGGACTACTCGGGCAACCGCATTGCACGTTCGCCGTCGCGCACGCTGGCGGTGGGGGGCAGTTATCGCATTGCGCTGGAGAACGGCGACGACATCACCCTGGGCACCGACTGGCGCTACCAGAGCCGGATCTTCTTTCTGCCCACCGCGCAGGCCGACCACAGCGTGTCGCAGGGTGGCTACACACTGGGCAATGCCAGCGCCACGTACCATGTGGGCGGGCAATATGACCTGGACTTCACCGCCTATGTGAACAACCTCACCGACAAGCAGTACAAGACCGACAGCGTGCCGCTGCCGTTCGATGTGGCGTGGGATGCGCGGGGGGATCGCAGGACGTTCGGGGTGAGTGCCACGACGCGGTTCTGAGGTCGCTCTTGCGGGCCTTATCGCGGGTCAAGCCCGCTCCCACAGGTACAGCGCCGTTCTCGAAACCAGCGCCATACCTGTGGGAGCGGGCTTGACCCGCGAAGTTTTTCAGGCCGGCAACTGCCCCAGCAGGTACACCCGTAGCCGCTCGATGCTCTCGCGCCACGCACTGCCTACCGGGCACACCAGGTAGTAGGCATCCCCCGTTGCCACCGCCTGTTCGAACGGCAACGCCAGCCGCCCGGCGCGGACATCGTCGCTCACCAGCGCCAGGTCGCCGATCGACACGCCATGCCCGGCCATGGCCGCCGCAATCCCTTGCTCCAGCGTATCGAACAGCGTGCCGCGCTGCAGGTCGACCTGCTCGAGCAGGCCCGCCCCGCGCAGCCAGCGCTGCCAGTCCCGCCGGTCATTGGACGGGTGCAGCAACGCCACCCCGGCCAGCCGCTGCGCATCCCACACGCCATCCCCCAGCAACCCCGGCGCACAGATCGGGATCAATCGCTCATCGAACAGCTTGCACACCTCGACCTGCCCACCGAACTGCCCATTGCCCAGCAGCACCGCGCAGTCGTAGGGCTCGCTGGCAAAATCCACGCTGTCGACGTCCATCCACACGCTTGCCAGCTGCACGGTGTCGGCCTGGGCGTAACGCTGGATGCAGCCCAGCAGCCAGCGCATGGTCAGGGTGGAGGGCGCCTTCAGGCGCAGGTGGCGCGAAGCGCTGCGAAACGGCTGGCAGGCCTGTTCGATCAGGGCAAAGCCCGCCCCCAGTTGCTCGGCCAGACGCCGCCCGGCATCGGTGAGGCGCAGGCGCGGGCCGTGGCGCTCGAACAGGCGGCAACCGAACTGGGCCTCCAGGGTGCGGATATGGCGGCTGATGGCGCTCTGGGTCAGCGCCAGCTCTTCCCCGGCGCGGGTGAACGAACAGGTACGGGCCGCCACTTCAAAGGCGCGCAGTGCATACAACGGGGGCAGACGTTCAACCATGCCAGGGGCAGCCCATGATGAGTATTTGTCGTAGTAGGGCAGAGCATTTTGCGTTTTTCAAGGGCCATGCAGCTGCGCACACTCTGCACCTGACCCGCATTGAAGACAAAGGAGCCTATTTTGAACACCACGCTGCTGTTGGCCTACCTGGGCACTGTACTCATTCTGATCGCCACCCCTGGGCCGGTGGTGGCGCTGGTGGTCGGCACCAGCGGGCGTTCGGGCACCGGGGCGGCCATACGCACGGCGCTGGGGGCCAATGCCGCCTCCCTGGTGCTGGTGGCCGCCGCTGCGCTGATCCTGGCCGGCAGCCTGGCACTCAGCCCGGTGGTTCTCAATGCGGTGGCGCTGGTGGGGTGCGTGTTCATGGCCTGGCTGGGGCTGGGGGCGCTGCGTGCGCCAGCCGTGGAGGATGCGCCGCCGCCCAGGGCAAGTGGCTGGTGGCACGGCTTTGCGGTGGGTATCGCCAACCCCAAGGACATTCTGTTCTTCGTGGCGTTCTTCCCGCAGTTCATCCACGTCACGGCCTCGTTCGGCACCAGCATCGGGGTGCTGGCGGCGTTGTGGCTGGTGGTCGACCTGGGGGTGCTGGCGCTGTACATCGCGCTGATGCGCGGCGCCCTGGCGCAGCGGCACCGGGCGCTGGTGGCCCGGCTGTCGGGGCTGGTGCTGTTGCTGGTGGCGGTGGCCGGCGCTGTGTATTCGGCGCGGGCGCTGCTGGCCGCCTAGAGGGTGACCACAGCCTTGTCGCTGCCCTGGGCCTGTTGCAACAGCAGGCTCAGCTGCGCCACCTGACGCTGCAACTGGTCGCGTTCTTCCTTGAGGCGGCGCAGTTCGTCGCGGCGCACGCTCACGTAAAGGGTCTGGGGTGGGCTCGCTGACATCAAGGTTCCCATTGCACACCTCGCAATTGGTTTGGTACATGGTTTGAGCGTAGACGCTCGATCGGCCGCGATTCTGAATTCTTTTTCCTGTCATGGGAACTTTTTTGTTTATCGCTGTCGTGCCGTTGGTCGATGAAACCAACCCAGGCCTGCCTGGACTAACCTTGAAGGCCTGAGCAGGCTTTCTACACTTTACGGAGCATCGGCACATGCAACTGGGAATCGTGGGGCTGGGCCGCATGGGCGGCAATATTGCAAGGCGCCTGATGCGCGAGGGGCACCACACCGTGGTGCATGACCGCAACGCGCCCGCCATCGATACGCTGGTGGCCGAGGGCGCCACAGGCGCCGCCGACCTGGCCGCACTGGTGCAGCAACTGGACGCGCCGCGTGCGGTCTGGGTGATGCTGCCGGCGGGCGAGGCCACCGAGCAGACCATCGCGCAACTGGCCGACCTGCTGGAAGCGGACGATGTGATCATCGACGGCGGCAATACCTTCTACAAGGACGACATCCGCCGCGCCCAGCACCTGGCCGAGCGCCAGTTGCACTACGTGGACGTCGGCACCTCCGGTGGCGTGTGGGGCCTTGAGCGCGGCTACTGCATGATGATCGGCGGTGAGCAGGCGATTTTCGAACGCCTCGAGCCGCTGTTCGCCACCCTGGCACCGGGTGAGGGCGACATTCCACGTACCCGTGGTCGAACCGGCCCCAGCGAGCGCGCCGAAAAGGGCTATATCCATGCCGGGCCACCCGGCGCCGGGCATTTCGTCAAGATGATCCACAACGGCATCGAGTACGGCCTGATGCAGGCCTATGCCGAGGGCTTCGACATTCTCAAGACCAAGGCCAGCGAGAGCCTGCCGGCCGACCAGCGCTTCGACCTCAACCTGCCCGAAATCGCCGAGGTGTGGCGCCGCGGCAGCGTGGTCACCTCGTGGCTGCTGGACCTGACCGCCGATGCACTGGTGGCCGACCCGCAGCTGGGCAGCTACAGCGGCTCGGTGTCCGACAGCGGCGAAGGGCGCTGGACCATCGATGCGGCGGTGGAGCAGGCGGTGCCGGTACCGGTGTTGTCCAGCGCACTGTTCGCGCGCTTTCGTTCACGTCAGCAGCAGGGCACCTACGGTGACAAGCTGCTGTCGGCGATGCGCTTCGGTTTTGGTGGCCATGTCGAGAAGCCCGAATGAGTGAACACGACGTCGAAGCGGCACCAGCCTGTACCCTGTTCCTGTTTGGCGCCAATGGCGACCTGGTCAAACGCCTGCTGATGCCGGCGCTGTACAACCTGCACCGCGACGGCCTGCTGGACAAAGGCATGCGCATCGTCGGGGTCGACCACAACCCGGCCACCGACGGCGAATTCGCCGAGCGCCTGGAAACCTTCATGCGTGAACGCGACCAGGGCGAGGGCGCCACCCGGTGCCTGGACGACAAGCTGTGGAAGCGCCTGGCCAAGGGCATCGGCTACCTCACCGGCGACTTCATGGAGCCCTCCACCTACCAGGCCATCGCCGAGCGCATCGACAAGGGGCGCACCGGCAACGCGATCTTCTACCTGGCCACCTCGCCGCGTTTTTTCAGCGGCGTGGTGCAGCAACTGGGGGCGGCCGGGCTGCTGGACGAGGCCAACGGCTTTCGTCGGGTGGTGGTGGAGAAGCCCTTCGGTTCGGACCTGGCCAGCGCCGAGGCGCTGAACGCCTGCCTGCTCAAGGTGATGAGCGAAAAGCAGATCTACCGCATCGACCACTACCTGGGCAAGGAGACGGTACAGAACATCCTGGTCAGCCGTTTTTCCAACGGCCTGTTCGAGGCGTTCTGGAACAACCACTACATCGATCACGTGCAGATCACCGCTGCCGAGACGGTGGGCGTGGAAACCCGTGGCGCCTTCTACGACACCACCGGGGCACTGCGCGACATGGTGCCCAACCACCTGTTCCAGCTGCTGGCGATGGTGGCGATGGAGCCGCCCGCCGCCTTTGGCGCGGACGCGGTGCGCAGTGAAAAGGCCAAGGTGATCGGTGCGATTCGCCCGTGGTCCAAGGCCATGGCCCTGAAGAACTCGGTGCGCGGGCAGTACACCGCCGGCAAGCAGGGGCGCAAGAAACTGGCCGGCTACCGCGAAGAGCCCCGGGTCGACCCCGACAGCCAGACCGAAACCTACGTGGCGCTCAAGGTGATGATCGACAACTGGCGCTGGGTGGGCGTGCCGTTCTACCTGCGCACCGGCAAGCGCATGAGCGTGCGTGACACCGAGATCGCCATCTGCTTCAAGCCGGCGCCCTATGCGCAGTTTCGCGACAGCGACGCCGAGCGGCCCAAGCCCAACTACCTGAAGATCCAGATCCAGCCCAACGAGGGCATGTGGTTCGACCTGCAGGCCAAGCGGCCGGGGCCGACCCTGGCCATGGAGAACGTCGAGCTGGGTTTTGCCTACAAGGACTTCTTCAAGATGCAGCCCTCCACGGGCTACGAGACCCTGATCTACGACTGCCTGACGGGCGACCAGACGCTGTTCCAGCGTGCCGACAACATCGAGAACGGCTGGCGTGCGGTGCAGCCGTTCCTGGACGCCTGGGCGCAGGGCGGCGAGGTGCAGCCGTATGCGGCCGGGGAAGACGGGCCGCAGGCGGCCGACGAACTGCTGGCCCGCGATCGGCGGGTCTGGCACAGCATTGGTTGACGGGAGGTTCATGACGGGCGCCATCGAAGACTACGCACTACTGGGCAATTGCCGCAGCGCAGCACTGGTGGGCCGTGACGGCTCGCTGGACTGGCTGTGCTTTCCACGCTTCGACTCGCCGGCCTGCTTTGCCGCGCTGCTGGGCGACGAAGAAAACGGGCGCTGGCAGATCGCGCCGCGCGAAGCGCCGCTGGAGGTAACCCGCGAGTACCAGCAGGACACCCTGATCCTGCACACCACCTTCGTCACTGCCAGCGGCCGTGCGCGCCTGATCGACTGCATGCCGCTGGACGACGCGCACCACAGCGTGCTGCGCATCGTCGAGGGGCTGGAGGGCGAGGTGGCCTTCGACATGGACCTGGTGATGCGCTTCGACTATGGCAGCAGCGTGCCCTGGGTCGAGAAGCTCGACCCGCTGACCCTGACCGCCGTGGCCGGGCCGGACCGCCTGACCCTGCGCAGCACGGTAAGCACCCACGCACGCGATCACCATACCGGCAGCCGCTTCAGCGTGAAGGCCGGGCAGCGCCACACCTTCAGCCTGAGCCACCAGCCATCGCACCTGCCGTTGCAGCCGGCCTTCGAGCCGGAGCAGGCGCTGCTGGACACCGCACACAAGTGGCGCGAGTTTGCTGCGCGCTGCCCGCAGGTGGGCGAGCACACGGCGCGGGTCAAGCGCTCGCTGATCACCCTCAAGGCGCTGACCTATGCACCCACCGGCGGCATCGTGGCCGCGGCCACCACCTCGCTGCCGGAGCACCTGGGTGGCGAGCGCAACTGGGATTACCGCTACTGCTGGCTGCGCGATGCCACCATGACCTTGCTGGCGTTCATGAACCTGGGCTACTTCGAGGAGGCCCAGGCCTGGCGCGAATGGCTGCTGCGCTCGGTGGCGGGCAACCCCGAGCAGATGCAGATCATGTACGGCCTGGCCGGCGAGCGCCGGCTGCCGGAGTACGAGCTGCCCTGGCTGGCCGGCTATGCCGGTTCGCAGCCGGTGCGGGTGGGCAATGCCGCGGCGGTGCAGCACCAGCTGGACATCTATGGCGAGGTGGCCGATGCGCTGTGTCAGGCCATGCGCGGCGGCCTGCCGCGCTTGCCGCGCAGTGCGGCGATCGGGCGGGTGATCATGCCGTACCTGGAGACCATCTGGCGCCAACCCGACGAGGGCATCTGGGAGGTGCGCGGGCCGCAGCAGCATTTCACCCACTCCAAGGTGATGGCCTGGGTGGCGTTCGATCGGGCGGCCAGCCTGAGCGAGCCGACCGAGGAGGGCAAGGCCCAGGCTGCGCACTACCGCGAGGTGGCCGCGCAGATCCATCGCCAGGTGTGCGAGCAGGGCGTCGATGCGCAGCTGGGCTGTTTTGTGCAGGCCTATGGCTCGCAGGAGATGGACGCGAGCCTGCTGCAGATTGCCCTGACCGGTTTTCTGCCAGCCGACGACCCGAGGTTTCTGGCAACCCTGGCGCAGATCGAGAAGCGCCTGCTGCATGACGGGCTGGTGCGCCGCTACGACAGCGACAGCGGCTGCGATGGGCTGGCGCCGGGGGAGGGTACGTTTCTGGTGTGCTCGTTCTGGCTGGCGGACGTGTACGTGCTGCTGGGGCGTCAGCAAGAGGCCCAGGCGTTGTTCGAGCGCCTGTGCGGGCTGTGCAACGATGTGGGGCTGCTGGCCGAGCAGTACGACCCGCAAGGTGGCCGCATGCTGGGCAATTTCCCGCAGGCCTTCAGCCATATCGGCATCATCAACACGGCGCTGAACCTGCACCGGGCGCAGTGTCCGGTGCGCGACAGGGCCCGCTGCGGGTGACTGCGGCGGCCGCTTCGCCGGCAAGGTCGGCTCCTGCAGTGCAGGAGCAACAGCCCAGCCTTTGGCACAAGCGCCGCCTACGGTCTGCGATATAGTCCAGCCACCCCATCCCGCGTCAGCCCAAGGAGTGCCACGTGACCGACTACACCGCGTTCAAGGTCGAACTGTCGAACAGCATCGCCCACGTCCAGATCAACCGCCCGGAAAAGATCAACGCCATGAATGCCGCGTTCTGGAGCGAGATCGTCGAGATCTTCCAGTGGATCGACGAGACCGACGCGGTGCGCGTGGTGGTGATCAGCGGCGCCGGCAAGCATTTTTCTTCCGGCATCGACCTGATGCTGCTGGCCTCGGTGGCCAACGAAATGGGCAAGGACGTAGGCCGCAACGCGCGCCTGCTGCGGCGCAAGATCCTGCAGATGCAGGCCTCGTTCAACGCCGTGGATACCTGCCGCAAGCCGGTGCTGGCAGCCATCCAGGGCTACTGCCTGGGCGGCGCGATCGACCTGATCGCCGCCTGCGACATGCGCTACGCGGCTGCCGATGCGCAGTTCTCGATCAAGGAAATCGACATGGGCATGGCCGCCGACGTCGGCACCCTGCAGCGCCTGCCACGCATCATCGGCGACGGCATGCTGCGCGAGCTGGCCTACACCGGGCGCACTGTCGGCGCCGACGAGGCGCGCCAGATCGGCCTGGTCAACCGCACCTTCGACGATCAGGCCAGCCTGCTGGACGGGGTCTTTGCGATTGCCGCCGAGATCGCGGGCAAATCCCCGATTGCCGTGGCCGGCACCAAGGAGATGCTCAGCTACATGCGTGATCACCGCATCGACGACGGGCTGGAATACATTGCCACCTGGAACGCTGCCATGTTGCAATCCACCGACCTGCGGGTGGCGATGGCCGCCAGCATGAGCAAACAGAAACCGCAGTTCGACGACTGAGCCCGGTCGCGAACCCTCAAGGAACGCAACATGTCAGCGCGCTGGACCACTGCAGTACTGGACCCCAACACCCCCGGCGGCCTGGCCGTCGCCCACTGTGCCGAGGGCTTTCTGGTGGACGCCAACGGCGCGCTGTTCCCGCGGGACTGGCTCAGGCGCCAGGACCTGGACGTGGTGTGCGAGCACGGCATCGGCCACTTCGACGGCCAGCCGGTGTTTCTGCTCGAACTGCGCTCGGCACAGGCGCCGCAGGGCTGCAGCTGGCGCGGCCTGCGCCAGTTCATGCTGGAAGGCGATTCCGATACCTACACCCTCCTCGGTTATGCCGCGCAGATCGCCACCTGGGCCCGCGAGCACCGCTTTTGCGGCAGTTGCGGGCAGGCGATGGTGCAGATCCAGTGGGAGCGCGCGATGTACTGCGCCGGCTGCGAGCTGCGCAGCTACCCGCGCATTTCGCCGAGCATGATCGTGCTGATCACCCGTGGCGACGAGATACTGCTGGCGCGCTCGCCACGCTTCGTGACCGGCGTGTACAGCACCCTGGCCGGGTTTGCCGAGCCGGGCGAGTCGGCCGAGGACTGCCTGGTGCGCGAGGTGCGTGAAGAGGTGGCGCTGGAGGTGAAGAACCTCCAGTACGTGGGCAGCCAGTGCTGGCCGTTCCCGCATTCGATGATGCTGGGCTTTCATGCCGAATACGCCGGCGGCGAGATCGTGATGCAGGCCGACGAGATCGAGGATGCCCAGTGGTTCAGCGTGCATGCGCTGCCGCCGTTGCCGGCGGGCCGCTCGATTGCGCGTTACCTGATCGACCTGTACGTGGCGCGCCGCCTAGGCCTGGCCGAACCAGTGCTGCCACGCTAGGCGCACGGTCAGGGCCAGCACCACGGTGATGAACACCGGGCGGATGAACTTGCTGCCGCCGCTGATGGCGGTGCGTGCGCCGAAGAACGCGCCGACCATCAGCGACGAGCCCATGGCCAGGCCCACCGCCCAGTCTACCTGGCCGGAGAAGATGAACACCGACAGTGCTGCGGCGTTGCTCACGAAGTTCATGCTGCGCGCCACGCCGCTGGCCTTGACCAGGTCGATGGGGTACAGCAGCAGGGTGCTGACGGTCCAGAACGCGCCGGTGCCCGGGCCGGCCACACCGTCATAGAAACCCAGGGTCAAGCCCTGGGGCAGTTGCCACTTCTTCTTGATCGGCGCATCGGCGTCCAGCGGCGCCTTGGGCGTGCCGCCGAACAGCAGGTAAACGCCGCAGGCAAACACCACCACCGGGAGCATCTTGTTCAGCCATTCGGCCGGCAGGTAGTGGGCAACGATGGCGCCGATGAAGGCCCCTACCAGGGTACCGACCAGGGCGTGTCGCCACTGTGCGGGGTGGAACAGCTTGCGCCGGTAGTAGGTGAAGCCGGCGGTGGCCGAGCCGAAGGTGGAGCTGAGCTTGTTGGTGCCCAGCACCAGGTGCGGCGGCATGCCGGCGGTGAGCAGGGCGGGGGTGGTGAGCAGGCCGCCGCCGCCGGCGATGGCGTCGATGAACCCGGCCACGAAGGCCACGGCGGCAAGAATGGCTAGGGTGGTGAGATCTACGCTGAGTTCGAAGGGCATGGTGTTGGGCTTATTCGACTGGGGCGCAGAACGGTAAAGCTGCGCCTGAGGGGCGCTATGGTAAAGGAGATGGTGCGTGCCTGTCAGGGCCCTATCGCGGGTCAAGCCCGCTCCCACAGAAATAGCGGTGATCCTTGTGGGAGTGGGCTTGACCCGCTATGCGGTATCAGGACAGGAACCCCCCATCCACATTCAACGCCGTACCGGTGGTGTAGCTGGACGCATCGCTGGCCAGGTACAGCACCGCGCCCGCCATCTCCCTCGGATCGGCCACGCGCTTGAGCGGGATCTGCTGCAGCGCCGTGTTCAGGATCGCTTCGTTCTTGACCAGCGCCGAGGCGAACCTGGTGTCGGTCAGCCCCGGCAGCAGCGCATTGCAGCGGATGCCAAAGGGGGCGCATTCCTTGGCGAATACCTTGGTCATGTTGATCACCGCCGCCTTGGTCACCGAGTAGATCCCCTGGAACACCCCCGGCGATACGCCATTGATCGACGCCACGTTGATGATGCTGCCGCCGCCGTTTTCGCGCATCAGCTTGCCGGCCTCGACCGACATGAAGAAATAGCCGCGGATGTTCACGTCGACGGTCTTCTGGAAGGCGCTCAGGTCGGTGTCCAGCACGTTGCAGAACTGCGGGTTGGTGGCGGCGTTGTTGACCAGGATGTCCAGGCGCCCGAACTGCTCGCGAATGCCGGCGAACACCGCGCCGATCTGTTCCATCTCGCCAATGTGGCAGGCCACCGCCGTGGCCTTGCCGCCGGCGGCGATGATCGCGTCGGCCACGTGCTGGCAGCCGTCGAGCTTGCGGCTGGACACGATCACGTGGGCACCCTGCTGGGCCAGCAGGTGGGCAATCGCCTCGCCGATGCCGCGGCTGGCGCCGGACACGAAGGCGATCTTGCCGTCGAGGTCGAACAACTGGGTCTTGGACATGGGGCGGGTTCCTTGTAGTTGTAGGGCGTCAGAGCGTGGATTTGCCGATGACCTGCAGGCTCATGTGCTCCAGCAGCTTGTTCATGTGCACGAACTGGGCGAAGCGCTTGTCCTGGGTCTGGCCATGGAAGAAGCGGTAGTAGATCTGCTGCACGATGCCGGCCAGGCGGAACAGGCCGTAGGTGTAGTAGAAGTCGAAGTTGTCGATCTGCAGCCCGGCACGTTCGGCGTAGTAGTCGACGAACTGGCGCCGGGTGAGCATGCCCGGTGCGTTGCTCGGCTGGCGACGCATCAGCTGCACGGGCGCAGGGTCGCCGGCTTCGATCCAGTAGGCCAGGGTATTGCCCAGGTCCATCAGCGGGTCGCCGAGGGTGGTCATTTCCCAGTCCAGCACGCCGATGATGCGCATGGGGTTGTCGGCGTCGAGGATCACGTTGTCGAAGCGGTAGTCGTTGTGCACGATGGCGGGGCGTGGGTGGTCGGCCGGCATCTTCTCGCGCAGCCAGGCGATCACCGCTTCCCAGCGCGGTGCATCCGGGGTCAGGGCCTTTTCATAACGTGCGCTCCAGCCTTCGATCTGGCGCTGCACATAGCCTTCGGGCTTGCCCAGGTCGGCCAGGCCGCAGGCGGTGTAGTCCACCTGGTGCAGCTCGACCAGGCGGTCGATGAAGCTCTTGCACAGGGCTTCGGTGCGCTGGTTGTCCAGGCCCAGTTCGGGGGGCAGGTCCGAGCGCAGGATGATGCCCTTGACCCGGTCCATCACGTAGAACTCGCCGCCGATCAGCGATTCGTCGGTGCAGTGCACGTAGGCCTTGGGGCAATAGGGGAAGCCGCTGTTGAGCTGGTTGAGGATGCGAAACTCGCGGCCCATGTCGTGGGCCGACTTGGCCTTTTGCCCGAACGGCGGGCGGCGCAGCACGAACTCGCGGTCCGGGTAGCTGAGCAGGTAGGTGAGGTTGGACGCGCCACCGGGGAACTGGCTGATCACCGGCGTGCCGCTCAGGCCCGGAATGCTGGCCTTGAGATAAGGGTCGATGAGGGCGGCATCGAGTTCTTCGCCGGGGCGAACCTGGGTCGACTGGTCGGTGAGCGTCATGCTTTTCCTTTATTCTGAAAGTCGCTGATTATTGTTTAATCTAATTCTCGTGGATAAACCGAACAAGTGTTTGACTGTGTTATAGGCCAGCGTGTTGCACCACGATCACCACCCCTGATGCCGGGCGAAAAAAAACCGAAGCACAAGGCTTCGGTTCTGGGTGGCATCAGCGCAAGGCTCAGGCCGGGAACAGCTCGCTGAGTTTCATCGACAGCATCATGTCGCCTTCGACGCGCAGCTTGCCGCCCATGAAGGCCTGCATGCCGTCGGTTTCGCCGCTGACGATGCCCTTGAGGGTTTCGCTGTCCAGCACCAGGGTGCAGTTGGCGTCAGGGTTTTCGCCTTCCTGCAGATCGCAGGTGCCGTCCTTGACGATCAGCGAGAAGTGCTTGTCTTCGTCGGTGATGTTGAAGCCGAACACCAGGTCCAGGCCGGCAGCGGCGGCAGGGTTGAACTTCTCTTTCATGGCTTGAACGGCTTTAGCTACGTCGGTCATGGTGTATTCCTTATTAAGTGATGTAAGCGACCCTGGGGCCGCAACAGGCCGGTGCTCATCGGTAGGTGATGAGCGCCGGCACCCTCAGCAACTGCACGTGGGCCTGGTTGTTGAAGGAAGCCAGCGCCACCTCGCGGCCACGAAACTTCAGCTGGCTGAGCGAGGTGTTGATGATCTGCCAGTTCAGCGCGAACGCCTGGCTGGGGGTGATGCCGGTGATCAGGTGGAGCAGGGCGGTGATGGTGCCGCCGGAGGTGAAGATGGCAATGTTGTCGCCTTGCCCGGCCTCGCGCAGCAGGCGTTGCAGGCCGTCGTGCACCTGCTCGACGAAGCCCTGCCAGCTTTGCAGGCCGTCGACATCGTGCTCGCCGCCGTGCCAGCGCTGCACCAGCAGGGCGAACAGGCGCTGGAACTCGCTGCGGTTGTCGCGGGCATTGCGCAGGATGTGCAGCGCCTCGGGCTCGTCCGGCAGCAGGCCGGGCAGCAGCGCGCGGATGACGGCGTCGGCGTCGAATTCGTTGAAGGCAGGGTCGGTTTCCAGGCTGGGTACCGCGCTGCCGGCAGCCTGCAGGCGGGCCAGGGCCAGGCGTGCGGTGTGCTGCTGGCGGCGCAGGTCGCCGGCCACGCAGCGATCCAGGCGCAGGCCCAGCTGGGCGAGGTGATCGCCCAGTGCTTCGCTCTGGGCAATGCCGGTCGGCGACAACACGTCGTAGTCGTCGGCACCAAAGGAGGCCTGGCCATGTCGAATGAGGTAGATGCTGCCCACGTCGTATGCCTGGAGTGAAGGTTCTGGCGAGGGTAGGTGGCCGATGGCGGCCTGTCAACGAAAAAACATACAAGCGTTTGAAAAGGTCGTTTGAACTGCGTTTCGGGGCGTTGCCCACGCTGGTGGAGGCGTGGCCGCGCCGGTATGCTTGGGCCACGTTTGGCGCCGTACGGGCGCAGACATGTTAAGGAGCTACTGTGGATTTTCTTGCTGAATACGCCAGCTTTCTGGCCAAGACCGCGACCCTGGTGATCGCGCTCCTGGTGGTGTTGTCGGCCATTGCCGGGTTGCGCGGCAAGGGCCGGCGCAAGGCCGGGGGGCAGTTGCACGTGACTCGCCTCAACGATTTCTACAAGGACCTGCGCGAGCGCCTGGAGTCGGGTCTGCTCGACAAGGCCCAGCTCAAGGCCCTGCGCAAGCAGCAGGCCAAGCGCGACAAGCAGCAGAAGAAAAAGCCCGAGGACAAGCCGCGGGTGTTCGTGCTGGATTTCGACGGCGACATCAAGGCCTCGGCCACCGAGAGCCTGCGCAATGAAATCACCGCGCTGCTGACCCTCGCCACGCCCAAGGACGAAGTGGTACTGCGCCTTGAAAGCGGTGGCGGCATGGTGCACAGCTACGGCCTGGCCTCCTCGCAGCTGGCGCGTATCCGCCAGGCCGGCGTGCCGCTGACGGTGTGCATCGACAAGGTGGCGGCCAGCGGCGGCTACATGATGGCCTGCATCGGTGACAGGATCGTCAGTGCGCCCTTCGCCATTCTGGGCTCGATCGGGGTGGTGGCGCAGTTGCCCAACGTCAACCGCCTGCTGAAAAAGCACGATGTAGACTTCGAGGTGTTCACGGCGGGTGAGTACAAGCGCACCGTGACCGTGTTTGGCGAAAACACCGAGAAGGGCCGCGAGAAGTTCCAGGAAGACCTGGACGTGACCCATCAGCTGTTCAAGGATTTCGTCTCGCGTTACCGCCCGCAGTTGCACATCGATGAGGTGGCCACCGGCGAGGTCTGGCTGGGTGTGGCGGCATTGAACAAGCAACTGGTGGACGAGCTGCGCACCAGTGACGAATACCTGAGCGAACGCGCTCGCGATTCGAACCTGTATCACCTGCATTTTGCCGAACGCAAGAGCCTGCAGGAGCGCGTTGGCCTGGCTGCCAGCGCCTCCATCGAAAACACCCTGGTGGGTTTGTGGAGCCGCCTGGGCCGCTGGCGCTGAGCAATATGTAGCACTTCACCTGCGTCATGATGGGGTCTGCTTGGGGTTCAATCTACCCCGAGGACCATCATGACCACTCCCACCGATTCCACCGACACCTATGTCACCCCGGGGCCGCATGGCCCCTTCATCCATCAGCGCATGCCTGACTGGCTCAAGCACTCCACCCCTGCAAGTTTCGCGGCCCTGAGCCGGCCCTGGGGCGCCGAACAGCACCAGGGCGCAGGGGATGCGCCGGCGCCCTGGTTCAGCAATGCCCGCGAGGACCAGCGCCAGGCACTGCTCGCCTGCCAGCAGCGCGCCCGCGCCTGCGCCGACGCGTTGGCGCGTACCCTGCGCCCCCTCAAAGGCATCGTCGAGTTCGCCGAGCCGCTGCTCAAGGCCAGGCTCAAGCGCGACTTGCAGCGCGACGACGACGTCAACACCCACGAATTCGTGCACGTTACCCACGACACCGAACTGCTGGGCGCGCTGGTGCGCGTGGTGCCCAGGCGCCAGAGCCTGCTGCAGGCGGCGCTGCAGAACTTTGCCCGGGATGCCGAATTCGACGACGGTACGGCCCTGGCGGCCAAGGGCGCATTTTCCATGACGCTGGTACCTGGCAGCGAGCATGCGCCGCGCTATCGCTACGTTTACAGCAGCAAGCTGGCGGTGGCCCCGCGCGACTTTGCCCGTGTGTGCCATGAGCTGGACCTGGGCAAGCAGTACCAGGATCACCTGGCTGCGGTGTACGAGGCGCCGGCCACCCATGATCGGGTTCGCCGGCAGTCCATCGAGGCCTACAAGGCGCGCCTGCGCGTGCGCACCTGGATTGCGGCGATGAAGGGCGAGATTGGCGAGGCTGCCCGCAGCGCCTTGCTCGGCTGGCTCGATGGCACCGGTGCCGCCCAGTACAACGGCAAGCCCCTGGTGTTCAGCACCCTGGAAATGTTCGGCATTGGCTTGTCCGGTATCTGGGTGGCCAGTGCCGACCGCCTGCTCAGCGAGCAGACCGAGCCTGTGCTGGTGTATGTGCCTGGCGCGCCCCTGTACCCGCTCAAGGAATACCCGAGCATCGAGGCGTTCAAGCGCGACCTGCGCATCAACCTGATTTCGCCTGCCTATCAGCAGTCCATGCGCGGTTGTGTGGCCCGGGCCGATGAAGAGCGCTTCTTCGGGCTGCTGGAAAGCAATCTGTTTCACCTGGTCGATGGCCAGCACGGGCTGCTGGAGCGCCAGCCCAACCTGGAGGCTGACCTGTACCTGCGTGAACACCGGGTGGAAGAAGACCTGTTCGAGTTGCAGCATCGACGCCTGATCGAGAAGGCCAAGGCTGATGCGCGGCACCTGGCCGTGCCCAGTGCCGACGCGGACGAAGCGGCCCGCGAGGCGCGCCTGGCGTACTGGGAAAGCATCGGTCTGAACGTGCTCAACAGCGCCGCCTTCTTCGTACCCGGGCTGGGGGAGGTGATGGCGGTGGTGGCGGCCGGCCAGTTGATCGGGGAGGTGGTCGAGGGCATCGAGGACTGGGAGGTGGGTGATCGCGAGCTGGCCATGGCGCACCTGCAGTCGGTGGCACTGAACATTGCATTCGCCGTGGGCCTGGGGCTTGCCCTCAAGCCGTTGGCCGTCGGGCCGGGCAGCGAGTTGCTGGAAGGCACGATCCAGATCAGGCTGGCCAACGGGCAGTACCGGCTGTGGAAGCCGCAGCTGGAGCCCTATGCTGCGGATGTCGATCTGTCGGGGGTCGTGCCGGACCTTCAGGGGCGCTACAGCGTGGGCGACAAGACCTACATCCGTGTGCAGGGCCGCGCCTACGAGGTGATCGGCACCAAAGCGGGCCAGTACCAGGTCCGCCATCCTCGCGATGACGCCTATCAGCCGCCGGTGGTGCACAACGGCGCCGGGGCCTGGCGCCTCGAGGCCGAAGACCCGCAGCAGTGGGAGGGCCTGACGTTGTGGCGGCGCCTGGGCCATCTGGTGGACGGCATGGGTGACGAGGACCTGCTGAACATGGCCGCCATCACCGGCATCGACGAGGCACGCCTGCGCCGCCTGCACAGCAACAACGAGCCTTTGCCGGCGTTGCTCGGCGACAGCCTGGTGCGCTGGCAGATGAGCCGCAGGGTGACGGATGTGATTGCGGCCATGCGCGACGGGCAACCACTGGCCACCGAGCTCGATGCCTTGCCCCTGGCCTTGCTCACACGCATGCCGGGTTGGCCGGCCGGCGTGCTGGTGCGGGTGATGGAGGACGGGCAACTGGTCAAGGAGTACGGTACGCCGCTGAGCGCCGACAACCGGACCCTGTCGATCACGCGCCAGGAACTGGTCGACGGACGCTTCCTGACAACGCTGCTGCAGGGCTTGACCGAACAGGAAGAGAAGGCCCTGTTCGGCCCCTACCTGGCCAGGACCGAGGCTGGTCGCCTGACGCAATTGCGTGAAGCCTATGCCCGTTACGCCAGCGTCAACCGCAGCCAGGTGTTCGACAGCCTCTACCGCGCCGACCCGGTGCAGGAGGTGGCGGGCATGGCGGTGGTACGCAAGCAGTTTGCCGGGCTGGCGTGGCGGCAGGCCAGAGAGCTGGTCGAGAGTGCCAGCGTCAGCGAGCGAGCGCAGCTCACCGCCAACCCGCCGCGGGTGCCGTTGCGCCTGGCCGAACAGGCCCGCTGGCTGGCGGAGCAGGCGCGCGTGGTGCGTGCCCGTGAGGGCCTCTACCTGGGCTACACCGATCGCCTGGACTGCCTGAAGGTTGCCATGGACCAGTTGCAGGCCTTGCCGGGTTGGTCTGGCGATGTGCTGTTGCAGGTACGTGAGGGCAGCCCGTGGGGCGATGAGCTCAAGGCGGTCGGGAGCAGCACGGCCACCGGCACCAAGCGTATTCTCGCGCGGCTGGACGAAGGCTATCAGGCCTATGACAGCGAGCATAACGCGCTGGGCGGGGTGGAGCCGTTGTGCGCCGCCATGCTGCATGCGCTGCCCGACAGCGAGCGCGTGCTGCTGGGCCTGAACATCAACCAGGCCGACGCGTTGCGCCTGATGTTGGCCGAGAATGCCGCCAAGGATACGGCTGCGGTGCGTAGCAGCATCGGCGTGCGTCCGCGCACGCGCTGGTTCAAGCCGCCAATGCGCATGCTCGATGGCCAGATCGGTTATCCGCTCAGTGGCCGGCGCCCGTTCGGCAGGCCGCAGACGCCGATGCAGCGGGCCCGGGCGCTGTACCCCGACCTGGCGGTGGACGAGGTGCAGGCCTTTTTGCAGGAGCTAGGTGAGGGGCTCAGTGAGGAGGAGCTGCTGGTCAAGCTTGAGGGGCGTCGCCAGGAACTGTTCAAGCTGATCGATGAGCTGACCGCCTGGCGCAACGATCAGTCCGTGAGTTTCGCCACCCGTCGCCACCGGGAGGTGGCGGCCGATCGCATCGAGCGTTGCTGGCGGCGCCAGACCAGCCCGGTGGTAACCTTTGAAGGGCGAACCGTCGGCTACACCCTCAACCTGTCGGAGACGCGCCTTGACGGTCTGCCGATTCTGAGTGCCGATTTCAGCCATGTGGCGTCGCTGTTCATGCGCGACATGCAGTTGAGTGAGTTGCCCGAGGCCTTTATCGAGCAGTTTGCCAATACGCGCTGGCTCAACCTTTCCAACAACCTGTTCAGCACCCTGCCTGCCGCGCTGGAAGCCATACCGCGCATCACCCGGCTGACGTTCAGCTACAACAGCCTGGTCATGGATGCTGCTGCCAATGCGGTGCTGGCCAAACTGGTTCGCCTGAGAATCCTCAACCTGGACCACAACCCGTTGATAACCGCGCCCGATGTTTCGACCCTGGCCGACCTGCGCGGGCTCAGGCTGCAGCACACGGGCATCAGTACCTGGCCGACCGGCCTGATGGACCTTGACATGCTCGAAGAGGTCGACCTGCGCGCCAACAACATTCAGGTGGTGCCGCAGGACGTGCTGGCGCCCTCAGCCGAGCGTGTCGATCGGGTGTTGAGGATCAATCGGGTCACCAGCCTGCACGGCAACCCGATCGATGCCGACAGCCAGGTCAGGCTGACGGTCTATCGTCAGCGCACGCGTATCAGCTTTGGCGTTACGCCGAACCTGCGCGTCCATTTTGCGCCCGAGCCGATGGCTGCCGGTGCCACGGCCTGGCTTGCCGGTGCAGATGCGGTGCAGGCGGCCGAACTGCAGGCGATGTGGGATGCGCTCAAGGCCGAACCGGGCACCGGCGAACTGTTCCGGCTGTTCGATGACCTGGGGGAGACGTCCGATTTTCGCGAGACCTACGACGACCTCAAGCAGCGGGTGTGGACGCTGATCAAGGCAGTGAGCGCCAACACGGCGCTGCGCGAGGAGGTACTGCAGACCCTGGACAGCGTGCGCAATTGTGGCGATGCGGTGATCCTGGTGTTCAGCCAGCTTGAGGTGCAGGTGCTGATCAACCAGGCCCTGGCGCTGGGTACCCAGCTGGGTGCCGAGTGGTCACTGATGAAGCTGGCGCGCGGGCTGTATCGTCTGGAGCAGGTCGAGCTGATTGCCCGGCGGGTCATCGATGCACGTGTGCGTGCTGGCACGGTGGTGGACGAGGTCGAAGTGCGGCTGGCTTACCGTACCGCGCTGACCGAGCCGCTCGAACTGCCGGGGCAGCCCAACACCATGCGCTACCGAGCCACTGCCCAGGTCAGCGATGCCGATATCAAGGCTGCGCAGAAGGAGATCGAAGAGGGCGAGACGCCGGCAGTGCTCAAGGCTTCGATTGCCCAGCGCGACTTCTGGGTCAGTTACCTGAAGGTGCAGTATGCCGAGCGCTACCAGCGCATCGCCAAGCCGCTGCACGCCCGCATGGAGGCCTTGCAGGCAGATGCAGATGCAGGGCACATCACCGAAGCGGCGTACCTGCGCCAGAGCCACGTACTGCAAGCCAACCTGGCCAAGGAGGAGAAAAAGTTGCTGGAGACGCTGACGGCAGAAATCTGGAACAGCGTGCCTGACCAGGTCACCCGGTTGTAAATTCGACGCCACAAAAAAAGGCCCCGCAAGGGGCCTTTTTCATGGGGCGGTGTTCAGCGTCGACGGAACAGCGGCTGCGGCTCGTCGGTGGCGGCCTGGTAGGTCACCGAGAAGTCCTGCAGGCTCTGCAGCGCTTCGACCGGGTCCTTGTCGGCCCGCAGGGCGAAGGCGTCGAAACCGCAACGCTTCATGTAGAACAGCTGGTCGCGCAGCACGTCGCCGATGGCACGCAGCTCGCCGGTGAACTTGTAGCGGTCACGCAGCAGGCGCGCATTGGAGTAGTTGCGCCCGTCGGTGAAGGCCGGGAAGTTCAACGCGATGACCTGGAAGCTGGCCACGTCATCGCCGATTTCCTCGGCTTCCTCGTCGGCATCCAGCCACACGCCCAGGCCGCCGTCGCGGGCCTTGAGGGCATGGGCGTGCTCGCGCCACAGGTGCAGCGGCACGATATAGTCGTCGCAGTTGGTCAGTTCGTCCAGGGTGACGTCCTTGGGCAGCAGGTGCCAGGTTTCGTCGACGATCTGGTTGCCCTTAATGATTCGCTGCATAGACGCGCTCCTTGAAAGGGTCGATGCCAATACGTTGGTAGGTGTCGATGAAGCGCTCGTCTTCAGTACGTTTCTCGACGTACACATCGATCAGCTTCTCGATCACGTCCGGCATGTCGTCCTGGGCGAACGAGGGGCCGAGGATCTTGCCCAGGCTGGCGTCGCGGCTGGCGCTGCCACCCAGGGACACCTGGTAGAACTCCTCGCCCTTCTTGTCCACCCCGAGAATGCCGATATGGCCGACGTGGTGGTGGCCGCAGGCGTTCATGCAGCCGGAGATGTTCAGGTCCAGTTCGCCAATGTCGAACAGGTAGTCCAGGTCGTCGAAGCGGCGCTGGATGGATTCGGCGATCGGGATCGACTTGGCGTTGGCCAGCGAGCAGAAGTCGCCACCCGGGCAGCAGATGATGTCGGTCAGCAGGCCGATGTTCGGCGTGGCGAAGCCGTTTTCACGCAGCTCCAGCCACAGCGCGTGCAGCTGGCGCTGCTCGACGTCGGCCAGGATGATGTTCTGCTCGTGGGAGGTGCGCAACTGACCGAAGCTGTAGCGTTCGGCAAGGTCGGCCACCGCGTCCAGCTGTTTGTCGGTCAGGTCGCCCGGCGCCACGCCGGTCGGCTTGAGCGACAGGGTAACGGCCACATAGCCCGGCTTCTTGTGCGCCAGGGTATTGCGCGTGCGCCAGCGGGCGAAGCCGGGGTGCTGCTGGTCGAGCTCGGCCAGCTGGCTGTCGAGGTTGTCCAGCGCCAGGTAGTCGGGGTCGACGAAGTGCTTGGCCACGCGATGCACTTCGGCATCGGTCAGGGTGGTGCTGCCGCCGCGCAGGTGCTCCATTTCGGCGTCGACCTTCTGGGCGAACACCTCCGGCGTGAGGGCCTTGACCAGGATCTTGATGCGCGCCTTGTACTTGTTGTCACGGCGACCGTAACGGTTGTACACGCGCAGGATCGCGTCCAGGTAGCTGAGCAGGTCCTGCCAGGGCAGAAATTCGTTGATGAAGGCGCCCACCACCGGGGTACGGCCCAGGCCGCCGCCGACCAGCACGCGAAAGCCCAGTTCGCCGGCCGCGTTGTGCACCGGCTCCAGGCCGATGTCGTGCACTTCGATGGCCGCACGGTCGCTGGCCGAGCCATTGATGGCGATCTTGAACTTGCGCGGCAGGTACGCGAACTCGGGGTGGAAGGTGGTCCACTGACGCACGATTTCACACCATGGGCGCGGGTCGATCACTTCGTCGGCGGCAACGCCGGCGAACTGGTCGGTGGTGACGTTGCGCAGGCAGTTGCCGCTGGTCTGGATCGCGTGCATCTGCACCGTGGCCAGCTCGGCGAGGATCTCGGGGATGTCCTCCAGGGCAGGCCAGTTGTACTGCACGTTCTGCCGGGTACTGATGTGCGCGTAGCCCTTGTCGTAGTCGCGAGCGATTTTGGCCAGCATCCGGGTCTGGCGCGACGTCAGCTGGCCGTAGGGCACGGCTACCCGCAACATCGGGGCAAAACGTTGAATATAGAGGCCATTTTGCAGGCGCAGGGGGCGGAACTCTTCTTCGCTCAGCTCACCGGCCAGGTAGCGTCGGGTCTGGTCTCGGAACTGCTTGACGCGGTCCTCGATGATCCGCTGATCGTACTCGTCGTATACGTACATAGGGGTCCTGTTCTCAGGCTGCTTGCAGCTAATCGCGCGCACGGCCGCGCACTCCGGGGCGGAGCCGAGGCAAGATAGCAGTTTGCGTTTATGCGCAAAAGTGATGTTTTTGCATATGAAAAGAACTATATGGACTAAGTGAGACTGGCTAGCGTTTGGCTGTCACCTGAGCGTTGCCCGTGCCGTCGCGGTTATACTCGGCGCTTTGCGTTGCAGGAGCGTACTCGAATGCTCAAGGCCTTGTGCCTGTCGGTGTGGCTGGGCCTGTCGCTGGTGAGTGGCGCCCAGGCGGCCTCGGTGGTGTTTCTCAATCCGGGCAATGCCGACGAGACCTTCTGGGTCAGTTACTCGCGTTTCATGCAAGGCGCCGCGCAGAACCTGGGCATGTCCTTGCGTGTCGAGTACAGCGGGCGTGATCGCCAGCGTGTGTTGCATCAGGCGCGACAGGCGCTCCAGGGGCCGCAGCGGCCGGACTACCTGGTGCTGGTCAACGAGCAGTACGTGGCGCCGGAGATCATCCGCCTGTCGCGCGGCAGCGGGGTCAGGCTGTTTCTGGTCAACAACGGCCTGACGGTCGACCAGGCGCGGCAGGTGCACGAGTATCCGGACCGTTATCCGCCGGTCCTCGGCACCCTGACCGGCAACGACGAGGAGGCCGGCTACCGCATGCTCAAGACGCTGGTCGAGCAGTTGCCGCCCGCTGCCCTAGAGCAGGGCGTGGACCTGCTGGCGTTCTCGGGGTTGAAGCACACCCCGGCGGCGCAGTTGCGTGAGCAGGGCATGCACCGGGCGTTGGCCGAGTTGCCCGGCGTGCACCTGCGCCAGCTGGTGTATGGGGAATGGAGTCGCCAGCGCGCCTATGAACAGGCGCAGTTGCTGGGTGCGCGTTATCCGCGTACGCAGCTGGTGTGGTCGGCCAATGACGAGATGGCGTTTGGCGCGATGCAGGCATTCGAGGAGGCCGGGCGGGTGCCGGGCCGGGATGTGCTGTTCAGTGCGGTGAACAGTTCGCCGCAGGCCCTGCAGGCGCGAATCGAGGGTCGATTGAGCGTGTTGATGGGCGGGCACTTTTCTCTGGGCGGGTGGGCCATGGTGCTGCTGCACGATGATGCGCAGGGCGTGCCGATCGGTCAGTTGCTCGCCCGGCCGCGGCCGGTGCCGGTGCTTCAGCTGATCGATGCGGTCAAGGCGCGGCGCTGGCTCTCGCTTGAACAGCAGGGCGACTATGGGCTGGATTTCAAGGGGTTCAGCGCCGTTGGCAAGGCGCCAGGGTATCGATACCCGTTCCTGAAGGACGCGATGGACTACTAACCGACGAGCTGTACAAAAACCCTGCTTGAGCAAAGGGCATTGCTGGACTTAACTGCATCAGGTGCAGTGCATTCCCATAACCACAACAAGAGGCAATGCAATGGGAAATCCAAGCAAGGCAAGCAAGCCGGACAGCAGTGTCGATGCGTGGGCGATACTCTGCCTGATTGTACTGGTGGTCGTGACGGCGGTTTACTGGGTCAGTCATCAATAGGCCAAGCCGCAAGAGCGAATCAACCCGCTCTTGCGGACATGCCGGTGCAGCACCCCCCTCAAGCCTTCAGCAAGGCCTCCGGTGCCTCGGCAGGCACCGGTCGCCCGATGGCCTGCTCGACCCGGCGCGCCACCACCGGGTCATCGGCAAAGGGTATGAGGCTTGCCTGGTCATCCACCTGGTCGCTATGGCGCCTCAGGCAGGCGCTGGTGATCAGGTAGAAGAACACCAGTCCGGTCACGCAATACAACCCATATGCCCAGCCGTTCATTCGCTGCCCCTTACGCCATCTGCGCGTTGTCCAGTGCCAGTTTCGGGTCTGCCACGCGTACCGTGCGCCAGGTGTTCCAGGCCATCAGCAGCATCCCGCTCAGGAAGCACACGCCACCGACGAAGCGCACGATGAAGCCCGGGTGGCTGGCCACCAGAGCCTCCACGAACGAGTAGGTGAGGGTGCCGTCGTCGTTGATGGCGCGCCACATCAGGCCCTGGGTGATGCCGTTGACCCACATCGAGGCGATGTACAGCACGGTACCGATGGTGGCCAGCCAGAAGTGCAGGTTGATCAGCCCGATGCTGTACATCTTCTCGCGGCCGAACACCTTGGGAATCATGTGGTACAGCGCGCCGAAGGTGATCATCGCCACCCAGCCCAGCGCACCCGCATGCACGTGGCCGATGGTCCAGTCGGTGTAGTGCGACAGGGCGTTGACGGTCTTGATCGCCATCATCGGCCCTTCGAAGGTCGACATGCCGTAGAACGCCAGCGACAGCACCAGGAAACGCAGGATCGGGTCGCTGCGCAGCTTATGCCAGGCGCCCGAGAGGGTCATCATGCCGTTGATCATGCCGCCCCAGCTCGGGGCCAGCAGGATGATCGACATCGCCATGCCCAGCGACTGCGCCCAGTCGGGCAGGGCGGTGTAGTGCAGGTGGTGGGGGCCTGCCCAGATGTACAGGGTGATCAGCGCCCAGAAGTGCACGATCGACAGGCGGTAGGAATACACCGGCTTGCCGACCTGCTTGGGCACGAAGTAGTACATCATCCCCAGGAAGCCGGTGGTCAGGAAGAAGCCCACCGCGTTGTGGCCGTACCACCACTGCACCATCGCATCGGTGGCCCCCGCGTACACCGGGTAGGACTTGAACCAGCTGACCGGAATCGACAGGTGGTTGACCACGTGCAGCATCGCGATGACCACGATGAAGGCCCCGAAGAACCAGTTGCCGACATAGATGTGCGTGCCCTTGCGGCGCAGCAGGGTGCCGAAGAACACCACGCCATAGGCCACCCACACGATCGCCATCCACACCGCTCCGGTGAATTCGATCTCGGCGTATTCCTTGGTGGTGGTAAGGCCCAGGGGCAGGCTCAGCAGCATGATCACGATGGTCGCCTGCCAGCCCCAGAAGGTGAAGGCGGTCAGCCAGTCGCTGTAGAGGCGTACCTGGCAGGTGCGCTGCACCGCGTAGTAGCTGGCGGCAAATTGCGCGCTGCCGGCGAAACCGAAGATCACTAGGCTGGTGTGCAGGGGGCGCAGGCGGCCGAAGGTGGTCCAGGGCAGGTCCAGGTTGAGCTCCGGCCAGACCAGTTGCGAGGCGATCCATACGCCCATGGCCATGCCGACGATGCCCCACACCACCGTCATGACCACGAACTGCCGGACCACCTTGTAGTTGTAGGCCTGTGCCTGTTGATGAGTACTCATGGCTGTTTATCCGCGTTTCCTTCCTAGCCCACCCCCCGACGGGACGAGCACAGGCGCTGACTCTAGAAAGCCTGCCGCAGACAAAACAGACTCAGAAACAGGCCTTATATACGGATCAGATAAAAGCCCTGTATTCATTGGGCAAAAGCGCTACTGATCTGTAACAGGTGCGACATTTGAACGCTGTTATGCGGCCTAAATCGCAGTCAACGGGGTGACCATCGGCCGCAGCCAGGGTTCATTGGAATTATCTTGACATCACCGCGAAACGCAGTAGAGAATTTCACAAACTTTGCGCGCAAAGTTTTGCAGGCAGGGGCTTTCTGTCGTTGTTGCAGGCGTTGCGCGATCCGATACGACACTTAACGCGCCAGGGCTAACGGGACGACGCAGGTGCGCATCCCGCGCACGCATTCGGCACCGGAAAATATAATAACGAAGGGAGCAACAGATGAAGCTTTCCAAAGAATTGGTCCTCCAGGCAAAGGCGACATTCGGTACGCCTACCTACCTGTATGACGAGGCGGTGCTGCGCAGCAGTTTCAATGAACTGCGCGACGCCTTGCCCGACTGCGTGGATATCTTCTACGCGCTCAAGGTCAATCCGAATCTGTCGCTGGTGAAGCTGATCCGTTCGTACGGCGGCAACACCGAGGTCTGTTCGCTGGGCGAGCTGGAAATCGCCCTGAAGGCGGGCGTTGCACCCCAGGACATCATTTTCCTGGGCCCCTACAAGAAGCCCGAGGAACACCGCCGGGCGCTGGAAGTGGGGGTGTTCGCCATCGTCGTCGAATCCGAAACCGAACTGCGCGCGCTCTCTGCCCTGGCCGGCTCGCTGGGCTGTACCGCACCGGTGGCCATTCGCATCAATCCCAATTTCTCGGCCTCGGGCTCGCCCTGGAAGATGGGCGGGCGCCCGACCCATTTCGGTATCGAGGAAGACACCGCAGTGGCCAATTTCGGCCAGTACCTGGCGCTGCCCAATCTGCATATCAAGGGCATTCACGTCTACAACGGCACCAAGATCCTCGACGCCCAGTCGGTGTATGACAATGCCAGCTACATCCTCGACCTGTACCGCAACCTCACCCTTCGCTACGACCTGGACCTGAGCATGGTCGACGTCGGCGGCGGCCTGGGCATCAAGTACTACGAGAACGAAAAGGAACTCGACACCCGTCAGCTCAAGCAGCTGCTGGCGCCGCTGTTCGACAGTTTCCATCGCCAGTTCCCGCGTACCCGCATCATCGTCGAGTCCGGCCGTTTCGTGGCCGGCAAATGCGGCGCGCTGCTGGTCACCGTCGACAACATCAAGCACAACCACGGCAAGACCTTCGCCGTGACCGACGGCGGCACCAACTGCCACGGTGCCGCGGCGGGCAGCGGCCAGGTGCTCAAGCGCAACTTCCGCATCGTGCACGCCACCGGCAGCAATGGCGCGCCGCTGCGCGAGTACCATATCTCCGGCCCGCTGTGCAGCCCCGACGACCTGCTGGGGCGTGACGTGCGCATCGAGACCCTGAGCGAAGGCGACCTGCTGGCGGTGACGGCCTCCGGTGCCTATGGCCCCACGGCCTCGCCCACCCTGTTCCACAGCCATGGTCACCCGGCCGAGGTGATCGTCAGTCACGGCCGCCTGTTCCTGGCCAGGGCCCGTCAGACCGCACTGGAGATCCGCGACAGCCACGCCGACGTGGCGCTGGACGACATGCTCGCCGCCCCGGCCAGCGCACCTGTCGCCAGCAGCGCACCGGGCGTGACGGCCAGCGGCGCCACGCAGACGCAACTGATCGAGATCCTGCGGGTGGTGCTCAAGCTGCCAGCCAGTACCGAGGTGCGTGCCGACTCGCACCTGCGTGACCACCTGGGGCTCGACTCGCTCACCTCGATGGAGCTGCTGGTCAGCCTGGAGGACGAGATCGAAGGCTTCTTCGTCAACCCCGACACCATTGCCCCCGGGCACTTCAATACCGTGACGACGCTGGCGCAGTACATCGACGCCAACCGCCAGAACGCCCCCGAAACCGCCTCGCAAGGCCAGCCAGAGGTACAGTATGAGGCGGTCTAGCGTGCTCCTGCAGCAGGTACTGGAGGCCAGCAACGGCCTGTACCCGCGCAAGGCGGCAGTCATCTATGCCGATGAAACCTACACCTATGCCGACCTCGACGATTCCAGTTCGCGGCTGGCCTCGGGCTTGCAGGCCTGTGGCCTGCAGCGTCAGGAACGGGTGGTGCTGTGCCTGGGCAACCGGGTAGAAACCATCTGTGCCTTCTGGGGTGTGCTCAAGGCCGGTGGCGTGGTGGTCAATGTCGGCCTGGAGACTCACGCCGAGGGCCTTGACTACATCGTGCGGGACGCCGAGGCCTCGGTGCTGATCACCACCTCGGAGAAGTTCGCCAGCCTGTCGGTGGACACCCCGAGCCTGCCGTACCTGCGCACCATCGTGCTGCTGGACGGCGAGGCCGACTCGGCGCTGACACGCACCTTCGAGGGTGTGCTGATGCAGGGCAACGGAGCTCCGGTGCCTTGCGGCACGCTTGACCTGGACCTGGCCGCGATCATCTATACCTCCGGGTCCACCGGCGAGCCCAAGGGCGTGATGCTGACCCATCGCAACATGCTCGCGGCGCTGTCGTCGCTGCACACCTACTTGGGCTACAACGACAGCGACCACGTGCTCTGCTCGTTGCCGCTGTCGTTCGACTATGGCCTGTACCAGATGATCATGGCGCTGAGCGCGGGCGCCACCCTGGTACTGGAAAAGGAATTCACCTGGCCGATCTTCCTGATCAAGAAGATCCGCCAGTACCAGATCACGGTCATCCCGTTCGTGCCCACCATGCTCATGCTGCTGCATGAGTACGCGAGCAAGCGCAACGCCAGTTTCGAGCACGTGCGCATGGTCACCAATACCGGCGCGGCGCTCAAGCCGACGCACATTGCGCAGATGAAGGCGCTGTTTCCGCAGGCGCAGATCTTCTCCATGTACGGCCTGACCGAGTGCAAGCGCTGCACCTACCTGCCGCCAGAGGACATCGACAGCAAGCCGGGCAGCGTCGGCATCGCCATTCCCAACACCGAGTTGTGGCTGATCGACGAGCACGGCCAGCGCATCGACCAGGCCCACCAGGTGGGCCAGTTGGTGATTCGCGGCGCCACGGTCATGGCCGGCTACTGGCGCAACCCGCAGGCCACGGCGAAAAAGCTCAAGCCCGGCCCCTATCCCGGGGAGAGCGTGCTGCATACCGGCGACTACTGCCACCTGGACGAAGACGGCTACCTGTATTTCGAAGGCCGGATGGATCACGTGATCAAGTCCCGCGGCATGAAGGTCAGCCCGGCGGAAGTGGAAGACTTCTTCTATGCCATGGCAGGCATCGACGCGGCAGCGGTGGTCGGTGTCGAGGATGCTGCGGCCGGCGAAGGGCTGTGGGCTTTCGTGACCTTGAGCCAGGGCGTCACGCTCAGCGCCGAGCAGTTGCTCGAACGCTGCCGCGCCGGGCTCGAGCCGCACAAGGTGCCACTGGCAATCAGTATCGAGCTCACCTTGCCGCGCACCGCCAACGGCAAGTTCGACCTCAAGCAGTTGCAACACACGGCACGCTCGGCGCAGCTGGCGGCCGCCGGCTGACAGGCGCTGCGGGTGTTGCCCGTTACCTCGAAACAGTGCTTACGCAGGGAGTATCTACATGCGTCTTGGCAATAAAGGCAGGGACCAGACCCTGGACGTCAACGGGCAGACGTTTGCCCTGCGGGTCTGGGGCGAGGAGGGGGCTCATCCGGTATTGGCCGTGCATGGCTGGCTGGACAACGCCGCCTCGTTCGAACAGGTGGCGCCGTACCTGAAGGATTGCTTCGTGGTGGCACCGGACCTCGCCGGGCACGGACGCTCGGACCATCGGCGTGCCGACAGTGGCTACTATCTGTGGGAACATGCCGACGACATGAATACCCTGGTCGAGTGCATGGGCTGGAAGCGCTTTTCGGTGATCGGCCATTCCATGGGCAGCGGCATCGCGTCGATCCTGGGGGCGATGAACAAGTCCATCGACAGCATGATCTTCCTCGATGGCATGGGCGCTCCGTTCACCATCGCCGAAGAAGACACCGTGGAGCACCTGAAGAAGGCCCATCGCCTGATGCGCCTGGCCCTGCGCACCCGCCTGCATGGCTTCTCGGCCCCCGACAGCGTGCAGTTCAGCAGCGTCGAGGCGGCGGTCAACGAGCGGCGCAACAGTATCGACGGCCTGCTCTCGCCGGCCTCGGCACGCCTGCTGGCCATGCGCGACCTGCTCAGCGTGGGGGATGGCTACCGCTGGCGTCACGACCCGCGGCTGGTGCTGCCCGAACCGATGCAGCTGACCGAGCGTCAGGCCTGCGACTTCCTGCGTCAGATCAGTTGCCCGCTGCATGTGATGCTCGGGCGCCAGGGCCTGTTTGCCGGCCCGGAATTCGACAAGCGCAAAAAAGCGTTGCCCTGGGCCAGCCGTGTGCACTGGCATGATGGCGGGCACCATTTTCATCTCGAAGCGGCAAGTGACAGCCTGATCGCACAGATCAACACCGCCCTTGCGCAAAACGAGCAGGGCCCGATGCGACGAATAGCCAATGAGTAACGGAGTAGGCGTGTGAAAGAGTTCTGGATTGCCCCGTCGATGCTGGCGGCCGATTTTGCCCGGTTGGGCGAGGAAGCCGAGCGGGTTCTGGCTGCCGGTGCCGACGTCATCCACATCGACGTGATGGACAACCACTACGTACCCAACCTGACCATGGGGCCGCAGTTCTGCAAGGCCCTGCGCAGCTACGGCATCACCGCGCCGCTGGATGTGCACCTGATGGTCACCCCCGTGGACCCGATGATCCAGGCATTTGCCGAGGCGGGTGCCGACTACATCTCGATTCACCCCGAGGCCACCGTTCACCTGGACCGCTCCCTGCAACTGATCAAGGATCTGGGGTGCAAGGCGGGCCTGGCCTTCAATCCGGCCACAGGGCTGGAGGAATGCAAGTATGTGTTCGACAAGCTCGACCTGTTGTTGCTGATGTCGGTCAACCCCGGCTTCGGCGGGCAGTCGTTCATCCCGGCGGTCTTGCCCAAGATCGAAGCAGCGCGCAAGCTGATCGATGCCAGTGGCCGTGACATCCGCCTGGAAGTGGATGGCGGGGTCAACCTTCACACCATCGGCCAGGTCGCTGCGGCCGGTGCCGACATGTTCGTGGCCGGTACGGCGATCTTTTCCCAGCCCGATTACCGCGCCACGCTCCACGCCTTGCGCAGCACGATTGCCGATGCCGCCCCGCGGCGCCAGTCATGAGCTGTGCAGTGAATTTCGCGAACCAGCATGAGTTACCCGTCCTTGCACAATAATACGTTTATCAAGGCCTTGCTGCGCCAACCCACGGCGCATACGCCTGTCTGGCTGATGCGCCAGGCCGGCCGCTACCTGCCCGAGCATCGTGCCCTGCGTGCCAGGGCCGGCTCGTACCTGGACCTGGTGAAGAACCCGGACCTGGCCACCGAGGCCAGCCTGCAACCGCTGCGCCGTTTCAGCCTGGATGCCGCCGTGGTGTTTGCCGACATGCTCAGCCTGCCCGACGCCATGGGGCTGGGCCTGTACTGCGTGAACGGCGATGGCCCGCGCTTTCGTCACCCCTTGCGTGACGAGGCGGCCATCGAGCGCCTGCGCGTGCCCGAACCCGAGGCGCTGGAGCACACCTACCAGACCCTCGCCCAGGTGCGTCACGAGCTGGAGGGCAAGGTGCCGGTGGTGGGCTTTGCCGCAAGCCCCTGGACCCTGGCCTGCTACATGGTCGAGGGTGGCCCGCCGGGCGACTGCCAGTTGATCAAGAAGATGCTCTACCGTCGCCCGGAACTGCTGCACCGGTTGCTCAAGGTGCTCGGTCACGCGGTGGCTGCCGACCTCAATGCACAGATCGAGTCCGGCGCCCAGGCGGTGATGCTGGTGGACAGCTTCGGCGGTGTGCTGGCCGACGCTGCCTATCGGCGTTTCTCCCTGTATTACCTGCGTGAAGTGCTGGCGCGCCTGCACAAGACCCAGCATGGCGTGCGCATTCCCTCCATCGTGCATACCCGTGGTGGCGCCCAGTGGCTCAGCCCGCTGGCCGACAGCGGCGCCGATGCGCTGGGCCTGGACTGGACGTGTGACCTGGCGCTGGCACGCCAGCTGGTGGGCAACTGCGTGGCGCTGCAGGGCAACCTCGACCCGGCCGTGCTGCTGGCAGACGAGGCGAGCATTCGCCGCGAGGTGCGACGCACCCTGCAGACGTTCGGACCACCGGCGGCCGGTTTCGGCCATGTGTTCAACCTGGGGCAGGGCATTTCGCCGGCCACTTCGCCAGAGGCGGTTGCAGTACTGGTCGACGCGGTGCATCACTACAGCCGCGTCGCGGGAGGTGTGCATGCTTGACCCGACGTTCGACTTCGACAAGATGCTGTGTTTCTCGCTGTATTCGACAGCCAACGCCATGGTTCGGGACTATGCCGAACCGCTCAAGCGACGTGGCGTCACCTACCCGCAACTGCTGGTGATGGCCGGGTTGTGGGGCAAGGATGATGTGTCGATCAGCGCCTTGAGCGAGCTCACCCTGTTCGACCTGGGCACGTTGACGCCAATCGTCAAGCGCCTGGCGGATGCGGGGTTCATCACCGTGTACCTGGACCCCAGCGACCGACGCCGACGCAACCTGCTGCTGACCGACAAGGGCCGTGAGCTCAAGGCCGAGGCGGCGCAGGTGTTCAGCAACATGGCGTGCAAGATCGACCTGGGCGAGGGCGAGGTGGAGCAGGTGCTCAACGTGTGCCACCGGATCCGTACCCGCCTGCGCTGACCCGCACCCATTCGCCAGCAAGGCCTGCTCCTGTAGGAGCCAGCCTTGCTGGCGAACAGCCACACCACCCACCACATTGGCACACCCGCCAACCTCCCTGGCAGCCAGCGAAACACCCCACCTTCAGCAGCGCCATACACTCTCCTGGGATGTTCCCAACCATAACAAAAGGAGTGTTCATGACTGCCGGCACCGTACCCCTGCTAGCCAGTGTCCAGCGTTTTCTCGGACGCCAACACGGCCTGTACATCAATGGCGGCTGGCGGCCGTCCACCTCCAGCCAGACCCTTACCGTCTTCAACCCGGCCAACGGCCAACCCATTGCCGTGACCCCCGATGCCAGCGCCGAGGATGTCGACCAGGCCGTGCAATCGGCGCATCGGGCATTCGTCAGTGGCGTGTGGGCGCGCCGCGCCCCGGCCGAGCGCGAGCGTATCCTGCTGCGCTACGCCGATTTGCTCGAACAGCACGGTGAAGAGCTGGCCCAGCTCGAAACCCTGGAACAAGGCAAGTCGATCAACATCGCCCGCGCCTTCGAAGTCGGCAGTACCCTGAACTGGATGCGCTACACCGCCGGCCTCACCACCAAGATCTGCGGGCGCACCCTGGATGTGTCGATCCCGGTGCCTGAAGGCGCCCGCTACACCGCCTATACGCGCAAGGAGCCGGTCGGCGTGGTGGCTGGCATCGTGCCGTGGAACTTCCCGCTGATGATCGGCATGTGGAAGGTGATGCCCGCCCTGGCGGCCGGCTGCTCGATCGTCATCAAGCCCTCCGAGATCACCCCGTTGACCCTGATGCGCATGGCCGAGCTGGCCACCGAGGCCGGCATCCCGGACGGCGTGTTCAACCTGATCACCGGCAGCGGCAGCGTATGCGGCAGCGCCCTCACCAGCCACCCGCGGGTGGCGAAGATCAGCTTTACCGGCTCTACCGCCACCGGCAAGCACATTGCCCGTTCGGCGGTCGACCGCCTGACGCGCCTGTCACTGGAGCTGGGTGGCAAGAACCCGGCCATCGTACTGGCCGACGCCGATCCGCAGCAGGTGATCGAAGGCCTGATGATGGGCAGCTTCCTCAACCAGGGGCAGGTGTGCGCCGCCAGTTCGCGTATCTATATCGAGGCGCCGCTGTTCGACCGCCTGGCAGCGGACTTCGAGCAGGCGATCAAGGGGCTGAGCGTAGGCCCGGGCCTGGACCCCAGCGCGCAGATCAACGCCCTGGCTTCCGGCGCGCACCAGCAGTCGGTGCAGGCCTACCTGGCCGATGCCCGCGAGCAGGGCGTGCAGATCATCAGCGGTGCCAGCGCGCCGGATGCCAATGGCTACTACGTCAGCCCGTCATTGATCCTCAACCCCGACGACAACCTGCGCCTGACCCGCAGCGAAGTGTTCGGCCCGGTGCTGAGCCTGACCCGCGTGGCCGATGTGGAAGAAGCGCTGGCCCGCGCCAACGACAGCGACTATGGCCTGACCGCCAGCCTGTGGACCACCAGCCTCAAGTCGGCCATGGACCTCACCCCGCGCATCGAGGCCGGCACCGTGTGGGTCAACAGCCACACCCTGATCGATGCAAACATGCCGTTTGGCGGCTTCAAGCAATCCGGTACCGGGCGTGATTTCGGCGTCGACTGGCTGGACGCCTTCACCGAGACCAAGTCGGTGTGCATCCGCCACTGAGGCGGCTGGCAGGCCGCAGGCGCTCAGCTGTAGCGCTTGCGGTACTCGCCGGGCGACACGCCGAAGCGCTGCTTGAACGCGGTGGTGAAGTAGCTGCTGTTGGAGAAGCCCCAGGTGTACCCCAGCGCCGACAGCTTGAGGGTCGACTGCGGGTTGCGCAGGGTTTCGGCGCAGATGTCCAGGCGCCGGTTCTTGATGTACTGCGCGATCACCAGGCCCTTCTTGGCGAACACCCGGTACAGCCCGCGCATCGACACGCCGATGTCGCGCGCGATCATCTCCGGGCACAGCGCCTCGTCGGCAATGTGCGTCTCGATCAGCGCCAGGCTTTTGCGAAAGATGCGTTCATGCGGGTCGGGATTGCTGTCGCTGCCGCACAGTGCCGGGCGCATCAGGCTGATCAGCGCATCGATCACCGCTTCGCTTTCGGCCAGGCTCACCTCGTCCAGCTGGGTCGAGGACAACAGCATCTGCTGGGCGAGCAGGGCGACCGGCGAGCCGGCCGGGATCTTGCGCCCGATCTCCACCGGGGTGAAGCGCAGCAGCTGGTCGACCCGGTCGTGGGGCAGTATCAGCGAGATCTGCTGGGAGGCATCGCCAAAGGTGAAGTCGCTGGGGCGTGCACTGTCGATCAGCAGGATGTCCCCCGGCATCAGCACTTCGCGGGCGTCGTCCTGGGCCATGTTGGCCATGCCCTTGAGCTGGAACACCGCAAAGTACTTGTGTTCGCTGCTGCGCTGCACCTCGCGCGGCGTGCGCAGCAGCCGCGCGTGAGAGCTGCTCACGTGACTGAAGCGCAGGGCGCCCAGCTGGCGGGGGCGAATCTCACCGCTGAACGCATCCCCCAGCGCGGCACCGTCGAACTCGCCGCAGGCATGGTTGATGTCGGCCAGCCATTGCTGGAAGTGCTGCTGGGCAGTAGCGGTATTCATGGGTCACACCTCACACCTGGCATTGTTGTTAGGGTGCATGTGATGGCTGGGGGCACGCGCTGCAGGTTAGCGCAGCCCGCCGAAGCGCCGGTAGAAGTTTTCGCTGGCATCGGGCAGCGGGCCGTCTGCGGTTTCCATCGCACTGCTCAGCCACTGTTCGGCCGGGGCACAGGTCAGTCGATACAGGTTGCGGCACAGCTGGCGTGCGGCGCGGCCCTCCCAGTCGCCCGGCAGCAGTTCGTCGGGCAGGTGCGGGTCGCGCAGCAGCAGCTTGCGGTACTCGTGAATCAGCAGCAGGCGCACCATGAAGCAGTCCATCGGCTGCAGGCTGTCCTGCTCGCGCAGCGCCTGCCACACCGGGCGAAACAGCTGGATGAACTCGCTGTACTGCGCCCCCAGTTCCTCGATACGCCAGCTTTCGCGCACCTGGGCACGCAAGGCGCGGGAGGCCATCACGTCCTGGCCGGTGGTCTCGAACAGGATGGTGTCTTCCAGCGCGTCCAGGTCCAGCAGGGTGGCGTTGATGTCGGTGCGGTCGGCCCGCGGGCTGGCCAGCACCACTGGCGAGATGGCGCCAAAGCCCTGCCATTCGAGCTCTTCGCGCACCTGCTTGCGCTTGTCGGCAGACAGTTGGGTGAGCATCGCCAGGTGCCAGGAGCCATCCCACTGCGGCACCACCGAGCTGTACACCCGCTTGAAGGCCTTGTCGAAACGCCGCCGCCCGGCACCGGTGAGGCTGTAGTAGCTGCGCCGGCCGACCTTTTCGGCGGTCAGCCAGCCTTCCTTGGTCAGGCGGAACATCGAGGTGCGGATCAGCCGCTCGTTGATGCCGAAGGGCTCGAGCAACTGGATCAGGCTGCCCAGCCACACGGTGCCGCCGTGGGGTTCGATGGCATCGCCATACAGGGTGACGATCAGCGAACTGGCACGGATCGGGATCTGTTCCTGGAAACGGGTGACGAGCTGATTGAGGGGCGCGAGCGACGACATGGAGGATCCGCTGGGTGAAACCCCGGAATATAACTGCCGTTTGTCCTTCAAGGCCAGCGTTGCCGCCGGCACTTCAGGCCGTGTGGTTTTTCGGGCGGAACGTACTGTCGCTGACACGTCTGCGGTCCTGTTCGGGTTGGCTCAAGGGGCTGCATTCCACCATCTGCTCCAGGCAGCGCCGGGTCAGTGCGTGGTACTCGCCCGTGCCGCCCTGCTTCCAGTGCACTTCAGCGTCGCTCAGGCTGCGTTTTACCTGGGCCGGCGAGCCCACCACCAGCGAGCGGGGCGGGCAGTCGAAGCCGGCCTTGACGAAGGCGGTGGCACCGACGATCGAGCAGGCACCGATCACGGCGCCGTCCATGACCACCGCATTCATGCCCACCAGCGCATCGGCACCGATGCGGCAGCCGTGCAGCACGGCGCCGTGGCCCACGTGCCCGTTGCGCTCGATCACCGTGTCGCTGTCGGGGAAGCCGTGCATCACGCAGGTGTCCTGCAGGTTGGCGCCCTGTTCGAGAATGATGCGTCCGAAATCGCCGCGCAGGCTGGCCAGCGGGCCTACATAGCAGTCGGGGCCGACGATCACGTCGCCAATCAGCACCGCCGAAGGGTGCACGTAGGCGCTGGGGTCGATGACCGGGGTGATTCCGCCAAGGCTGTAGCAGGTCATGTCGGTTTCCTGTGGACGGGGATGACAGCGAATATAACGTATTGTTACTTGTTTGCAATGCTTAGATGTATCGCTTCTTGGCGCTTTACTCGCGATAAACGCAGTGTTTGCTGGGTTTGTTTGGCACGCATGGAAAACAAATAGACACAGACAGGTCACGGTAATGTTGATTTTGTGTATCGTATTGTGGCTATACTCTGCCGCATTCGGCCTCGACCCAACAATAACAGCCAGCCTCGACTGGCCCGTGCGGTGACCGTCATGCCTGACACCCTGTTGCTTGATAACTCCCACGCCGGCATCTGCCTGGTGACGCTGCACCGCCCCGAGGTGCTCAATGCCCTCAACACCCGCCTGCTCGGCGAGCTGGCAGCCGAACTCGAGCGCCTGGAGCGTGACGACAGCTGCCGCGCCGTGGTTCTCACCGGCAGCCGCAAGGCGTTTGCCGCCGGCGCCGACATCAACGAGATGGCCGAGCGCGATGCGGTGGGCATCCTCAACGACCCGCGTGTTGCCTGTTGGCAGCAGATCAGCCGCTTCAGCAAGCCCCTGGTGGCGGCCGTCAACGGCTTTGCCCTGGGCGGTGGCTGCGAGCTGGCGATGCACGCCGACATCATCGTGGCGGGCGTGGATGCGCGTTTCGGCCAGCCGGAAATCAACCTGGGCATCATGCCTGGCGCCGGCGGCACCCAGCGTCTGCTGCGCGCGGTGGGCAAGTCCATGGCCATGCAGATGGTGCTCACCGGCGAGCCCATCGATGCGCGCACCGCGCAACAGGCCGGCCTGGTCAGCGAAATCACCCAACCCGAATTCACCGTCGAGCGCGCCGTGCAGATCGCCCAGGCCATCGCGCGCAAGGCCCCGCTGGCCGTGCGCCTGGCCAAGGAATCGCTGCTCAAGGCCATGGACACCGACCTTGCCAGCGGCCTGCGTTTCGAGCGCCACGCCTTCACCGTGCTGGCCGCCACCGATGACCGGCGCGAGGGCATCAGTGCCTTTCGCGAAAAACGCGCCCCGGTGTTCACCGGCCGCTGAGTGCGCCGGCCCCTTTTACTTCAACCTTGCGAGCGGTACTGGTCATGACCTTCGAGCACATTCTTTTCGACATAGACGACGGCGTGGCCTTTCTGCGCCTGAACCGTCCCGAGCAACTCAACAGCTTCAACGCGCAGATGCACGCCGAAGTGAAGGAGGCGCTCAAGCAGGTACGCGCCAATGCCCAGGTGCGTGTGCTGCTGCTTACCGGTGAAGGGCGCGGCTTCTGTGCCGGGCAGGACCTGTCCGACCGCAACGTCGCGCCCGGTGCGCAGATGCCCGACCTGGGCGAGTCCATCGAAAAATTCTACAACCCGCTGATTCGCGCCCTGCGCGATTTGCCGCTGCCGGTGATCTGCGCGGTCAACGGCGTGGCCGCCGGCGCCGGGGCGAACATCCCGCTGGCCTGCGACCTGGTGCTGGCGGCGCGTTCGGCCAGCTTCATCCAGGCGTTCTGCAAACTCGGCCTGGTGCCCGACTCGGGCGGTACCTGGTTCCTGCCGCGGCTGGTCGGCGTGGCGCGGGCCAAGGCCCTGGCGCTGCTGGGCAACAAGTTGTCGGCCGAGCAGGCCGAGCAGTGGGGGCTGATCTACCGCTGTGTCGACGATGAGGCCCTGCGCGACGAGGCCCTGGGCCTGGCGCGACAGCTGGCGACACAGCCCACCTCGGGCCTGGCACTGATCAAGCGCGGGCTCAATGCCAGCCTGGACAACAGCCTTGACCAGCAACTGGACCTGGAGCGCGACCTGCAACGCCTGGCCGGGCGCAGCGAGGACTACCGCGAGGGCGTGGCCGCCTTCATGGCCAAGCGCGCCCCCGTGTTCAAGGGGTGCTGAGCATGAGCGCACTGGACACAAGTGTTGTGGTGGCGGTGATCGGTGCCGGGGCCATGGGCGCCGGCATTGCCCAGGTGGCGGCGCAGGCCGGGCATCCGGTGCTGCTGCACGACAGCCGCCCGGGGGCGGCGAGCGCGGCCATCGAGGGGCTGGGTGTGCAACTGGGCAAGCGGGTGGAGAAGGGCAAGCTCGACCCCGCGCAGCGCGAGGCCACCCTGGCGCGCCTGCACGCGGTGCAGGCGCTCGACGAGCTGGCGGATGCGGGGCTGGTGATCGAGGCCATCGTCGAGAACCTCGACGCCAAGCGCGAGCTGTTTGCGCGCCTGGAAGCAATCTGCACGGCCGACTGCGTGCTTGCCAGCAACACCTCGTCGCTGTCGATCACCCGCATCGCGGCCGGCCTGGCGCGGCCCGAGCGGTTCGTGGGCGTGCACTTCTTCAACCCCGCGCCGGTCATGGCGCTGGTCGAGATCGTCTCGGGGCTGGCCACGGCGCCGCAGGTAGCAGCCAGCCTGTATGCAACGGCCAGGGCCTGGGGCAAGGCGCCGGTGCATGCCAGCTCCAGCCCGGGCTTCATCGTCAACCGCGTGGCGCGCCCGTTCTATGCCGAAAGCCTGCGCCTGTTGCAGGAGGGTGCGGCCGAGTGCGCCACGCTGGATGCGTTGATGCGCGAGGCCGGCGGTTTTCGCATGGGCGCGTTCGAGCTGACCGACCTGATCGGGCATGACGTCAACTACGCGGTCACCTGTTCGGTGTTCGATGCCTATTACGGCGACATGCGCTTCCAGCCGTCGCTGATCCAGGCGGCGCTGGTGGATGCCGGCCGGCTGGGGCGCAAGAGTGGGCAGGGGTTCTATGACTATGGGCCCTCGGCCGCGCGCCCGGTGGTCAGCGAGCTGCGCAGTGGTTTGCGCATCGAGGCCTGCGAAGTCGAAGGCGACCTGGGCGTTGCGCAGGGCTTGCTGACGCGTATCGAGGCGCACGGCATCAAGGTGTCCCGGGCCCCATCGCGGGTCGAGCCCGCGCCCACCGGTCGTTGTGGGAGCGGGCTTGACCCGCGATGCGGGCACGCAGTCATACGCGTGGGCGACGCCGTGCTGGCCCTGACCGACGGTCGCCTGGCCAGCCAGCGCGCCCGCGACGAAGGCTTGCACAACCTCGTGCTGTTCGACCTGGCGCTGGACTACGCCACCGCCGGGCGCATCGGCATCAGCTGGTCCGCCGACACCACCCCCGCTGCCCGCGACCAGGCCGTGGCCTTGCTGCAGGCCGCGGGCCTGGTGGTCAGCCCGCTGGCCGACGTGCCGGGGCTGCTGGTGATGCGCACCGTGGCCATGCTTGCCAACGAAGCCGCCGACGCGGTGCTGCAGGGCGTGGCCACGGCGGCGGATGTCGACCTGGCCATGCGCAAGGGCGTGAACTACCCCCAAGGCCCGCTGGCCTGGGCCGACGCCATCGGCCCGACGCAGGTGCTGGCGGTACTCGACAATCTGCAGGCCGCCTACGGCGAAAGCCGCTACCGGCCATCACTGCTGCTGCGGCGCACGGTCGCCGAGGGGAGGGCATTGCATGACTGACCTGAACGCCACCGAGCTTGCCAGCCAATGTGCCCAGGCCATGCTCGCCCGTGACCGCGCCAGCCTCGCGCTGGGCATGCAACTGCTGAGCGTCGCGCCGGGCAGGGCGCGCCTGAGCATGCCGGTGCGCGCCGACATGATCCAGGGCCATGGCACCTGCCATGGCGGCTACATCTTCACCCTGGCCGACTCGGCGTTTGCCGTGGCCTGCAACACCTACAACCAGGTCACCATCGGCCTGGGCTGCAGCATCGACTACATCGCCCCGGCACTGATGGGCGACACGCTCAATGCAAGTTGCGTCGAGCAGAGCCGTGGCGGACGCACCGGCAACTACGACGTGCGTGTGGAAAACCAGAACGGGCAGCTGATCGCGCTGTTCCATGGCAAATCTTACAAGGTGCAAGGCACAGTGCTTGCCCAGGAGACCGCAGATGAATGACGCCCTTATCATCGACGCCGTGCGCACCCCCATCGGGCGCTATGCCGGCGCGCTGAGCACGGTACGTGCCGACGACCTGGGCGCGGTGCCGCTGCGTGCGCTGATGGCGCGCCACCCGCAGGTGGACTGGTCGCAGGTGGACGACGTGCTGTTCGGCTGCGCCAACCAGGCCGGCGAAGACAATCGCAACGTGGCGCGCATGTCGGCGCTGCTGGCCGGCCTGCCGATAGAAGTGCCGGGCACCACGGTCAACCGCCTGTGCGGCTCGGGCATGGACGCCATCGGCCTGGGCGCACGCTCGATCCGCAGTGGCGAAGCCGGCCTGCTGCTGGTGGGCGGGGTGGAGTCGATGTCGCGCGCCCCGCTGGTGATGGGCAAGGCCGAACAGGCCTTCTCGCGCCAGGCGCAATTGTACGACACCACCATTGGCTGGCGCTTCGTCAACGCGGCGATGGAAAAGGCGTATGGTATCGACTCGATGCCGGAGACTGCCGAAAACGTCGCCGCACAGTTCGGCATTTCCCGTGCCGACCAGGACGCCTTCGCCCTGCGCAGCCAGCAACGTGCGGCAGCTGCCCAGGCCAGCGGGCGCCTGGCGCAGGAGATCGTGCCGGTGTCGATTGCCCAGCGCAAGGGCGAGCCCAGGCGCGTCGAGCACGACGAACACCCGCGTGGCGACACCACGCTGCAGATGCTGCAACGCCTGGGTACGCCGTTTCGCGAGGGCGGCAGTGTCACGGCGGGCAATGCCTCGGGGGTCAACGATGGTGCCTGTGCGCTGCTGCTGGCAAGCCCGGCGCAGGCTGCGCGCTTCGGGCTCAAGGCTCGTGGGCGGGTGGTGGCGATGGCCACGGCCGGCGTCGAGCCGCGCATCATGGGCATCGGCCCGGTGCCGGCCACGCGCAAGGTACTGGAACTGGCCAACCTGAACCTGGCCGACATGGATGTCATCGAGCTGAACGAAGCCTTCGCCGCGCAGGGCCTGGCGGTGCTGCGCGAGCTCGGGCTGGCTGACGACGACCCGCGGGTCAACCCCAATGGTGGCGCCATCGCCCTGGGGCATCCGCTGGGCATGAGCGGCGCTCGCCTGGTGACCACCGCACTGGTGGAACTGGAGCAGCGCGGCGGGCGGTACGCGCTGTGCACGATGTGCATCGGCGTGGGGCAGGGTATCGCGATGATCATCGAGCGAACCTGAGCCGGCAATACAGCGGGAGCCGTGCAGCTCCCACACTCGGGCCCGTCAGGGGCTGAACCATAAAAAGAATCAGAGTGAACACATGAACATGGCCGCCTTGAACACTGCTGTACTCGACCCGCTGGAGACCGCCAGCATCGATGAACTGCGCCAGCACCAGCTTGACCGCCTGCGCTGGAGCCTGTCCCACGCCTACCAGAACGTGCCGCTGTATCGCCAGCGCTTCGACCAGTTGGGGGTGCACCCCGACGAGGTGCGTTCGCTGGACGACCTGGCCCGATTCCCGTTCACCACCAAGACCGACCTGCGCGACAACTACCCCTACGGCATGTTCGCCGTGCCCATGCATGACGTGGTGCGGGTGCACGCCTCCAGCGGCACCACCGGCAAGCCGACGGTGGTGGGCTACACGCAGAACGATATCGACACCTGGGCCAACGTGGTGGCGCGCTCGATCCGCGCCGCGGGCGGGCGCAAGGGCGACAAGGTGCATGTGTCGTATGGCTACGGGCTGTTCACCGGCGGGCTGGGCGCGCATTACGGCGCCGAACGCCTGGGCTGCACGGTGATCCCGATGTCGGGCGGGCAGACCGAGAAGCAGGTGCAGCTGATCAACGACTTTCAGCCGGACATCATCATGGTCACGCCCTCGTACATGCTCAACCTGGCCGACGAGATCGAGCGCCAGGGGCTGGACCCGCACAAGCTGGCGCTGCGCCTGGGGATCTTCGGTGCCGAGCCGTGGACCGACGAGCTGCGTCGCTCCATCGAGCAGCGCATGGGCATCACTGCGCTGGATATCTACGGGCTGTCGGAAATCATGGGCCCGGGCGTGGCCATGGAGTGCGCCGAGACCAAGGACGGGCCGACCCTCTGGGAAGACCACTTCTACCCCGAAATCATCGACCCGGTGACCGGTGCGGTGCTGCCCGACGGGCAGATGGGCGAACTGGTGTTCACCTCGCTGAGCAAGGAGGCGCTGCCGATGATCCGCTACCGCACCCGCGACCTGACGCGACTGTTGCCCGGCACCGCGCGGCCAATGCGGCGCATCGACAAGATCACCGGGCGCAGCGACGACATGCTCATCGTGCGCGGGGTCAACGTGTTCCCGACCCAGGTCGAGGAACAGGTTCTGAAAATAAAACAGTTTTCAGAGTGCTATGAGATTTATCTGTATCGTGATGGAAATCTCGACACGGTGGATGTGCACGTGGAGCTGCGTGCCGAATGCCAGCACTACGACGAGGCCCAGCGCAGGCTGCTGACCGCCGAGCTGGGCAAGCAGATCAAGACCTACATCGGCATCAGCACGCGCATCGTGCTGCAGCCGTTGGGCACGCTGAAACGTTCGGAAGGCAAGGCCTGTCATGTGTACGACAAGCGTCTGGCCAGCTGATAGCTGATGGCTGCCGAAGCCCCGACCTGGTCGGGGCTTTTTTTTGTGTGCGCCAGGCAT
>NZ_DLNW01000052.1:319-83863 GCF_002478435.1 Pseudomonas sp. UBA7500 | reverse complement strand
GTGAACCCGCCTCCTACTCGATTCTTGGGTAAAGCGTGTTCCTGTGGGAGCGGGCTTGACCCGCGATGGAGCGCGTAGCGGTCCGCTTTCAGAGCAAAGCGATACAAAAAAACATTAGATACACTAAAAAGCTGTTTGATATTGAATTGTGTATCGCTTATAAATACTCCCATGCCCAACCAGCCTTGAGGCGGGAGCCCGAACATGTACGCACAGCTTGTCGAAACCGGCGTCAAACGCATCAAGTCCCTGGACGAGATGTCGCCCCAGGAACGTGCCTTCCAGGAAAAGATCGACGCCGAAATCAAGATCGAAGCCAAGAACTGGATGCCCGACGCCTACCGTCAGACCCTCATCCGCCAGATTTCCCAGCACGCCCACTCCGAGATCGTCGGCATGCTGCCCGAGGGCAACTGGGTCACCCGTGCCCCGACCCTCAAGCGCAAGCTGCAGCTGATGGCCAAGATCCAGGACGAAGCCGGCCACGGCCTGTACCTGTACAGCGCCATGGAAACCCTGGGTGCCGATCGCGACGAAGAGATCGCCAAGCTGCACAGCGGCAAGGCCAAGTACTCCAGCATCTTCAACTACCCGACCCTCAACTGGGCCGACATGGGCGCGGTGGGCTGGCTGGTGGATGGCGCGGCCATCGTCAACCAGGTGGTGCTGCAGCGCACCTCCTACGGCCCCTACGCACGGGCCATGGTGCGCATCTGCAAGGAAGAGAGCTTTCACCAGCGCCAGGGCTACGAGATTCTGCTGACCATGATGCGCCACGGCACCCAGGCCCAGAAGGACATGGTGCAGGACGCGATCAACCGCCTGTGGTGGCCGGCGCTGATGATGTTCGGCCCCAGCGACGACAACTCGCCCAACAGCGCGCAGTCGATGGCCTGGAAGATCAAGCGCCAGAGCAACGACGAACTGCGCCAGCGCTTCGTCGACCAGACCATCCCGCAGCTCGAACTGCTGGGCTGCACCGCCCCCGACCCCGACCTGAAGTGGAACGACGAGCGCGGCCACTACGATTTCGGCGCCATCCAGTGGCAGGAATTCTTCGACGTGCTCAAGGGCAACGGCCCGTGCAACCAGGAACGCCTGGCCACCCGGCGCAATGCCATCGAAAGCGGCGCCTGGGTGCGTGAAGCCGCCGTCGCCTACGCCCGCAAACAACAGAACAAGAACGCCGCCTGAACCGGCGACTGATGGGAGATACACGATGTCTGTCTGGACCCTCTACGAAGTGTTCGTGCGCAGCAAGCACGGCCTGAACCACAAGCATGTGGGCAGCGTGCATGCCGCCGACGACGCCATGGCCATCGAGAACGCCCGCGAGCTGTACACCCGCCGCAGCGAAGGCGTAAGCCTGTGGGTGGTGCCCTCGGCGCTGATCGTGGCCTCCTCGCCGGACGAGAAGGACCCGCTGTTCGACCCGGCCGACGACAAGGTCTACCGGCACGCCAGCTTCTACGAGCTGCCCGACGAAGTCGGACACATGTGAGGTCGACCATGAACAGCACCCAAGACGATCTGATCCATTACCTGCTGCTGCTGGGCGACAGCGCCCTGATCCAGGGCCAGCGCCTGTGCGAGTGGTGTGGCAAGGCGCCGGCCATCGAGGAAGAACTGGCGCTGATGAACGTCGGCCTGGACCTGGTGGGCCAGGCGCGCAACTGGCTGGACTACGCCGCCGAGCTGCTGGCCGACGGCCGCGATGCCGACGACCTGGCGTTTCGCCGCGACGAGCGCGCCTACCGCAACCTGCTGCTGGTGGAGCAGCCCAACGGCGATTTCGCCGTGACCATGGCCAAGCAGTTCCTGTTCGACGCCTGGCACCTGCAGGTGCTCAAGGGCCTGTGCGACTCCACCGACCTGCGCATCGCCGGCATCGCCGCCAAGGCGCTCAAGGAGGTCACCTACCACCTGCGTCGCTCCAGTGAATGGGTGCAGCGCCTGGGTGGCGGCACCGACGAAAGTCGCCGGCGCATGCTCGCGGCCATCGCGCAGGTGTGGCGCTTCACCGTGGAGCTGGCCAGCGGCAGCGAGGCTGAAACCCGCCTGGCCGCAGCGGGCATCGGCGCCGACCCGGCGCAGGTCGGCGCGGCATGGCTGCACCAGGTCGAGGCCACCTTCGCCTCGGTCGAACTGCCGTTGCCGCCTGCGGCCAGCCACTTCTACCTCAGCGGGCGTACCGGCATGCACACCGAGCACCTGGGCATCCTGCTGGCCGAAATGCAGTTTTTGCCACGGGCCTACCCCGATGCAACCTGGTGAGCTGATCGCCAGCGACCACGGTGCGCGGGCACTGCGGGCCGATGACCTGAGCCACGCCTGGACGGTGCTGGAGCAGGTGATGGACCCGGAAGTGCCGGTGGTCAGCGTGGTCGACCTCGGGATAGTGCGCGACCTGCACTGGCAGGCCGGCCACCTGCACCTTGTGGTCACGCCGACCTATTCGGGCTGCCCGGCCACCGAGGTGATCGAGGGCGATATTCGCCAGGCGCTGGAGCAGGCCGGGTTCGCCGCGCCGTGCCTGGAGCGGCGCCTGACGCCGGCCTGGAGCACCGACTGGATCACCGAGCAGGGGCGCGAGCGCCTGCGTGCCTATGGCATCGCGCCGCCCGTGGGCAGTGCCAGCAAGCGCAGCCTGCTGGGCGAAAGCCCGCAGGTGCTGTGCCCGGTGTGCGCCAGCAGCCACACCGAGCTGCTCAGCCAGTTCGGCTCCACGGCCTGCAAGGCCCTGTACCGGTGCCGCGAGTGCCTGGAACCTTTCGACTATTTCAAATGCATCTGAGCGCGCTGGCGCCGTGCAGCGGGAGAACAGCATGAGTCAATTTCACAGCCTGACCATCAAGGATGTGCGCGCCGAGACCCGCGATGCGGTGTCGATTGCCTTCGAGGTGCCGGCGCACCTGCAGGACGATTTCCGTTTCACCCAGGGCCAGTACCTGGTGATGCGCACGCAACTGGACGACGAGGAAGTGCGTCGTTCGTACTCGATCTGCAGCGGCGTGGAAGACGGCGAGCTGCGCGTGGCGATCAAACGCGTGGCCGGCGGGCGCTTCTCGGCGTTTGCCAACGAGGTGCTCAAGGTCGGCCACAGCCTCGAAGTGATGCCGCCTTCGGGCAGCTTTCACGTGCCGTTGGACCCGACCCGTCGCGGCAACTACCTGGCGGTGGCGGCGGGCAGCGGCATCACGCCGATCCTGTCGATCATCAAGACCACCCTGGAGCGCGAACCCGACAGCCGCTTCACCTTGCTCTACGGCAACCGCTCAAGCTCCGGCGCACTGTTTCGCGACAAGCTCGAAGACCTGAAGAACCGCTACCTGCAACGCCTGAACCTGATCTTCGTGTTCAGCCGCGAGCAGCAGGACGTGGACCTGTACAACGGGCGCATCGACGCCGACAAGTGCGGTCAGCTGTTCTCGCGCTGGCTCGACCCCAGGGCGCTGGACGCCGCCTTCATCTGCGGCCCGCAGGCGATGACCGAGACCGTGCGCGACAGCCTCAAGGCCAATGGCATGGCGGGGGAGAAGATCCATTTCGAGCTGTTTGCAGCGGCGGGCGACGAACGCAAGCGTGAAGCCCGCGAGGCGGCACGCCAGCTGGACGCCGCCGTCAGCCAGATCACCGTGATCAGCGACGGTCGGGCGCTGGCCTTCGACCTGCCGCGCAACACCGTCAGCGTGCTGGATGCCGGCAATGCCATCGGCGCCGAGCTGCCGTACTCGTGCAAGGCCGGGGTGTGCTCGACCTGCAAGTGCAAGGTCATCGAAGGGGAGGTGGAGATGGACAGCAACCACGCCCTGGAGGACTACGAAGTGGCGGCGGGGTATGTGCTGTCGTGCCAGACGTACCCGGTCAGCGACAGGGTGGTGCTGGACTTCGATCAGGTCTGATACCGCGTCGACTCAATCGCGGGTCAAGCCCGCTCCCACAGGTACAGCACCGGTCTTGAGGAGAGTGCAGACCCTGTGGGAGCGGGCTTGACCCGCGATGAGGCCCGCCTGAACACCGCAACACCTGTGTGCCCTGAAAACTAAAACAACAACACCAAGAGAGCGCCCCAATGACCCCCGAAGACATCGACAGCATCTGCAAGCACCCCGACTTCAAGCAACTGGTACGGCGCAAGCAGCGCCTGAACTGGTCGCTGACCCTGGCCATGCTGGTCATCTACTACGGCTTCGTGCTGCTGGTGGCGTTCTCCCCCAGCACCCTGGGGCAATCGCTCAGCGGCGGCGTGACCACCGTCGGCATGCTGGTCGGCGTGCTGGTGGTGCTGGTGTCCTTCGGCCTCACCGGGATCTACGTGTACCGCGCCAACAACGTGCTCGACCCGCTCAACGACAAGGTCCGCCAGGAGTGCACGAAATGAACTGGACAGCCATCAGCATGTTCCTGCTGTTCGTCGTGTTCACCCTGGGCATCACCCGCTGGGCCGCACAGCGCACCCGTTCGGCCAGTGACTTCTACACCGCAGGCGGCGGCCTCACCGGCTTTCAGAACGGCCTGGCCATCGCCGGCGACATGATCAGCGCCGCCTCGTTCCTGGGCATTTCCGCGATGATGTTCCTCAACGGCTATGACGGCCTGCTGTACGCCCTGGGCGTGCTGGCCGGCTGGCCGATCATCCTGTTCCTGATTGCCGAGCGCCTGCGCAACCTGGGCAAGTACACCTTCGCCGACGTGGTGTCGTACCGCCTGGACCAGACCCCGGTACGCCTGACCTCGGCCCTGGGCACCCTGACCGTGGCACTGATGTACCTGGTGGCGCAGATGGTCGGCGCCGGCAAGCTGATCGAGCTGCTGTTCGGCATCAGCTACCTGTATGCGGTGATGCTGGTGGGCGTGCTGATGGTGTTCTACGTGACCTTCGGCGGCATGCTCGCCACCACCTGGGTACAGATCATCAAGGCCGTGCTGCTGCTCTCGGGCACCAGCTTCATGGCGTTCATGGTGCTCAAGCACTTTGGTTTCAGCACCGAGGCGATGTTCAGCGCCGCCACCGAGGTGCACGCCAAGGGCACCGCGATCATGGCCCCGGGCGGGCTGCTGTCCAACCCCATCGACGCGATTTCCCTGGGCCTGGGCATGATGTTCGGCACCGCCGGGCTGCCGCATATCCTGATGCGCTTCTTCACCGTGAGTGATGCCAAGCAAGCGCGCAAGAGCGTGTTCTACGCCACCGGTTTCATCGGCTACTTCTACCTGCTGCTGATCATGGTGGGTTTCGGCGCCATCGTGATGGTCGGCACCGACGCAAGCTACCGCGACGTCAACGGCGCGATCATCGGCGGCGGCAACATGATCGCCGTGCACCTGGCCCAGGCCGTGGGCGGCAACCTGTTCCTGGGCTTCATCTCGGCCGTGGCCTTCGCCACCATCCTGGCGGTGGTGGCCGGGCTGGCGTTGTCCGGCGCCTCGGCGGTGTCCCACGACCTGTACGCCTGCGTGATCCGCAAGGGCCAGGCCACCGAGAAGGAAGAGATGCGCGTGTCGCGCATCGCCACCCTGGCCATCGGCGTGCTGGCGATCATCCTGGGCCTGATGTTCGAGTCGCAGAACATCGCGTTCCTGTCCGGGCTGGTGCTGGCGATTGCCGCCTCGGTGAATTTCCCGGTGCTGTTCCTCTCGATGTACTGGAAGGGCCTGACCACCCGTGGCGCGGTGATCGGCAGCATGAGCGGGCTGGTCTCGGCCATCGTGCTGCTGGTGCTCAGCCCGGCGGTGTGGGTCAACGTGCTGCACAACGAAACGGCGCTGTTCCCCTACAGCAACCCGGCGCTGTTCTCCATGAGCCTGGCGTTCCTGGGCGCCTGGGTGTTCTCGGTCACCGACACCTCGGAGCGGGCGGCGCAGGAACGCGGCCGCTACCTGGCGCAGTTCATCCGCTCGATGACCGGCATCGGTGCCGCAGGCGCAAGCAAACACTAACCAAAACGATTGTCGGGTATAAAAATAATGAACCACATTCGCTTCATGCCGGCTTCGCTGCTGGCCGGCTTCGCCTTGCCCCTGGTCGCCGCGCCGGCCCTGGCCGACTTCATCGACGACAGCCATGCCAAGGTCGAGTTGCGCAACCACTACATCAATCGCGATTTTCGCCAGAGCAACGCGCCGCAATCCAAGGCCGAGGAGTGGGCCCAGGGTTTTACCGTGAAGTTCGAGTCCGGCTTCACCGATGGCCCGATCGGGGTAGGCGTCGACGCCATGGGGCAACTGGGCATCAAGCTCGACTCCAGCCGTGATCGGCGCGGCACCGGGCTGCTGCCGTTCGGGCCAGACAGCCTGGAACCGGCCGACGACTACAGCGAGCTGGGCCTGACCGCCAAGCTGCGCGCCTCAAAGAGCGTGCTGCGCCTGGGTACCTTGCAGCCGATCCTGCCGGTGGTGGTGTACAACGACACCCGCCTGCTGGCCGCAAGCTTTCAGGGCGGCCTGCTGACCAGCCAGGAGATCGACGGCCTGACGTTCAACGCCGGGCGGCTAACCAAGGCCAACCTGCGCGATTCCTCCAGCCGCGACGACATCGGCTACGGCGCGGCCAGCAGCGACCGCTTCGATTTTGGTGGCGGCACCTATGCCTTCACCCCGCAACTGAACCTGACCTACTACTACGCCAAGCTCGACCAGATCTACCGTCAGCAGTTCGTCGGCCTGGTGCACACCCAGCCGCTGGGCGAGGGCCTGAGCCTGCGCAGCGACCTGCGCTATTTCGACAGCCGTGGCGACGGCGCCGAGCGGGCAGGGCGCATCGACAACCGCAACTTCAACGGCATGTTCACCCTGGCCAGCGGCGCGCACAAGGTCAGTGCCACCTTCCAGCAGATGTCGGGCGACAGCGCCTTCCCGTTCCTCAACGGCGGCGACCCGTACACCGTCAACCTGGTGACCTACAACACCTACACCCGCGCCGGGCTCGACTCCTGGCAACTGCGCTACGACTACGACTTCGTCGCCCTGGGCATTCCGGGCCTGAGCTTCATGACCCGCTACACCGACGGGCGTCATGCCAGGACCGCGACCGTGGACAACGGCCGCGAGCGCGAACGCGACACCGACATCACCTACGTGGTGCAGAGCGGCCCGTTGAAGAACGTCAGCCTGCGCTGGCGCAACGTCACCTTCCGCTCAGGCAACGGCTTGACCAACAGCCTGGACGAGAACCGCCTGATCATCGGCTACACCCTGGCGCTGTGGTAAGCGCGCCCCTTAAAAGAACCGGAGGACACCTCATGTCTGTTGCCCCAACCTTGCAAAGCTTCATCGCCGGCCGCTGGCTCGGCCAGCATGGCGCGCAGCCGCTGCGCAGCGCCCTGGACGGGCACGTATTGGCGTACAGCCATGAAGAGCGGCCCGACTTTGCCGAAGCCATCGAGCATGCGCGCCGTGAGGGCCTGCGCAGCCTGATGGCGATGGACTTCCAGCAGCGTGCCGCGCGGCTCAAGGCCCTGGCGCTGTACCTGGCCGAGCGCAAGGAACAGCTCTACGCACTGTCCCACCACAGCGGTGCGACCCGCGCCGACAGCTGGATCGACATCGAGGGCGGCAACGCCACGCTGTTCGCCTATGCCGGCATCGGCAGCCGCGAACTGCCCTCGGGCAACCTGCTGCACGAAGGCCCGGCCATCCCGCTGGGCAAGCAGGGCACCTTCGCCGGCAGCCACATCCTGGTGCCGCGTGCGGGGCTTGCGGTGCACATCAACGCGTTCAACTTCCCGATCTGGGGCATGCTTGAAAAGTTCGCGCCGACCTTTCTGGCCGGCATGCCGTGCATCGTCAAGCCGGCCACCTCCACCAGCTACCTGACCGAGGCGGTGGTGCGCCTGATGGATGAGTCCGGCCTGCTGCCGGCCGGCAGCCTGCAGTTGGTGGTGGGCAGTACCGGCGACCTGCTCGACCGCCTGCAAGGCCAGGACGTGGTGACCTTCACCGGTTCTGCCGACACCGCGGCCAAGCTGCGGGTGACCCCGAACCTGATCCGCCACTCGGTGCCGTTCACCGCCGAGGCCGACTCGCTCAACTGCGCGATCCTGGGCCCGGACGTGAAGCCGGACGATGCCGAGTTCGACCTGTACATCAAGGAAGTGGTACGCGAGATGACCACCAAGGCGGGGCAGAAGTGCACCGCCATCCGCCGCGCCATCGTGCCGGCCAAGCACCTGGACGCCGTGGCCACGCGCCTGCGCGAGCGCCTGAGCAAGGTAGTGGTGGGCGACCCGTCGGTGGAGGGCGTGCGCATGGGCGCGCTGGCTTCCCATGACCAGCAGCGCGACGTGGGCGAGCGGGTGCGCAGCCTGCTGCAGAGCTGCGACCAGCTGTTCGGCGCCAGCGATGGTTTCGAGCCACGGGGCGAGGGCGTGAGCGAAGGGGCGTTCTTTGCGCCGACCCTGCTGCAGGCACGCGACCCGCATGCCGATGGCGGTGCCCACGACATCGAGGCCTTCGGCCCGGTGAGCACGCTGATGGCCTACGACGATCTGGATGAAGCGCTGGCGCTGGCCGCGCGCGGCAAGGGCAGCCTGGTGGCCAGCCTGGTGACCGCCGACCGCGAGGTGGCAGCCAAGGCCATTCCGGTGGCTGCGGCCTGGCACGGTCGGTTGCTGATCCTCGACAGCGAGGCGGCGGCGGAGTCCACCGGGCACGGTTCGCCTTTGCCGCAGCTCAAGCACGGCGGCCCTGGGCGTGCCGGTGGCGGCGAAGAGCTGGGCGGGCTGCGGGCGGTCAAGCACTACCTGCAGCGTGCGGCAGTGCAGGGTTCGCCGAGCATGCTGATGGCGGTGACCGGCGAGTATGTGCGCGGTGCCCAGGTGTACGAGAGCGAGGTGCACCCGTTCCGTCGTCACTTCGAAGAGCTGCGCATCGGCGAGTCGCTGCTGACCCATCGGCGTACCGTGACCGAAGCGGACCTGGTGAACTTCGGCTGCCTGTCGGGGGATCATTTCTACATGCACTTCGACGACATTGCGGCCAGGCAATCGCAGTTCGGCAAGCGCATTGCGCATGGCTACTTCGTGCTGTCGGCGGCGGCGGGGCTGTTCGTCTCGCCGGGCGAGGGGCCGGTGCTGGCCAACTATGGCCTGGACACCCTGCGTTTCATCAGCCCGGTGGGCATTGGCGACACCATCCAGGCGCGCCTGACCTGCAAGCGCAAGATCGACCAGGGCAAATCCAGCCCGCTGGGCCAGCCGCAAGGGGTGGTGGCGTGGGATGTGGAAGTGACCAACCAGCTGGGTGAGCTGGTGGCCAGCTACGACATCCTGACGCTGGTGCTCAAGCGCCCGGTGTAACGCCGAGCGCTGCGCGCTCGATCGCGGGTCAAGCCCGCTCCCACAGGGATTATCGCCATCCCCGTGGGAGCGGGCTTGACCCGCGATGGGCTACGCAGCAGCCTCCGCAATATGGCACGCACACAAAAATACCTGGCACACACGCAAGCGCTTTACCCCCTCCGACTTTGCTCTAATCCCGTCATGGCCTGCCACGCCACTCATTGATCCACCCAGAACGGGATAACAATAAAAAATGAAACGCTTGATGCCGCTTGCCGTGCTCTACGTGTCAACGCTCGCCCACGCCGGCACGCCCGGCAACATCGACGCCAACCGACTGCTCAACGCCAACCAGGACGCCGCCAACTGGCTCGCCCACGGGCGTACCTACGACGAACAACGCTTCAGCCCGCTGACCCGCATCAACGACCAGAACGTCGCCGGGCTTGGCCTGGCCTGGACGCAGAAGCTCGACATCGATCGCGGTACCGAAGCCACCCCCATCGTGGTCGACGGCGTGATGTACACCACCGGCGCCTTCAGCATCGTGTATGCCTTCGACGCCGCCAGCGGCAAGCCGCTGTGGAAGTACGACCCCAAGATCCCCATGGAAAAACTCAGCCAGGGCTGCTGCGACGTGGTCAACCGCGGTGTGGCCGTGTGGCAGGGCAAGGTCTACGTGGGCAGCTTCGATGGGCGCCTGATCGCCCTCGATGCGGCCACCGGCAAGGAGGTGTGGAGCGTCGACACCGTTCTGGACCCCAACAAGAGCTACACCATCACCGGCGCCCCGCGCATCGTCAAAGGCAAGGTGCTGATCGGCAACGGCGGCGCCGAGTTCGGCGTGCGCGGCTATATCACCGCCTACGATGCCGAGACCGGCAAGCAGGCCTGGCGCTTCTTCACCGTGCCCGGCGACCCGGCGCTGCCACCGGAAAACGAGGCCATGGCCAAGGCCATGAAAACCTGGAAGGGCAATGGCTGGGTCAAGTGGGGCGGTGGCGGCACCGTATGGGACTCGATGTCCTACGACCCCGAACTCGACCTGCTGTACGTGGGCACCGGCAACGGCTCGCCGTGGAACTACCAGTTCCGCAGCCAGGGTGAGGGCGACAACCTGTACCTGTCGTCGATCGTCGCGCTGCGCCCGGAAACCGGCGAATACGTGTGGCACTTCCAGGTGACGCCCGGCGATCGCTGGGACTTCACCGCCACCCAGCAGATCGTGCTGGCCGACATCCAGATCGACGGCAAGACCCGCAAGGTGCTGATGCAGGCACCCAAGAACGGCTTCTTCTACGTGATCGACCGCACCAACGGCGAGTTCATCTCGGGCAACAACTTCGTGCAGGTGAACTGGGCCAGCGGCCTGGACCCCAAGACCGGGCGCCCCATCCTCACCGACCAGGCCGACTACGCCAAGGCGCCGAAGGTGATACAGCCAAGCTTCCTCGGCGGCCACAGCTGGCACCCGATGTCGTACAACCCCAACACCGGCTATGTGTACATCCCGGCCCAGGACACCGTGGCCGAACTCAAGGCCGCCGACAAGCCGCTGTTCCTGCCGACCAAGTCGGTGGTCAACTTCGGCCTGGACGTGCCCGACCTGCCGGAAGACCCGAAAGTGTTCAACCAGATCCGCAGCGCCTGGCGCGGCCACCTGATTGCCTGGGACCCGGTCAAACAGCAGGCCGCCTGGACCCACGACTATGTCGAGTCCGGCAACGGCGGCACCCTCAGCACCGCCGGCAACCTGGTGTTCCAGGGCACCTCGGACGGCCGCGTCATGGCCTTCAGCGCCGACAAGGGCAAGCAGCTGTGGGAGCACCGCGCCAACTCCGGCGTGCTCGGCGGGCCGGTCACCTATGAGGTCAAGGGCGAGCAGTACGTGGCGTTCATGGCCGGCTGGGGCGGCATCATGCCGCTGATCGCAGGCGGCCTGACCGACAAGGGCAAGGTGCAACCCGAATCCCGCGTGCTGGTGTTCAAGCTTGGCGCCAAGGGCGAACTGCCGCCGCCGCGCAAGGCGCCGGTGCTGCCGCCGCAAGTGCCGGCACTGACCGCCTCGGCGGATGAAATCGCCCAGGGCCGCACCCTGTTCAACGGCATGTGCGGCGCCTGCCACGGCCTCAACGCCGCCAGCGGCGGGGTGATCCCCGACCTGCGCTACCTGAGCCCGGACAAGCACCAGGCCTTCGTCGGCATCGTCAGCGGTGCGTTCATGAGCAAGGGCATGCCGAGCTTTGCCGGGGTACTGGACATGCCGCAGATGCAACTGATCCAGCAATACATCATCAAGCGCAGCCTTGACCTGCGCGCCGCCGCCGACGCCACTGCGGCGCAGTAAGCCACCCCTCGACCCCGCTCGCCAGGCGTGCGAGCGGGGCAGCCTCAACCCGTTCCAATAACAATTAACCGGTAGACAGGTGACCCCCATGAAAGCGCTTTTGCACAAAGGCGGCGCATTGCCGTGCTCGCTGTTCCTTGCCCTGTGCGCCAGCCCCGCGCTGGCCGATGTACGCCCCGACTCCGGCGACTATGCCGCGCTGCCACCGGGCACCGACCTGGCCTTGCTGTACCAGCAGAACCCGCGCATCGACCGCTCGTACATGGGCGGCAAGCGCGCCGCCGACAACCTCGACCTGGACCTGACCGTGGGCGTGCTGCGTCTGGTGCACTTCACCGAGTTCTTCAACACCGGCCTGATCTGGGACCCGCAGATCATCATCCCCTACGGCCATCAGGAAATCGGCGCCACCGGCCAGAAGAACAGCGGCCTGGGCGATATCACCTTCGGCGCCACGGTGTGGAGCCTGGCCGACATGGAGCGCAACCGCCACCTGGGCTGGTCGCTGTTCGTCACCGCGCCCACCGGCGCCGACAAGAACCAGGGCTTTGCCCTGAGCGGCAACCGCTGGGCGGCGGACTTCCAGGTGGGCTATGTGCACGGCTTCAACGAACGCTGGACGTGGGACGTGATCGCCGAGACCGAGTTCTACCAGGAGCAGCGCGACACCGGTGCGCACCGTGACCCGCTGATCCAGCTGCACAACCACCTGCGCTACAACTTCACCCCGGCCACCTCGGTGGCGCTGTCGTACCGGCACAACTGGGGCTCGCGCGAGACGCTGGACGGGCAGACCCTGGAAACCAGCCACAACAACGGCACGGTCGGGCTGTCGGCGACCACGATGCTCGGCAAGCAGTGGCAGGTAATGGGGCAGTACTGGCGGGATGTGGACGTGCGCTCGGGGCCGATGACCGACCATTCGCTGCAGTTCAGGTTGGCGTATATCTACTGAGGCGAGCCTGACGCACACCGGGTGAGGGGCACCCGGTGTGGTCACACGCCATGGCCGGGCTTAGACTGCGTGGCTTGGGCCTGTCAGTCGCCACGCGCCGGGCCGGACACTTGAACTGTGACGTGAACATGAAGCTCAAACTGTGCCTGCTGCTGCTTGTCTGCCCACCGCTGTTGGCCCAGGAGTTCGCCTGCCAACTGGGTGGCAAGATCGTTCCCGTTGCCGAGTATCGGCAGCCGACCCCTGTCTTCACCCGGCTGAAAAATGACGGGCATCCGATGACGGCCTTCGGCTTTTCAATTGCGCACAGCCAGGTGCTGGGGGCCGACAAAGCCGCGCGTGACTATTGCCAGTCGCTGATCGCAACAACGCGCACCGTGCTGTTGTCAGGTCAGTACCCGGCTGATCACTTTCACCCGGGCCAGACCCTGTCGCTCAAGCATGTGCATCGCGACCGCCATGTCTGGCCTTACTGGCCAGACTATTACTGGCTCGCAGATAGCCCCCGGGGCCGCTGACCGATTCTTCGCTGCCGCGTCGCCTGGCGTGTATCGACCAAGGGGAGGGCGGCGCGCAAGGCGCTATCGCGGATCGCGCCGCAGAGCTGAATCATCAGTGGCGCGCCGACCGGTTCAGCACAGCGCCCTCTACCGAAGTTACTCGCACCCGCAGTGCAATCAGCACCGCGGCCAGCAGCATCAGCACGGCCGCCGCCACGAATACGCCTGCGCTGCCACCGAGGCTGAACATTGCCCCACCCGCGGCTGCGCCTGTGGCGATGGCCGACTGTACCGACGCTACCACCATGCCCCCGGCGCTTTCCGCCTGGTCAGGGACCGCGTTGGCGACCCAGTTCGACCACGCCACCGGCACACCGCCAAAGGCCAGGCCCCACACCGCCAGCAGTACGGCCTGCCCTGGCACCGACGCCGGCAACAGGACCAGCGCCAGTGCCGCAACGCCCACCAGCGCGGGCATCGACACCAGGGTGGCCAGCGGGTAACGAGCAAGCATCCACCCGGCCACCAGGGTGCCGACAAAGTTCGCCACACCAAAACCCAGCAACATCAGCGACAGCCCTTGCGGGCCAATGCCGGTCGTGCCTTCGAGGAATGGCCGAACATACGTGAACATCGCGAAGTGGCCGCTGTGCACCAGCACACAACCGAACATCCCCATGGCAATGCCTGGGCGCAGCAATACTTCAAGCACCGTGCGCAGGCGTGCCGGGCGGCGCGGCGCAAGGCTCGGCAGCGTGATTGACTGGAACGCCAGGGTCACCACCCCCACCGCCGCCGCTGCAAAGAACGCGCTGCGCCAGCCATATAGCCCACCCAGATAACTACCCAGCGGGACCGCAACCACCGTCCCGATGGCGATGCCACTGAAAATGATCGAGAGCGCTCGCGGCAACAAAGCCCCCGGCACCAGACGCATCGCCACCGCCGCCGCCATGCTCCAGAACCCGCCAAGCGCGATGCCCAGCAAGATACGCATCAGCAACAGCACCACGAAACTGGAGGAAGCGGCGACCAACAGATTGGACGCGATCATCAACGTGGAAAAAGCCAGCAACACCCAGCGGCGATCGATACTGCGAGTCAGGCCTGGCACCAACAGGCCGGCGAACAGCGCCACCACGGCTGTCACCGTTACCGCCTGGCCAGCCAGCGCTTCGGATACCCCCAGCTCGGTCGCCATCGGCGTCAACAGGCTGGCCGGAAGGTACTCCGCGGTCAGCAAGCCGAACACGCCCATGGCCAGCGAGAACACAGCCATCCACGCGGGGGTTGCAGGTTCTGCATCCGGCCCGGCGCCGGGACGGCTGTCGGGTACGGCATTGCAAACAAGGTCAGTCATTGCACGGATCTCCCAATCTTCAATTGCGACCCGCAGTCTAGGCGCGAGAATCCGGATGATCTATGATCGAAAAACTCGATTTTTTGACCAGAACACCTGAATCATGCCGACGGACCCCTCTGCCTTCTCTTCCGATCTCATCAACGAGCTGTTGCGCGGCATGCGCCTGCGCGGTGTCGACTACCGGCGTATCCAGGCGGGCCCGGCCTTCGGCTTGGGCTTCGCTGCCAAACCCGGGCATGCCTGGTTCCACTTCCTGGCGGTCGGCAACGCGGTGCTGCGCATGGAAGACGGCACAACCTATGCGCTGTGCGCCGGTAACGCCGTCTTCATCTCCCATGGCGCGGCCCATCAATTGCTCTCGGATACACACGTGCCCGTGCAGCAAATCGACCTTCTGGACGGCGAGCCTCTGGGCGACGCCGTCAGCGCGGTGCACACCGGAACCGAGGCCGGCGCCATGCCGGCCACGCTTTTGTTCAGTGGCTGCATGGAGTTCGAATTGGGCAGCCTGCATGGCCTTGGCAAGCTGATGCCGGGCCTGATGCTGATTGATGCCGGCGGCCAGCGTTACCCCGGGCTGGTGCCTATTCTCACCACCATGGAGCGCGAGGTCAGCGCCGCACGCATCGGCTTCGCCGGCATCCTCGCGCGATTGGCCGACGTGGTCGCCGCCATGGTCGTTCGAGGTTGGGTCGAGTGCGCCTGCGGTAACGCCTCCGGCCTGGTTGCCGCCCTGCGCGATCCGCGGCTGGCCGGTGCACTGCTGGCGCTGCATCAACAACCGGGCCGCGACTGGACCGTCGAGCAGTTGGCGGAGCAATGCAATACGTCCCGCTCGGTCTTTGCGGAGCGTTTTCAATTGACGATTGGCATGACCCCGCTGCGCTACGTCACCGAAGTGCGAATGCGGCTTGCCAGCCAGTGGCTGACGCTGGAAAGGTTGCCAATTGAAGAGGTCGCGCAGCGTTTGGGCTATACGTCTCAGGCGGCGTTCAGTCGGGCGTTCAAGCGTGTTACGGGTAACACGCCTGGGTTGAGTCGCAGGTTGAGGCAGTCGGCTGCCATCTGAAGCTGAGTGGGATGAGCGGGTGGGCCATCTTGGGCGGCCTTGGCACTATTTGAGACAAGGCCGAACGCGGTCGCTCGCACCTCTTGGCTTTCGATAGGCCGCGTGTGCGGCCCGAGTGTTGCGTCATCAGTTACTGACCGCTTTCGCCTCCATGCCATCAAGCACCGACTCGATCAATGCATTGCTCAATTCCAGCGAGTGTTGCGAGGCCATCAGCAGGCTTTTGAACTGCTCATCGGCGCGTTCGCAGGCTTGTGCTGTGGTGTCCCTTGCACACTGGATCATGATCGACAGGTAGACCAGCGCATCTTCGAGCTTGATGTCTTCGCGCACGGAAAACAGGGGAGGGTGATCGCCGTGGCAACAGCCGAAGGAGGTGTAGGCGGGTTTGCGCGGGGTGTTGGGGAGTGGGGGATTCGGGACGAACTTAGCCATGTGGTGCTCCTTGATTAGTGGAGCCGACCCTGATTCGGATTCGGCGCTTTTTGCGCCTTGATTTATTTCAGGTGACCAAACCTGGACGCTGGGTTTACAGCGACCGGGCAAGGTTAAAGGGGTTGAGGTGGGGATTCAAGTTTCTGGTAGAGGGAAGGAGGAGGAGGCGTTCCCGTCTGAGTGCTGATGCATTCATTTTGACGATCTGGCTTGCTTTTGAATTTCAAAGGTTTGAGGCGCGCAGAGTGGCCTGCGCTTGAGGCTGACCAATACGTTGCAGTCTGTTGCGGCAGCTAGAGATTCTGGCCGTATGCGGTCTTGGGTGAAAGACCGCTAACAACCCATAGTAGCTTCACGAAGGGCCGCAATCGGCCAATGCCGCAGCAGTGGGCGCCGCAGCATGAGTGCGAAGACCTTTAATTACTCGACCTTGTTACCTGGCAATGGGGCCGTATGAATTTCGTCAAACATAGCGGTTGCCACTGAAGCAGCATAAACAATGTATTTCACATCACTTTCTTTGCTCTTGACTTCATAAATTTCACAAAGAAGGCTTTTGTTGTTCTTGGGCAACACTGCAGGCGACCAGGATGAAGGGCTCTTGAAGTTATACTCAGGGCCTTTGTACATTAAGGATTTTATGCCAACAACGGTGCGCTTGTATTTTTGTCTATCAGGCCTTTTGGAGTTTTCATAGTCGCCTATAAATGACCCTAAAGAACCGGAGACAACATCTATGCACTCCTTGTCTAGCGCGGTCTCATAATCAGCAGCCGCGTATGTTCCAACGCTGCCATGGTTGGAATAGAATTTTTGTCGGGGCGTCAATTTCTCTTCTGGCTGCTTGGGTTTATATTCATCACCCTCGAAATGGTATTCAATGTACCCTCGCGAAATATCCACCCTGTTGTATATTTTTCTCTTTTCTATCACGTCTTCAAAAGTGTACCAGCGATGCTCAATTAGTGTGTGCTCGACGTCTAGCCCGCTCGCCATCACTTTTAAAGAAAGCGCGGAGCCGAACAGGATATATGCAATGTTGATACTTTTCATGAGCTCGCCCAGGGCATGGTTTTTTTAAGTTTACTTGATTCTAGCCAGTGCACGGTAGAGTTGTAAATTTATCTAATGGCAAAATCAACCTCATCAATTGAATTGCCCCGCTTGTAGACGCGTCGTATGACCGCTTTTGGCCGGTTAGCGACGGTCTGGCTTAGACCGCCGCTATGCATGATCAAACCTCGGTCTGTTCTGCCATCTCCAGAGCGTCATCGACCTCAATCCCCAAATATCGAACGGTGCTTTCCAGCTTCGTATGGCCGAGCAGCAGTTGAACCGCCCGCAGGTTCTTCGTCCTGCGATAGATAAGCGATGCCTTCGTACGTCTCATCGTATGAGTGCCATACATGGCTGGATCAAGGCCAACGGCCTTCACCCAGCCTTTGACGATGCGAGCGTACTGCCGAGTGGATAGATGGTCTGAGGTATGCAGTCGGCTAGGGAAAAGGCAGTCCTCGCTGCGTAGCTGGGCCTGATGTATCCAAGCCGCGACAGCGGACCGTGTTTGTTCAGTAATCTCGAACTGGACTGGCCGGTGCGTTTTCTGCTGCATCACCATGGCTCGTGAGGACACCTGTTCGCCATGGGCAACGTCGCGCACACAGAGCTTGGTTAAGTCGCAGGCTCGAAGCTTGCTGTCTATGGCCAGATCGAAGAGAGCCAGGTCACGGGTTCTCTCTCCAATTTGAAGTCTTACTCGGATAGCCCAGATATCTCTCAGTCGGAGGGGGGCTTTCTGCCCGACCAATTTTCCTTTGTTCCAGGGCTGACGGCCGCAGGTTACGATGATGTTCATACCAAATCCTCCACGTGTGGGAGGACAAGGATGGTTAACCAGAGCAGCAGTCGCTAACCGGCCAGTAGCAGCCGCTCGCAATCGGTAGTTTCCATACCGCAGCCGTCAGCCGTCGATCAATCTCGTGGAATCTGACCGCTCAAATAGCCAATGCTCGAAAGAAACACGTTGGTATCTCGATTAGAGCGCAGCCGAACGACGCGGCATGTTGATGGCGCCGTCGCCACCAGCTGCTGCATATTCACTCGCGCTGTTTTTTTCGTCCGCCACATAAATCTCAAAAACTCTGGCAGATTCGCCAGCAGTTCGGGGCAGTTGTCCGGCAAATCGGGCCGAGAGCTGCCGCGCTGAATCAGCGTTCTTAACAGCACGCGCCAAAATCGAAGCGTCGCCGAACGATCAATCCATATCAAAAGATCTGCGCGCGCTACCCGATTCTCCCAAGTAACGGAATGGCCGCCTTCGAATATCCAGCGATCACGAGCCTCGACCTCGGAACAAAGGCGTGTTTTCTCGTCCCGGCTTCGTTCAACCCACCCTGGCTGCCAGTGGATAGTGTCTATATGAACGACAGGTAAGCCCGTGCGCAGACCAAGCTCACGCGCCAAAGTGCTTTTGCCCGACCCAGGTTGACCAATAATCATCACCCGCTGCATCTAAGCTCCTTCTCGCCATACGCGCTATTTTTTGGGGGCGGCGATTTTACGCCAACCTCCAACCCCGTCAACAGGCAGCAAGCCAAGACTTGATTGTCGTGACGGTCCGCTTTGGGTCGATAGCAACCGTTCGGGAATGACCTCTATCGGCCAATAGCAGACGCTCACCAGATAAGCGATGACTGGCTCGTACGATCCGGATCATTAAGCAGTAGACGCAACTGCTCACGAATCCAGCGATGCCCAGGAGTGCCTGCGTAGCGAGCATGGAACAATGCCTTCCGCTAGGCAGGGACTATCGGATCGCATCCTCTGCACCCGCCGAGCTACGTCCCTGCTGTCCCGCCTTTGCAGTCAGCGTGACCCAGGCAACACCTCCCAGAGTGATCACCGCCGATATCCCTCCGATCCACGAGATCTCCTCGCTGAGAATCAGCACACCGAGCACGGCACTCAGCACCGGCACCGACAGTTGCACAGCGCCTGCGCTGATAGCGGTCATGCGGACACGAACCCAGTACCAGATTGCGTAACCACCGGCCGATGCCAAGCTACCTGAAAGCACTGCATAGGTAATACCCATAGTATCGACACTCAGGTGTTCGCGCTGGACAAACATCAAAATCAACACAAGGGGAACGGCCCACAGGAAGCTGGCAGCCGTGTTGGATATGGGCGAATCAGAGGATCGACCCAGCAGAGAAAAACCGCCCCAGGCGAATCCAGCCACGGCCATCAGCGCAGCGGCTGATAACGATGGCGCCGAGGCGGTGGGTGCAAGAAAGGCTGCAATCCCGCCTAGAGCAATCAGGACACCCAATAAACTTGTTCGCTCCCCTTTGCAGTATCCGTAGGAGATCATCAGCAACTGAGCCGAGGCGAACAGCACCAACGCGCCTGCGCCGGTGCTGATATCACGGTAAGCGAAGGAGAACGCTGCTACGTAGGTAAATAGCAAGACAGCTGACCACCAGCCTGTTCGACTGGGCTTCAGCTTTGCGCCCTGCAGCATCGCTATGACCAACAGGGTCAGCGCACCAGAAATCACCCGGATGGCTGTGAACGATGTAGCGTCGATAGCGGTGGTCTGGAATGCCGCTCGCGTCAGCAGTGAGTTGGCTGAAAACGCCACCATGGCCAAGCTAGTCATGGCGACAACAAGCATTAGCCCTTCATCATGACCGCTCTTCTTCGCATCCATACACCTACCTCTTCTTATTGATGAATTCGTCAATGTGTTCAAGCTGGTGACGCTGTCTCTAAATGACTTTCTCGGGCTTACGCACCGTCGCAGCGAGTGCCACCGATGCCAGTGCAAGCGGCACCAATGAGAACCAGAGAACAACGGCCCAACCGAACGACGCCAGCAGGCCCCCAGAGGCAAACGATCCAATCGCCATAGATCCGAACACGATGAAGTCATTGAGCGATTGCACACGCGTTTTCTCTTCCGGGCGGTGGCACTCCATGACGAGTGAGGACGCTCCCAGGAATCCGAAATTCCAGCCCAGTCCGAGCAGGATCAGAGACCAATGGAAGTGCATGACCTCGATGCCGCTCAAACCAACGGCGGCAGACAGCCCCGTCAACGCCAAGCCGAACGTCGCGACCCGTATGGCACCGAAGCGAGTAATCAGCTGGCCAGTGAAGAAGCTGGGGGCATACATGGCGATGACGTGCCACTGCAGCCCCAGGTTGGCCGAGGCCTGGGAGAGCCCGCAGTGATGCATCGCCAATGGCGCTGCCGTCATCAGGAAGTTCATCAAAAAGTACGAGACAGAGCCGCAAATGACCGCCGCGATGAAGCGTGGCTGCCGAGCAATCGCGCTGAGTGAACGGCCTCCCTCAAGCTCGGCAGCGGTCGGCATGGGCAACTTCACTCCGAGCAGTATCAAGGCTGATAGTGCAGCGACAACGGCCTGTATCAGGAAGGTGGCAGCGAATAGATGAGGCGACCAGAAATCCATTGTCCAAATCACCAACTGCGGGCCAACCACGCCAGCGGCCACACCTCCTGCCATCACCAGAGAGAGCGCGCGAGCCCGTCGCTCTGGTGCCACACCGTCAGCTGCAGCGAAGCGAAATGACAGAACTACTGCCGCGTAGCTGCCACCCAAGAATGTCGCCAGGCAGAACAGCCAGAACGATCCGAGGATGACCGCGAGCATGGCCGCCAGCCCAGTGAGCACTCCAGCTCCCGTACCTGTCAGGAACCCAGCACGCCGGCCATAGCGGCGAGCCAAGGCGCCCATCGGGAAAATGCAGGCAGCCATACCCACCACGAAAATCGAAATTGGCAGCGTCGCGAGTGCAGGCGACGGAGCAAGTATGTCGCCCACGATGGCTCCGGTGGCATAGATCACCACCGCATTGGCACCGGCCAGCGCCTGGGCGATGGATAGCCGCCAGATGTTCCCGCTTTGCTCGCTGTCAGAAAGCAGCAAGGAGTCGTTGTGTTGCAGGGCGATATTGGAACTGGTGTTGGTCATGGGTGCAGTGTGCTCTTCTCTTGCTCACTGCCTGCATCCGGGATGGATGAGCTGTTGTATTTCCGGTCGACGGTCAAGACCATGCGGAATTTGACGTCACCTGACTTCATCCGCTGATAGGCCTTATTGGCTCGCTCGAAAGGCATCACCTCAATCCTTGGACGCACGCCAGCCAGCACACTGAAATCCAGCGTTTTCTCGTTCTCGTAAGGCGTGCCGGTGATCGAGCCCAGCAAGCTGCGCTCGCCGACGACCAGATGGCCGGTGGATACAGGCAGCGGATCTTTGCCGGCACCCAGGAGTACCAAACGGCCTTGCGGTGCCAGGCCTGGCATGAGCGCAGAGACGGCTGCAGGGACACCGATGGTCGTGACGATGGCATGGGCTCCGCCCATGTTCTTCAGCGTCTCGACTGCATCCTCTTTGCTGGAGTCGATGTAGACATGAGCGCCGAGATCCATCGCATCCTGCGCGATATCGCTGCCGTGGCCAACGGCGACCACACGAAAGCCCATACGACGTGCGTACTGCAGCGCCATGTGACCCAGACCACCGATACCAAGAATGGCGACGGTATCGCCGGCCTGAGCCCCGGACTTCTTCAGCGCGTTGAACGTGGCAATACCCGCGCAAAGAATTGGCGCGGCTTCCTCTGCATTCAACTCATCTGGAATCGACACGAGCCCTGAGGCACGGGCAATCATCATTTCGGCATAGCCACCATCGCAGGAGGCACCAACGAAGGACTGGTTCTGGCAGAGCTGAAAGTTTCCCTGCCGGCATTGGCTGCACTCATTGCAATGCCCGCCCAGGCGCCCGATGCCCACCCGTTGACCGACCCGCCAGATCGAAGGGACGTGTTCACCCAGCGCAGCAATTCGACCAACTACCTCGTGGCCAGGTACACGCGGAGGCTGCAGCGTTGGATCGGCGCCCTCGATGTCGCCGGCATCAGCGCCACAAATGCCACAGGCCTCGACCTCGATTAGTACCTGCCCAATGCCGGGAGTTGGCGTTACACGTTCTACCAGCTCGAGAACCCCTGGACGGCTAACTTGCATGGCGCGGTAGGTGGTTGTCATGGTCATCGCTCCTTCAGTGGATAACGGGGAAGACATCCAACTAAGACGCATGCGTCTTAGCTGGCACAGGGCAGGGTGGTCAGAGCTGTGCGAAGCCACCATCCACAGCAATTTCGGCGCCCAATATGTAGTGCGACTCGTCGCTGGCCAGGAACAGAACGGCTTGAGCAACTTCGAGCGGCTCCCCCATGCGGCGCGCAGGGATCCGTAACGACATTTGTCGCTTGGTCTCGGCCAGTTGCTCAGGGGTGGCGCCTTCCAACTCGAAAATCGGGGTATCGATAGCGCCGGGGCTGACGGCGTTAACGCGGATCTTGCGATCCATCAGCTCGCACGACCATGAGCGTGCGAAGGAGCGCACCGCAGACTTGCTGGCTGCCAGCGCTGAGAAGCCACCCATGCCAACGGCGTTGAGCCAGGCCGAGTTCAAAATCACCGAGGCCCCTTCACGAAGCACGGAGGTGATTGCCTGCATGGAGAAGAACAGGCCTTTCACATTGACGGCCATCAGCTCGTCAAAGCGAGCCTCGTCGGTGCTTAGCAGCGGCGTCGAATATGCCACACCGGCATTGCCGAAAAAGATGTCCAGGCCGCCGTTGCCAAATGCATCGGACACCTCTTGAGCCATGCGCTGCATGTCCTCGCAAACTCGGACATCGGCCTGGATGGTGATGACATCGCCACCCAGGGAGGCGCGAGCTTGGGCAAGCTTCGCGGCGTCACGCCCGGTGATGGCGACACGCGCACCTTCACGTAGAAAGAGTTCGGCGGTTACCAGGCCGATGCCACTGGCGCCGCCGGTGATCAATGCGTTTTTACCTTGCAATCTCATATCAGCTCCTCGATGGATTTAGCGTGGTTGCAGTGGTAAGGGCATTCAGCGCCTGAACACCAAGGCGGGCCGCTTCTACGGCGCCGGCGAGATATCCAGGAAACTGTAACGACCACTCACTGGCGATACCCGTCAGGCATCCATGCCAGGGCCCGGAAGAGGTACTGGTGGAGGGAGCAGCTGCATGCTGGGAAATCGCATGGACATCTGCACTGGTGGCTGTGTAAGGGTCATGTGCCCAGTCTTTTATGAATTCGGCCTTCGGCGTCGCAGCTGCGGGGCCGAACATTCTGGCCAGCTGTTCACGGCAGAGCTCTCGCAGCACCTCGCCAGGGATCTTGCTGCGTGTGCTTGCTGGCACGCCGATGAAGCCGAACAGGGCTGGGCTACCTCCAGGCATGGAGGCATCGTGGATTTCTCCAAGAGGGCCTCGCATGCTGCGTGCCTCGCCGGAAAGTCCCTGGTCTCGCCAGAAAGGCGTGTCATAGGTCGCGATGTACTTGGCGTGAGGGGCCATCCATGTCGCGGTCGCTTTCCACTGCCTGGCAAGTTCGGCTGGCAGGGCAGGCTCAAAGTCGATGGTGCTTTCGAGCAGGCGTGGCGGTAATGCCAGCATCACGTGCTCGGCCCGCCAACTCGTCACCAAGCCGTTAGCGGCATGGCTTTCAACTTCGACATGAGCGCCATGCTTGCGAAGCCGGCGCACGGCATGGCCGTAAACTATTTTCTGTGGATTCACCCTGCGAAGCAGAGCCTCGACCAACGCCCCCATGCCACCGACCAGGCGCATGGATGGAGGCGAGTTGACGTAACCACGCGTGCGCACAGCTGGGCCTTCGTACGAACGCTCGACAACCATGTCGCCGGCTTCAAACTGTACGAATCGCTCAAGCCCCAACGCATCGACAAGTTGATCAAGCTCTTCCTGGTAGCCAGGCCAGAACCATGTAGGCCCGAGGTCGAAGCGATCAAAGGTGCTGTTCGTTGACGAATGCGGGACAGCCTGGCCCTCGGCATTGATGGAAGCAATGCGCCCACCAGGCTCATCTCTAGCCTCCAGAACAACGAAGTCACTGATGCCCTGGCGCTGCAGGAGATAGGCCGCATACAGCCCGCTCAATCCGGCGCCAACAATAGCAATGCGGGTGGTGTGCACGGTCATGCCTCTACCTCTGGATGAACCAGATGGCCGGTTTTTAGGTAAACGGTGGTTCCCTGTTTGCCGGCAACGATATCCAGGTGTTGTCCCGCAGGCAGTCGTAGCCAGGAGCCGCTCTCATAGGTCTGTCCGTCCGCTGTTACGCTGCCTTCCAGTACCAGTAGCTCGAAGCCTTGTAGCAGCTTGTTGTAGAGCAGGGTGTTCGCGCCGAAACGATTCAGGCTCACCTGTTCCGAGTCGCCAGCGAACAACGGGCACACTTCACGCGAGCCTTGTCGATGCCATTTGGATGGGTCTCGGGTATTGATGCGTACATGGTGGTACTCGCTGTCAGGCATCTGCTGCAGCTTTACGAAGATGGTGGTTCCCTCGGCACTGGACGGTTGGTGGCTGGAACCTGGTGGATTGCGCAGATACCAACCCGCTGGATAGTCCGCCCCCTCGTCAGAGAAAGTGCCTGACAACACAAGTATCTCCTCCCCACCAGGGTGCTGGTGGCTAGGGAAGAAGGAGTTCGGGGCATAGCGCACGATGCTGGTGGCACGTGCTTTCTCTGCACCGACACGATCCAGCATCACGCGGTCGACACCAGCTTGGGGTGAAGCAACCCACTGGTATTCGTGTGGCGCAACAACAGCTGGAAGAGTGAAGTCGGCGTTGATCAACATACGGATAATCCAAACGGGGATGCGAGGTCGCCGGTCACCTCTACAGAGGCGACCGACCCTCGGCGATACGACTTATTGCTTGGCGGGCAACTGCTGGTAGGCCTCGACGACACGCGCCGAGTAGGTCAGTGCTGCGCCTGCATTCAGCGCGATGGCTACGCCCAGCGCCTCGGTGATTTCCTCGATGGAAGCACCGTGCTCAGCAGCCTTCTTGGTGTGGACGGAAATGCAGCCGTCGCAACGAGTGGTGATAGCCACAGCCAATGCAATCAGCTCATGGATCTTCGGGTCCAGATGACCAGTTTTGACGGCTGCATTGTCGATGGCCATCAGGCCTCGCATAACGTCAGGGCTCTGTTTGGCATAGTCGCCTACGCGTTCCAGCAGGGATTCGCGGTAGGCATTCCAGTCTTGCATCATGGTTATTCTCCAAGGATTGGTTGAGACCGGAAGTGAGGTCACGACAGGCCGGGTGTTGGTCATTCCAGCAATGGGGCTGCCAATTGCTGGAGATGCCACAGGGTTATTCAGTCGACGAGAGTGGTGACGACATCGACCGGGCACACCAAGGTGCCGCGTATCGGTGATGACCGTTCAACAGCAGAGATCAGAGCTTGCAGTTGTTCGTGGGTGGCATTTGGCGACCTGGCGTGCACTTTCACACGCACCTGGTTGATCCCAGGCGCCACGCTTGGGTCTACCCCGAAAAACGCAGCCAGATCCACGTCGCCCTCTAGCTCCAATCGCACACTCTCCAGCTCCATCCCACGCTGCGCTGCAGTCATCGCGATGGTGACCGTGTAGCAGGAGGCGAGTGCTTGCAGCACGTACTCGACAGGGCTGGCGCCGGTATCTGTACCCAGTGGAACAGGCTCGTCGCTGACGAGCCTGAAGCGGCCGGCGCGAGTCTCATCACGCTGCCCGCCCATGACTGCAGCTCCAGTAGTTGCAGTCATCTTGCTGCCGCCGTCCCACGTCCCGTTCAAGGACAGAGTGAACTTGGTGGTTTCCCGGTTGGCTCGGCCAGCGTTGCCAGCCTCCACCAAGGCGTTCAGATCAACGCCGTTGAGCAAAGCAGTTGTCATCACGAGCTCCTTAGATGGCGGTGTAGATACGCACGTCGGGTTCGGCAGTGAGCATGGGCTTGAGACTTCCGACTACGTCTGCATTGAACAACTCGCTTTGCAGGTAGGCATTGGCGTTTTCCAGCGTGTCGAAGCCATGTAGCACCTGTACGTCTTCGTCACGGACCAGCAGTGTCTTGGACTTCGCACCCTGGATCTGCTCCAGGAACGGCGCCCTGAACTTTTGGTAGATGCAGGTAGCTGCAGCACGATTGGTATGCTCGATCATGAGCGTGATCTGCAGATAGACCATGTGGGTTACTCCAGATTTACGAGGTGGGTGGTTCGTGCGTCCTGTGCCGATCCTTGGTAACTGGGCACAGGTCTTAGTTGCGACCAGCCATGACACCGCCATCGACATCCCAGATGGCGCCGGTAACCCAGCTGGCTTGCTCGGAGAGGAGGAAGGTAACTACGCCGGCCACGTCCTGCGGAGTGCCAACACGGCCAATCGGGTGGAAGCTGTTGAAGCCCTGCAGAGCGCTATGCACTTCCGCTTTCGGGATGAAGCCTTCGTAGATCGGGGTCTGCACAACTGCTGGGGAAACGGCATTGACGCGGATGTTCTTAGAAGCGAGCTCCATCGCCAGGTGCTGAGTCAGGGAATGCAGGCCGGCCTTAGCCATGGAGTAGGCAGAGGACGGAGTGGCGGCGATCGCTTGCTTGGCCCACATCGAGCCGATGTTCACGATGGCGCCTGGACGGTTTTGCTCAACCAGATTGGCAGCAATCTTTTGGGTGATGAAGAAGAACGCCTTGTTCAGCTTCATGTACTGATCGTAGTCCGCATCCTGGTGCTCCAGGAAAGGTTTAGGGAAGAACACACCGGCAGCGTTCACCAGCATGTCGATATCAGAGTGCTGCTCGCCAATGGTCTTGATCAGTTTGGCCAGGCCTTCGTCGCTGGTCAGATCTGCAGTAAGAGCAGCCACGTTGCCCAGAGCCAAGAGGTCTTTACGAGCCTCGTCGGTTTTTTCCGGACGGTTACCGACGATGACTACGCTGCCACCTTCGGAGAGAAACTGGCGTGCAGCTTCCAGACCCATCCCACTGGTGCCACCGACGACCAGCAGTTTCTTACCGTTGAATTGATTGCTCATTGGAAACCTCTTTGCACCTGCCCACGGCAGGAACCTTGCTAACGGGATGGGGCGAGCCACTTGTCGAAGACGCCGTCTCCGGCAGGCAGCTCGTGCCCTCTATGAGCCAGTGCAGCGTTGGGCATCTGGAAGCTGAGGATCAGGAAGAAAAACTTTCCATCTCAGCTAAACTCCAAAAACTTTCCGCTGAAGTTGGGTGGCTAAACCGCAGCACCCTTGGCCTTGGAGAGAATCTTCCTCGCTTCCAAATCCGCCAACAAACGAGATAAAGTATCTCGACACTAAAGAAATTCTTTATCGACATGAAGGCTCCAGTACATCTCAACGCGCTACGCGCATTCGAAGCCAGTGCCCGACATCACAGTTTTTCTGCAGCAGCAGCCGAGCTTAATGTCACGCCGGCAGCGGTTGGCCAGCTCGTGCGCACACTCGAGGATTGGCTCGGCACCCCTCTGTTTGTCCGCAGTACCAGCGGCAAAGCGCGGCTTATAGCAACGGAGGCAGCCGAACGTGCTTTGCCGGATATCCGAGCAGGCTTCGACAGACTGACCCTGGGAATGGAGCGGCTTCAGGAGGGATCGATCAGTGGGGTGCTTACCGTGGCTGTGAGCCCGGCTTTCGCTGCGAAGTGGCTGCTGCCACGCATCGACCGCTTCCAAGTGATCTGCCCTGATACGGATGTGCGGCTAGATACCAACCTCAAGCCGGTGGATTTCGTTGCTCAGCAAGTCGACATCGGCGTGCGCTATGGCACAGGCAAGTGGCCAGGGCTAGCCGCCGAGAAGATGATGGATGAAGAGATTTACCCTGTGTGCTCGCCGCAATTGCTGCGAGAGCACTGGCGTTTACAGAGGCCCAGCGACCTGATCCAAGAGATGTTGATCCACGATCTCTCAATGGATAACCACTCGGGCTTCCCGACCTGGGAGACCTGGATGCAAAAAGTTGGCGTGACGGATACGACCACCCTTCGCGGCATGAAAATCAACAACTCTGCCGCTGTATTGCAGGCTGCTGCCGAAGGGCACGGGGTCGCTCTTGCACGGAGTGTCATGGCGCGTGATGACTTGGCGAGCGGCCGCCTGGTTCGGCTGTTCCCAGAGATCAGTGTTACATCAGAGCTGGCTTACTACGTCGTCTACCGACCGGAGTGCGCCAGCTTGCCAAGGCTGACGACCTTCCGAGATTGGCTGCTGGCAGAGGCAGCGCAAAACTAGATCCTCACCGTCCGCTTATGGCCGATAGCTGCCACTCACAAACGACCGCTTTCGGCCAAAAGGAGCCAGCCGAAGGGCTCTAGGCTCTGTACAAAATCCCGAGAACCCAATAGACGCGCCTCATCTGCTGAGGTTTTGTAGAGCCCCCGCCACTCACGGAGACCCTGCCGCCTGCGCCTGCAACCACGCCACCGAAGCGGGCGATGCTTGGCTCAACGCAATCGAGCCCTGGTGCACCGAGCCGTCCCAGCCCTCCATCGTCACCCACAGCAGGGTATCCACCGGTGTTTTCGGGGATATCGGAATCGAGGTGCCCATGCTGTGCGGCGAACCAAAGAAGATCCCGCCCGCCGCGCGCAGGCTGCGGGGTTTTCCCACGCGCAGATAGGTCGCTTTCACTTCGCCGATGCAGGCCTCGCACAAGGCCGCGCTGAAACTCTTGATATACCCCGCCGGCCCTTCGTTGCGCGGCGGCTGGGCGCGAAACTCCGCCAGGCGCAGGCTCCACGGCCCGACCGTAACCTCACCGATCTCTCGCTCGCCGAGCCCCGCCTCACCCTTGAACAACGCCTGATCAGCGAAGTACCTGGGCAAAAATACCAGGGGCACCACCACCAGCACCACGTTCAGATGAAACCGCCATTTCAGCCAGTAGCGCCGCAGCGGCGAGCCACTCACCTCGATTGCCTTGCCTCGCTTGAGCGCAGCCGCAGTGGCCTGCAGCGTGCGCTTGCTCCAGATCAGCAGGCCGCTGAGCACCATCACGCTCAGTAGCAGGCCGAAGACAAACCACACCAGCTTCAGCCACAGCCCACCAAAGTCACCGGCATGCAGCGGGCGCATGGATTCGGTGACGAACTCCAGCGCGCGCCGATCCGACAGTGTGTAGGAGGTGATGACGCTGCCGTCGTACGGGTTCAGGTTCGCACTCTGCTGCATCAGCGGATAGGCGCCACGCCCGCGCACCTGCAGGGTGTCATAGGCATTGCCCGGCAGCTTGATGAAGCTCGCCTTGAAGCCGGGCACCTGCGCCGAGAAATTCGCGATGGCCTGTTCCACGCTGATGCGCGCGGGTTGCTCGCCAGGTGCGGCCAGGGGCACCGTCTCCCTCGCGACAAGGCCAATGGCAGGCCGGCTGGAAATGGAGATGTGGTTGTCGGCTAGCACCGCCTGGATCAGAAACCAGAGGCCCGTGACCGAAATGATCGCGATGAACCAGATCGACCACACACCGCTCAGGCGATGGAAGTCGCCCCAGAAAATCCGCGCACCCTGGTTCAAGCGCAGGGTCGGTTTGAAAAAGGCCTTCCAGAAACGCTTGTAGACCACCAGCCCGGTCACCAGCGAGGCCAGCATCGGCAAGGCGAGCAATGACACCAGGTACCAGCCCCAGGGGTAGCCATTACCGAAGGGCACCAGCCACCAGCCGTGCAGCGCACGGGTGAAGCCGCGCACGTCGAACGCCGGGCTCACCCCCTGGATCTTGCCGGTGTAGGGGTTCACATAGAGGTTGCGGGTGCTGTGGTCCGGTTGTACCACCTGGACCTGCAGGGCGAACGAGTCCTGGTCGGGACGCAGGACGTACTGCACGTCCAGGTCGGGGCGGTCGCGATGAATGGCCGCGAGGATCTGGTCGTAGTCGAGCCGGCGGGCGTCTTGCGTCGGCGGGTTGGCACGCATTTGCGGCTTTGCCAGCCATACCAGCTCCTGGCTGACGACTGCCAGGGTACCGGTGACGCAGACGAGCAGGGCAAAGCACCAGATCGGCAATGCCAGCCAGCTGTGGATCAGGAACCATAACTTGGAGCGCGATTTCTTGGACATGACTCAGCCGTCGTCAGGGGAGTGCAAGAAGGACGACGGGCCCCTGGCATGAACACCCATGCCAGGGGCCCGAAACCTGCTCAGAACTGCGGTGTGTACTTGACGGTGAACATGACGTTGCGCGGGTCGCCGTAGTAGTTGTTGGACGCCACTGCGGTATAGGACGGAATGTAGTAGACCTTGTCGAAGAGGTTGTTGAAGTTCACCGCCAGGCCGATCTCATCGCTGACCTTGTAGCCGATGCGTGCATTCCAGATCGTGAACCCTGGCGTCTCGAATTTGCGGTCGTAGGCGACGGCGCTGCTCTGGCTGTTCAAGCCACCGCCGACGCTGAAGCGGTTGAAGTCGCCTGGCAATGTGTAGTCGGACCAGATGCGCACCGTGTGCTTGGGGGTCCAGGTGGAGAAGATCTTGCCTTCGTAGGTGTTGTCCTCGATAAACCTGGTGGTGTTGTAGACATAGCTGGCAGACGCTTGCAGGCCAGGCAGCACTTCACCGTTGATTTCAGCCTCCAGCCCCTGGCTGCGCACCTTGCCGGATGCCTCGGAGCAGTTCGAGCCCCCGCACTGGGACTCGGTGTTGAGCATTGTGACGGCGCGGTTCTGGTGGTCGTAACGGAACAGGGCAAGCGAGGTGTTGAGCCGCCCGTCGTTGAGCTCGCCCTTGAGGCCGACTTCATAGTTGCTGCCGGTAATCGGCTCGATCGTGGAGCCGCCCACCCCGATGGCGCTCTGCGGAATGAACACGTCCGCATAGCTGGCGTAGGCCGACCACTCGGGCGTCAGCGCATAGACCAGCCCGGCGTAGGGCGTGACCACGCCATTGTTGGCCTTGTCACTGTCGCTGGGGTAGCTGAAGGCATTGCGATCGTAGATCTGCGAGTCGTACTCGTAGGAGTACCAGCTGGTGCGCCCGCCCAGGATCAGTGTCAGGGGGTCGGTGAGCTTGACGCGCCAGGTGCCGTAAATGCCTTTTTGCACGATCTTGTACTGGCTGTCGGTGCGCGTGCCGCGCGCCGCCAGGCTGTCGTAGTTTTCGTACGGCAGGTGGTTGTCCAGGTCGAAGATGTTGGCGCCTACGCTGCGTACTACGGCCATGGTGTTGTCGCTGGTGTAGCGCGAGTAGTTGCCCCCGAGCACGACTTCCTGATCGAAACCCAGGCCATTGAAGTCGCCGTCCACGAACAGGTCCAGGCCGCGGCTGTGCGAATTGAAGTCTGTGGCATAGCGCCAGTTGGCGACGCCGCTGCCATCGTTCGCCACACCGGTGGGTGTCACGATGTAGGCATAGGTCATTTCGTTGCGTTCGTTGATCGCGACCGCTGCTGTCTTGAACTTCCAGTGGTCGTTGAATCGGTGCTCCAGGTCGACGTAAAGGGCCAACTGTTCGGTCAGCCCGCGGTTCCAGTCGGAGCCGGTGTACGTCGAGCGGGACAGGCCGATGTCACGTCCGTCGCTGTAGCGTGGCAGGCCGGCGACCATGGGCGTGAAGCGGGTCTTGCGATCACTGATGCCAACGCCCAGGGTGGTGTTTTCCGACAGGTCGAAGTCCAGGGCGCCGTAGACCTTCTGCTCCCATCCGCCAACGTGGTCGATGAACGAGTCGCGGGTGTCGTAGTCGACCACGGCGCGACCGCGCACGGTGCCCGCGTCATTCAACGGGCCGCCGACATCCGCCTGGGTAGCGTAGTGGTCCCAGCTTCCGGCCTGTGCGGTCAGGGTCACGGTGGGCTTGGCCTGGCCGCGCTTGCGCACCAGGTTCACCGCGCCGCCCGGGCTGTTGGCGCCTTGCAGCAAGGCCGCGCCGCCACGCAGCAGTTCCACTCGGTCGTAGAAGGCCGTGGATTCGGTGAGGTAGCTGCCCAGCGCATAGATGCCGCGGGTCATGGGCACGCCGTCGTACTGCAGCGATTCGATCTCGAACCCGCGCGAGGTGATGAAGCCACCGGTACCGGGGCTCTTGGCAAAGGTCATGCCCGGTGCGTTGGCGAACAGCTCAGGCAGGTTGGTGATGTTCTGGTCGTCCATGCGCTGGCGGGTCATGACCGTGACGCTTTGCGGGATGTCCTTGAGCTTGTGCTCACTCTTGCCGATGGTGACGGTGCCCGTGGTGTAGGAGCCGGTACCTTCGGTGGTGCTGCCCAGCGTCTGGCCGCTGACGTTGATCGCGCTCAGTTCGAGCGAGCCGTTGCCGGGGTTGGACGCGATCAGCAGGTACACGCCATTGGCCTGGCGTGCCACCTGCAGGCCGCTGCCCGCCAGCAGGGTGGCGAAGCCGCCTGCGACGCTGTAGTCGCCCTGGAGGGCGGGGGCGCGGCGGCCCTGGGTGCTCGCGGCATCGAACGACAACACCACCCCGGCGGCGCTGGCAAAGCGGCCCAGGCTTTCGGTCAGCGTGCCGGGCGCGATGTCATAGGCACGGGTTTGCTCGCTGGACGCATGCGCGGCCAGGCCGGCGAGCGGCCAGGCGGCAACGCTGCCCAGGGCGAGGTGGGCCGCCAGGGCCAGTGCGGTGTGTGATCGTTGCATGACGCTCATGTTTCCTTCCCCAGAACACTCAGTTGAACTTGTGGGAGGGAAGGCCGGATGAGCGTCGATGAAAGTGCAAGTAAGTGAAAATTATTTTCATTCGTGGTGCCGGCTGGCTCAGGTGCGCGCCACAACCGTCACCCAGTAGCGCGTGCGGCGCTGTACGGTCAGCGGGAATGCGCTTTGCAGCGCCGTCAGGGCCAGTTCGGTATCGGTGATGGGGAACGCGCCGGAAATCTTCATCTGCGCCACCGCCGGGTCACAGTTCAGTACGCCGGGGCGATAGCGCGCGAGTTGCGCCAGCAGGGTCTGCAGCGGGGTATCGACCGCGATCACGCTGCCTTGCTCCCACGCCGCCACAGCGGCGTCGTTGCTGCGCAGGCTGCCGATCCCGGCCGGGCCGAACGCCACCCGCTGACCGGCATGCAGGCGCAGGCGCTCGATCGGCTGCACCGACACCTCCACGGCCTTTTCCAGCACCGCGACTTCGCTGCCATGGTCGTCGACGCTGACGGTGAAGCGGGTGCCCAGGGCCAGGACGCTGCCGTGGCGGGTATCGACCCTGAAAGGCCGGGCGGCATCGTCGCGGGCGGTGGTGATCAGCACCTGGCCGCGGTGCAGTAGCACACGCCGCTGCTGCATATCGAAATCCACGTCCACGGCGCTGTCGGTGTCCAGCAGCATCTGGCTGCCATCCGCCAGGCGCACGGCACGGCGTTCGCCGACGCCACTGCGGTAGTCGGCGTACCATTGGCGACGGGTGTCGCTGCGCCAGCCCAGCGTCCCGAGGACCCCACCGCCCAGCAGCATGGCCAGGCCGTACAGCACCTGGCGGCGGCTGTTGCCGCTGCCCAGCAAGGTGGAGGCGGCGATACGCCCCGGCAGCCCGGCAAAGCTGTGGCTGACCGCCTGCATGCGTTGCCAGGCCTGGCGGTGCAGCGGGTCGCTGTCGTGCCAGCGTTGCCACGAGGCCTGATCCTCGGCACTGACGGTGCCGGATGACAGTTGTGCGTACCAGCGCGCGGCCTCACGCACCGCCTCGCGTTGGGCGGCGGAGGGGGAGCGGTTCATTCGACGCTTTCCCACTGCATCAGGCAGACATGTTCCATGGCCTTGGCCATGTGGTTGTTGACCGAGCGCAGGGAAATATCCAGGCGCGTGGCGATCTGCGCGTAGGGCAGGCCCTCGAGCTGGGACAGGATGAACACCTCACGCACCTTGGCGCCCAGGCCGGCGAGCATGCGGTCCAGCTCCACCAGCGTTTCGAACATGATTGCCTGCGCTTCGGCGCTGGGGATGTCGGCAAGCGCAATGCTGGCCAGGGTTTCCATGTAGGCCTGTTCGAGCGAGCGACGGCGGAACAGGTCGATCATCAGGCCTTTGGCCACCGTCGACAGGTACTGGCGGGGTGCACGGATTTCCAGTGATGTGCGGGTCTTGAGGAGCTTGACGAACGTGTCCTGCACCAGGTCCGCCGCATCGCAGTGGCTGCCCATGCGCTTGCGCAGCCAGCCGTGCAGCCATGAGCTGTGCTGCGCATACAGCGCGCCGACAGCAGCAGGTAGGGCAGGTGACTCGACCGGCATGATGGCATCTCAAATGGGAATTGGTTGCATTATTATTCGGATCACGAGGAGGTGGCAATATCGGCAGGTGCCAGTGCGACGTGGCAGCGGGAGCGCTGACTCGCCACGAAAGGGTGCTTGCCAGGCGTTCGCCGAGTCATCCGGGATGGCAGCTGAAGGATTTCGCAGGGCGCGAGCAGGGGCGGGGGTGTACGCAACGGTGTGTCGATCGAAAGGCAGGGCGTGCGTGGCGCACTGCGTACAGACAACAACACGGCGCATCCCTGCGCCACTTCACATCAGAAACTGTACTTGGCCGTGAGCATCATGTTGCGCGGTGTGCCGTAGGTGTCGCTGCCATAGCTGGTCGAGTTGGAGATGGACGAGTAGTACTTGCGGTCGAACACGTTGTTGGCGTTGAGCTGCAGGTCCAGGTTGCGGGTCAGCCGGTAGCCGGCCATCAGGTCGGTGACGGCGTAGCCACCCTGTTCCAGGCGATAGCTGCCACCGTTGGCCAGCGCCACGTCGTTGTACAGGCGGCTCTGCCACGACACGTTGCCGCCCACGCGCAGTTTCTCCAGCGGGCCCTGGAAGCGGTAGGTGGTGGTCAGCTTGAACAGGTGCTCGGGCGTGTCGGTGTCAAAGCGCTGGTTGACGTTCTGCGGGTTGGCGGCGTCCTTTAGGGTGTGCACGCGGGCATAGGTGTAGCCACCGCCCACCTGCCAGTTCTCGGTCAGCGCACCCTGCAGCTCGAAGTCGATGCCCTGGCTGCGGATCTCGCCCGAGGCCTCGTAGCATTCGGTCTGCGGGCAGTTCGGCACGAACACCTGCACCGCGCGGTTTTCCTGGTCGATGCGAAACAGCGCCAGGCTGGCGTTGAGCGCACCCTCGAAGTACTCGCCCTTGATGCCCACCTCGTAGTTCTTGCCCACGATCGGCTTGACCGGGGTGCCGGAGGTGCCCTTGCTGCTCTGCGGGGTGAAGATGTCGCTGTAGCTGACGTAGACCGAGTGATGCTCGTCCAGGTCGTAGATCAGCCCGGCATAGCGGGTGACGTTGCGGGTGACCTTGTAGTCGCCGTCGCCATCGCGGTTGTCGTAGTCATACCAGTCCAGGCGCCCGCCCAGGATCAGCTTGAGCGGGTCGGCCAGGCTCAGGCGGGTGGTCAGGTACACGCCATCCTGGGTGGTCACTTCGCGGCTGTTGCCGGTGTGGGTGAAGTTCGGCTTGCCGGCATTGATCGGCCAGTTGGGGTCGTAGGGGGCATAGTTGTGGGTGGTCATGTCGTAGATGCGCTTGCTGGCACCCACCACCAGTTCATGGGTGCGCCCCAGCGCCTCGAAGGGCCCGCTGACAAAGGCATCCACGCCGGCCTGGTTTTCATCGTGGGCCGACTGGTACACGGTGCGTGCCAGCGTGTTGTTGACCCAGCGCGACTGGTACGAGCCGGAGAACAGCGCGTTCTGCTCGGAATAGTTGGCGTTGACCTGCAGCTTCCAGTCGTTGGCCAGGCGCTGGCGTACCTCGGCAAAGACGGTGTTGATCTCCTGGTCCTTGTTCTCCCAGGGGGTACCCGGGTTGTACGAGCGCGGCAGGTTCAGGTGATGGCCGTCCAGGCCGATCATCGAGGCGCCCCAGAAGTAGTTGGTCTTGTCCTTCTGGTTGGAGAAGCCGAGGGTCAGGGTGGTGTCGTCGCTCAGGTCCGCCTCGGTGATGGCGTAGAACAGGCCGTGGGTCTCGTCCACGCCATCGACGAAGCTGTTGCTGTCGCGGTAGGACGTCACCACCCGACCGCGCAGCGTGCCGCTGTCATTCAGGGGGCTGGAGGCATCGACCTCGCCGCGGTAGTCGTCCCAGCTGCCGGCCGCACCGGTGAGGGTGACCTTCTGTTCGGCCAGCGGGCGCTTGCGCACCAGGTTGATGGCAGCCGAAGGGTTGCCCGCACCGGTCACCAGCCCGGTGGCGCCGCGCACCACCTCCACCCGGTCGAACATCGCCAGGTTCGGCTGGGCGCCCACGGTCCAGCCCTGGTAGCCACTGGGGATGCCGTCGTACATAAGGTTGTCGATATCGAAACCGCGCGCCGAATACGTCTGCCGACCAGGGCCGCTGGAGAAGTCGAGGAACAGCCCCGGGGTGGCCTTTACCACGTCGTTGATGCTGGTCATGGCCTGGTCGTCCATGCGCTGGCGGGTAATCACGGTAACGGCCTGGGGCGTTTCGCGCAGGGTCAGCGGCAGCTTGGTCGCCGTCGACATGGCGCCGGTGGTGTATGACTGGGTGCCTTCGGTGGTGCTGCCCAGTTGAGTGTTGACGATTTCGGTGGCGCCCAGCTCCAGGGTCGCAGCCTTGGCAGGCTGCGGTGTCGCAGAGCTGTCATCGGCCAGGGCGGGGGTCAGGGTGGCCATGCAGATGGCCATGGCCAACAGATTGCGGGGCAGGCCGGAGCAATGCGGCGGGGTAGGGCGCGACATGAAGGGTTCCAGTGGTAGTGATAAATATAATACATATGAGAATCGTTACCAAATGATGTGTCAAGGTGTGTCGCAATAAATAGCGGCGTTCTGGCCGATGCCGCGTCCTCTGCTAGGTTTCTAACCACCACCTTTTGTCACCCCACCCCCAGGCATACAGGCAAGGAAGCACCCGATGAACAAGACACCCCTGTTTTTCAGTGGATTGCTCGCTACCGCGGTACTGTTCGGTAGCGCAGCGGCCCAGGCACATACCCAGCCGGTAGTGCAGGTTTCCGGGCCCGAAGCGGATGTGAAGGTCACGGAAACCTACGTGCGGATGATGGCCAGGGAGGCGTACTTCTGGGGTTGGCCCATGGCCAACATCTTCAACCGCCGGCAGAAGTTCAAGGACCTGCCCGAGGCGGGGTTGATGGGCGGCATCGTGCCTGTGGCGCCGATCAACCACCTGTCGATGCTCACCGACTACATCTCGCCCGGGGAACGGCTCGTGGCCTGCCCCAACCAGGATGTGGTGTATGGCGCAGGCAGCATCGCCCTGGACATCGAACCCGTGGTGATCCAGGTACCGGACTTCGGCGACCGTTTCTGGGTGTACCAGATGGTGGACCTGCGCTCCGACAGCTTTGCCGAGCTGGGCAAGATGTACGGCACCAAGCCCGGCTTCTACCTGCTGGTGGGCCCGGACTGGAACGGCAAGGTGCCGCAGGGCATCACCCAGGTGTTCCGCGCCAGCACCAACACCGGGTTCGTGATTCCACGGGTGTTCCAGGACGATACCGACGAGGATCGCAAGGCCATCCAGCACTATCTGTCGGGCATCGACATGTACCCCTTGTCCAAGTACGACGGCAAGCCCAAGCAGCGTGACTGGAGCCAGTCGCCGAAATTCCCGGCCGAGGCGGCGGGTGACGAGGAAACCCGCTGGGTGTTCCCGGAAACCTTCTTCGACGAGCTGCCGGCGATTCTCAAGGATGCCAGGCCGCTGCCCGGCGAAGAGGCGCGCTATGCGCAACTGACGGTGCTGGCGCAGATAGCCCAGCGCGATCCCGAGCTGAAGAAAGCCATGATCGACGAGGCGCAGAAGGCTGACAGCGAGGTGGTCAAGCCGTTGCTGCAATTTCGCAACTACGGCCAGCAGTTGCCCCACCACTGGAGCACCATCAGCAACGGCGCGGCGTTCGGCACCGATTATTTCCTGCGCACCGCGGTGGCCCGTTCGAACATCTTCGTCAACAAGCAGATCGAGACCAAGTACTTCTACCAGGACCTGGATGCCTCCGGCACCCGGCTCAACGGTGGCCAGCGCTACAGCGTGACCTTCCCCAAGGGCGCGCTGCCGCCGGTCAAGGGGTTCTGGTCGTTGACGCTGTACAACCAGCAGCACTTCTTCGCCGAAAACCCCTTGGGGCGCTACTCCCTGGGTACCAAGAACACGTCGCTCAAGACCAACCCCGATGGCTCGCTGACGCTCTACGTACAAAGCGATTCGCCCGGCGCGGACAAGGAGAGCAACTGGCTGCCCGCGCCCAAGGGGGCCGACTTCTCGCTCTACGTGCGGGCCTACTGGCCACAGGCGGCGGCGATGAACGGCCAGTGGACGCCGCCGGCAGTGGTCAAGGTCAACTGAACGGATTACCCCATCGCGCCACGAGGACACCTCATGAACCGCTTGAGCAGCACCGTGACGGCCCTGGCCGTAGCCATTTCCCTGAGCAGCGTGGCCAATGCCGCCACCCGGTACGAAGAACTGGCCAACCAGCCCTTCGAAAAGGGCTTCCCGACCGAAGCAACCGCACGCAGCCTCATCGACGAGCTGGTGTTCCAGCGCGCCGTGCAGTCGTACCTGTGGGCGTTGCCGGCGATCAACATCTGGTCGATGAAGGAGGCCTCCGAGAAGCACTTCGGCGCCGGCTACAACATCCTGCCCACCTGGAAGAAACGCATCAACGCCAAGACACTGGTGACCACGCCCAACTCCGACCTGGTCTACGCCATGAGCTACCTGGACCTGGCCAAGTACGGCCCGCTGGTGGTCGAAGCCCCGCCTGGGGTGCAGGGCATGTTCGACGACTTCTTCCAGCGCCCCATCGTCGGCCCGACCATCGACGGCAAGACCTGGCGCGGCGACGTGGGCCTGGCCGGCCCTGACAAGGGCAAGGGTGGCACCTACGTGCTGTTGCCGCCGGGCTACAATGGCCCGGAGCCGACCGAGGGTTACGTCTATCGCTCGCGCACCAACAACGTGTTCCTGTTCTGGCGCACCTTCTTCAAGGACCCCAACGACCTCAGCGTGCCGGTGGCCGAGGTCGAGCGCACCAGGATCTATCCGCTGGGCAAGAAGGACTCGGCACTGGCGATGCAGTTTCCCGATGCCACCGGCGCACCGATCAACATGCTGTTCCCCGAGGACGGTCGCTACTTCGACATGCTGTCGCGCTTCATCGACGCCGAAGCGGTGGACCCGGCCGACATGGACATGCGCGGGTTCCTGCACACCCTGGGCATCGAGAAGGGCAAGCCCTTCGCCCCGGATGCCGAACGGCGCAAGTTGCTCGATGAAGCGGCGCGCACCGCGTTCAAGATGAGCAAGGTGGTCACCAGCCACCTGCTGCCCAAAGAGCCTGGCGGCCTGTACTACAAGGATCGCCAGTTCGTGAACACCTTTGCCGGGGAGAACACCGAGTTCCAGGCCAGTGGCACCTTCACCAACCTGGAGCAGCGCGTGGCGTTCTTCACCTCGGCCTATTCGGACAGCCCGGGCATGGTGATGAACCTGGTCGGCGCCGGTGCCAAATACCCGGCCACCACCCGCGATGCCGAGGGCAAGTTCCTCGACGGTGCCCACACCTACAAGCTCAACCTGCCGGCGAACGTGCCGGCGGCCTTGTTCTGGTCGGTTACCGCCTACGACAACCTCACGGCATCGGGCCTGGACAACGGCCAGCCGTTCCCGTCGCTCAACCAGATGGACAAGCCGACGCCCAACAGCGACGGCTCCACCGACATCTACTTCGGCCCCACCTCGCCGGGCGAGGGCAAGAACTGGATCAAGACCCTGCCGGACAAGGGCTTTCTGGTGATCGTGCGGTTGTATGGGCCCAAACAGGCGTTCTTCGACCAGAGCTGGAAGCCGAGCGACCTGGTCAAGCAGTGAGGGTAGTCCAGGCGGCCTGGAACAACTAGTACCCAGGGCTCTTCTTCTGAAGAGCCCTAGGTCGATTTCAAATACCGATACAACGTCTGGCGACTGATATCGAAATCACGCGCCAGCCGGGATTTACTTTCTCCCGCGCGGGCGCGCTCAATTAAACTTACAACCTGATTGTCGGACAGTTTCTTCTTTCGACCTCGGTAGGAACCCCGATTTCTTGCAGTTGCAATACCGGCGGCCTGTTTTTCGCGCAGTGCCGCGCGCTCGAACTCTGCAAGCAACTCCATGGCCGCGACGATGGGGCCCGCAACTTCACGGCCGTCATCTCGGAATGTCAGGTTTTCATCCACAAACTTGAGCGTGACCTGTTTTTCGATCAAGCGGCGAATGAAGTTGCACAACTGCTCGGTATTGGCCGAAAGCGAGGCCATGCTGTCCACGATCACGGTATCCCCGCATTGCAGGTAACGCAGCAGCTTTTCAAAGCCTGCGCGGTGGGTGGCCGTGTCTGCAGGGGCATCGTAAAACACCGCGTCGAAGGCATCGGGGCTGGCTGGGCTGGGTACGCTGGCATCGGGTTTCGGTGAGGCGAGCCGGCAATATCTGATGCGATGCAATCTCATGGTGCCTCCTTGGCAATACTTGTACAGCGTCGTTTTATATTTGTACAACCTGTAACTAAATTAAATATCCTTACACGTAACTGTCACGCTGAACCCACCCAAAATACACAGTTGCAAAGACTTTTACTTGCCTTATCATTTTGAAGCTTGAAATGATTTTAACAAGCTTCACGCAAACAGTCGATTTGCGTTTATATAATGCGCGCATGCATTCACCTACCCGTTGTATAGCCCGAACAATTGACGCGGCCGGTTTAACCTGGCGGGGGATTGTCCGACACAAACAGAGGATGAGGTATGAAAGTCTTGGAGGCAGCAATGGAACTTGAACGCCCCACTACCGATCAGCAAAAGATTGATCATGTTACCCGGCGTATTACCGAACATGGTAATTACCTGCGCCAGCGCTATCCGATCCTGCAACATCAGAATGCGCTGGGCGCAGGTGTCATGGCGGTGTCGCTGATCGGCATGGTGGTGAGTGGGGGGCTCTACCTGCAGGGGGCCATTCCTGCCTGGGGCTGCATTCTGATCAACGCGCTGCTGACCTCGTTCATTCATGAAATAGAACACGATCTGATTCATCGTCTTTATTTCAGAAAACAGCCGCTGGCGCACAATGCCATGATGTTTTTATGCTGGTTGGCTCGGCCGGGAATGCCCAGCCCCTGGTTAAGGCGAAGTTTGCACTTTCATCACCATAAAGAGTCAGGCACCGAGACGGATGTGGAAGCCTGGATCACCACCAGTGGCAGCCCCTGGGGTGTACTGCGGTTGTTGAAACTGGTGGACGGGTTCATCTTCGGTTTTCTCAATGCGGTATTTGCCCCAGGCTGGCGGGAGAAAGTCCGCTTGCTGGTCAAGATCGTCCGGCTCAATACACCCTTCGGGCTGTTGTACTGGGGTTGCTGGTATGTGTTTCTCGGCTACCACCTGTATGCCTGGCTTGGCGCGGTCAGCGGGCACGAGGTGCACAGTTCCGCGACCACCCTGGCGGTAATGGATGTGGTCAACAGTGTGGTCGTGATTCTGGTCGCGCCCAACCTGATCCGGCAGTTCTGCCTGTTTTTCATCAGTTCGAACATGCACTATTACGGTGATGTGGCACCGCGCAATGCGCTGCAGCAAACTCAGGTCATGAACGCCTGGTGGCTATGGCCGTTCCAATTGTTCTGCTTCAACTTCGGCAGCACCCACAGTATTCACCACTTCGTTGTCAGGGACCCGTTCTACCTGCGCCAGATGACCGCGCCTTATGCGCATCAAGTCATGGCCGAGGCCGGTGTTCGGTTCAATGACTTCGGCACCTATAAACGCGCGAATCGTTATTCCCTGGCACACACGCACACGCGCTCGCGTGGATGAACGTTCCATCAACCTGTGTGTTTGAGGGGGCGCCCCAGGGGGCGCAGTCGATAGTCAGGTTCACGAGCCAACAGTAATGCGTTCGGGTCTGTCAGGCGCCGAGACAATCATTGTCGCCTGGCAGGTCTGCTACGCAGCAACGTCGCTCGGTTACAGGGCAACATTTCAACGACGAGGAAGACGAGGCATGAAAGCGCAAGGGATATGTGCCCAGCCCTTCGAGGCGGTCCGGCAGGCCTTCGAAGCGATGTTCGATGATCCGCAGGAGCGGGGTGCCGGGCTCTGTGTGCAGGTGGACGGGGAGCGGGTCGTCGACCTGTGGGCCGGTGTGGCGGACCAGGAGGGCGGCAGGCCCTGGACGCACGACACGCTGGCCAACACCTTCTGTGTTGTAAAACCCTATGTGGCAGTGGCCATCCTGATGCTGGTCGAGGCGGGCCGGCTGGAACTGGATGCGCCGGTGGCCCGCTACTGGCCCGAGTTCGCCCGCAACGGCAAGGCCAGGGTCAGTGTGCGTCAGGTGATGAACCACACCGCCGGCCTGCCGGCGCTGCGGGGCCCCGACCATAACCCGATGATGTATGACTGGGAGCACATGGTGCGGGTGCTGGAAGACGAGCCGCTGTGGTGGGAACCGGGCACCGACCTGGGCTACGGCACCACCACCTTTGGCTGGATTCTGGGCGAGCTGATTCGTCGGGTGGACGGGCGCGACCCCTGCGCCTTCATCCATGAACAGATGCTGGACCCTCACGGCCTGGACGTGCACCTTGGGGTGGACGAGACGCAGTTTCACCGTATCGCTCGCTTCGACAGTGCCACCGGGCGCGTTGGCGACCCCTACTCGCAAGCGCTGCGCACGGTGGTGAAGACCGAGCCCTCGCATATCGCCACATTCGCCTTCACCAACCCCGGCATGGTGCCCCGGCGCACCAGTGACCCGCGCTGGTGGGCCTATCGGCAACCGGGGGTGTGTGGCCATGCCACCGCTCACGGCCTGGCCGGTTTCTACAGTGCGCTGCTGGCGGGCCACTTCATCGGCCCTGAACTGCTCGACGAATTCACCCGAGAGCACAGTCATGGCATGGATCGGGTATGGATGCGGCCAATGCGCTACGGGCTGGGCTGCATGCTGGAGCAGCAAATCGACCCGGCGGCTACCCACGCCATGGGCCCGGACACCTTCGGCCATATCGGGCTTGGCGGCCCGATCAGCTTTGCCGACCCCGAGCGGCGCGTGAGTTTCGGTTTCGTCACCACGACCTCGGGCGGCCACAGCATGATCGATCCGCGCCCCGGCCGGCTGTCAGCCCTTGTCTATGCGGCGCTTTGAGCGCGGCGCCAGCGTGCAGCGGCAGTTGCGCGCGGGTGGCGTCGCTCACCTCGAGCCAGCCGGGATGTCCCGCGCCTGATCCACATCCCTGAGGACGCCCGCATCCTCCACCGGCACCTGGACGCAGGCGTCGTGCGCGCCGCGCACGATGTCCTTGCCGCCCTGATCGCCCTGCAGGCATGCCAGGGCCGGCCAGAACTGTCGACCGAAGATCACCGGATGCCCACGCACCCCGTGATGCAGCGGCAGCACGATCTGCCGGGCGTTGCACAGGGCCTTCAACTGCTTGAGCGTCTGCCCCTGCACCCAGGGCATATCGCCCAGCAACACCGCCACGGCCGGGGCCGGTGACTGTTCCAGCGCACGCACCCCGGCTGCCAGGCTGCTGCCCATGCCCTGGTCGGCCTGCTCGGCCCACAGAACCCGTACCCGCCCGTCAATTGCCAGGTTCGCGGGATCGTCCCCGGGCCTGAGCACCACCCGGACGTCGTCGAACGCCTCCAGTGCCCGTGCCAGCGTGGCTGCCAGCAGCGTTTGCCCCGACGCCAGCCGTGCCAGGCGTTTGTCGCTGCCAAAGCGCCTGGCACGGCCTGCAGCCAGCACCAGGGCGATGCAGTCACCCTGGGTGCGCACAACACGATGCCTGAGTCAGTGGCGGGTGCTCCACCCGGGGCTGGGTCGGCCCCGCGCCGACAGCGCCGGGCAGGGGCACGCCGTTCTTCACCGCCAGCACCTCGGCCATCACGCTCACCGCAATCTCCCCTGGGGTCTTGCTGGCGATGTAGAGCCCGATGGGCCCATGCAGGCGCCGCAGCGATTCCGGCGTCTGGCCAAAATGCCCGATCAAGCGCTGGCGGCGGCTCTCGCTGTTGCGCCGCGAGCCAATCGCCCCGATGTACATCGCCGGCCCGCGCAGCGCTTCGATCAGCGCCAGGTCATCCAGCCTGGGGTCATGGCTCAGGGCAATCACGCAGGTGCGAGCATCCACCGCAAACGCGCGCACCACGTCGTCCGGCATGCCCATCAGCTTCTCTACCCCGGCGACCGTCCACACGTCCATGTGCTCGGGCCGCGGATCACACACCGACACCTTGAACCCGTTGAACAGCGCCATCACCGCCACGTACTCGGCCAGCACACCGGCGCCGATCAGCAGCATCCGGTAAGCCGGCCCCAGCGGGTTGCTCATGCGCTGCCCATCGAAGCTGAACGGTGCATGGGGCTGGTCGGCCTGCACCGTCACCTCACCCGAGGCCAGGTCAAGCTCGCGGCGCATCAGTACTCCCTCATCAAGCAGCGCCAGCAATCGGCCCAGCGCCTGCGCGCAGGGTGCGAACTCCAGCACCAGTTCCAGGGTGCCGCCACATGGCAGGCCGAACCGGTGCGCCTCGTCTGCACTCACGCCGTAGCGCACCACCTGTGGCGCGCCGCCGGGCATCCCCGGCCCGCCATGGAGGCTGCTGTACCGGTCAATCAGGTCGTCCTCGATGCACCCGCCCGACACACTGCCCACCGCGCGCCCGTCCTGCCTGAGCACCATCATCGAGCCCACCGGTCGCGGCGACGAGCCCCAGGTGCGCACCACGGTGGCCAGCAGGCAGCGCTCGCCGCCGGCAAGCCACTCCCGGGCAGTTCGCAGCACCAGCAGGTCAATGCTTTCCATGGGGTGTCCTCGACAGGCGTTGCAATGGCATGGGGGCTTCCTGGTGGTGATGCTCAACGCATCTGCAAGATGATCGGGTTGCTGCTGGCCGGCCCGGTGTGCTCGCGCAGCTTGCCCACCGCCTTGGCCTCTACCGCGCCACCGTGATTGCCCCAGGTGCTGCGCACAAAACTCAGCACCTCGGCAATTTCCCGGTCCGACAGCTGTTCGCGAAATGCCGGCATGCGGTAGGCGTCCGGCACGCCCGCGGCGACGATGCGCTGCGAGCCGTTCAGGGTGATGTTGATGGCCGATGCGTCCTCCCTGGCCAGCGCCGAGGTGGCGCCGGCCAGGGGTGGCATCCACTCGGCCTGGCCGCGCCCGTCCAGGCCATGGCAGGTCGCGCAGCGGCTCACGTAGGTATGCGCGCCGGGTGCCGAGGATGCGGCCGACAGCTCGCTCGCCTGGTACTGCCATGCCGGCCCGTCGCGGCTGGGGTCGCCGGGCAGCGACTTGAGGTAGTGCGCGATCGCGCCCAGGTCTTCGTCGCTCATGAACTGCGTGGAGTTGTTGAACGCCTCGGTCATCGAGCCGTACACCACCGCGTGCCGGTTGCGCCCGTGCTTGAGGAAGCTGACGATATCCGCCTCGTTCCAGCGCCCGAGCCCGGTGTTGGGGTCGTTGCGCAGGCTCGGCGCATACCAGCCATCCAGCAGCCCGCCGGCCAGGTACGTCTTGCTGGCCTCGCTCAGGCCCTTCTCGTTGAAGGCCAGGCCGCGCGGCGTATGGCAACTGCCGCAGTGGCCCGGCCCCTGCACGATGTAGGCGCCGCGGTTCCACTGCGCGTCCTGGTCCGGCTTGGCCGGGTAGGGCGCGGGGTCGGTGAACAGGCCGTTCCACAGCGCAATCGGCCAGCGCAGGTTCAGTGGCCAGGGGATTTCGCTGGGCTTGTTGGCCTGCGCCGCCGGGCTCACCCCGTGCATGAAGAAGGCATACAGCGCGCGGATATCGTCGTCACTGAGCTTGGCGTACGAGGGGTAGGGCATGGCCGGGTACAGCCGGCGACCGTCCGGGGTCACCCCATGGCGCACGGCGCGGTCGAAGTCGGCCAGGCTGTAGGCGCCGATGCCGGTGGCGCGGTCGGCGGTGATGTTGGTGGCGTAGATCGCGCCCAGCGGGGTGGCCATCTTCAGCCCGCCGGTAAACGGCGCCGCCTCTGGCAGGCTGTGGCAGGCCACGCAGTCGCCTAGCCGCGCCACGTACTCGCCGCGTTGCACCAGGGCCGGGTCTGGCGGTGCGGCACTGGCCTGGGCAGCGAAGGGCGACGCCGGCGTGCGGGTCACGTACCAGGCCAGCACGGCTGCGATGACGAGGCAAAGCAGCGCGAAACAGCCCAGCGTTGTTGCGAGTCGACTCTTGGTCATGTGCGCGGTGTCCCTGATCGAGGCCTAGCTGAAGGTGTAGCGCGACAGCGGCATGCTGCGGATGCGCTGGCCGGTCAGGTGCGCCACCGCATTGGCCACCGCCGGGGCCACCGCCGGCAATGGCGGCTCGCCGATACCGCCCATCTTCGCGCCGCTCTCGACGATGCGTACATGCACCCGCGCCATGCGCTGCGCCGACAGGATCGGGTACAGGTCATAGTTGCGCGCGCGCGGCTGGCCGTTCACGTACACCGCTTCCTCCACCAGTGCCTGCGACAGCCCCAGCGACACCGCGCCATTGACCTGCGCCTCGATGATCGCCGGGTTGACGATGCTGCCGGGGTCGATGGCCTCCCAGATATCGTGCACCTTCACCTGGCCCTGCTCGATGGACACCTCGGCGATCACCGCCGCCTCCGAGCCGAACGGCGAGGCCATGGCCACACCCCGAGCGCGCCGCGAGCCGTCCTCGGCAGTGAACGGGCCACGCTTCCAGCCACCGGACAGATCGCCCACCGCCTGCAGCAGGTTGGTCAGGCGCTGGTTATCGCGCAGCAGGTGCAGGCGCAGTTCGAACGGGTCCTGCTTGCCCTTGTCGGCCAGTTCATCGAGGAACGCCTCATAGAAGAAGTCATTCAGCGAGTTGCCCACCGAACGCCAGTAACCGAGCATCGCCGGGCCTTTCACATAGACCTGGGCGATACGTTTGCTGGGGATGGCGTAGGCCTTGCCCGACAGCCCTTCGAGCGCCGTGGGGTCGATTTTCTCGCCCTGCTTGCCGGCGATGGCTTCGGTGGGGCCTTCGGTGGCGCTGACTGCCTCGATGGCCACCGGCAGGCCCTGGGCGTCGAGTGCTGCGCGGAACTTGACCACGGCCATGGGGCGCAGCGCGTCACGCAGAAACTCCTCTTCGCGGCTCCAGATCAGCTTGACCGGGCGCCCGACCGCCTTGGCCAGCAGGATCGCCTGCGGGTAGGGGTTGGCGCTGTCGTACAGGAAGTGGCGGCCGAAAAAGCCGCCCAGCAGCGGCGAGTGCAGGGTGATCTGTGACGGGTCCAGGCCGGTGCGCTTGGCCATGTCGGCGCGGAACATGTCGGGCGCCTGGTTGGGCAGCCACACCTCCAGCGTGCCGTCGGGGTTGAAGCGCGCCAGGGCCGAAGGCGGCTCCAGCTGTGCATGGTTGAGGAACTGGTTGTGGTAGGTGGCCTCCACCTGGGTGGCGGCGTCGGCAAAGGCTTTGCCGAAGTCGCCTTCATTCTCTTCGTCGCGGGCCGGGCCGGTGGCCGCGGCCAACTGGTCGCGAAAGGCGTCACTGGAAAAGTCCGCAGGCATCTGGCGCACCTTCGCGTCGGCCGATGCCTCCAGCCACTGCACCTGCACGGCCTCCACCGCGCGCTTGGCGTGCCACCAGCGCTCGGCCACCACGGCCACCGCACCGGGCAGCCGATGCACCGAATGCACGCCCTTCATGGCTTTCACCTGCGCCTCGTTGCGCAGCTCGCCCACGCGCATGCCCAGGCGCGGTGCATGCTGCACCGCGGCATGCAGCATGCCGTCGACCTTCACGTCGATGCTGTACACGGCCTTGCCGGTGGACTTGTCATAGGCGTCCACCCGTTGCACCGGCTTGCCGATCCAGCGGAACTGGCTGGGGTCGCGCAGCGTCACGCTGGCAGGGTCTGGCACGGGCAGGTCCATGGCCTGGGCTGCCAGTTCGCCATAGCCCAGCGTGCGCCCCGACGCGGCGTGTATCACCCGGCCGGGCTCGGTGCTCAGGTCGCCCACCGGCACGCCCAGGCGCTCGGCAGCGGCCTGCAGCAGCATGGCGCGGGCCAGGGCGCCGAGGCGGCGCATGGTCGGGTAGCTGGTGCGTACCGACATGCTGCCGCCAGTGATACGCATGCCGTTGTCCATCACCACGTACTGCTCGCCGGGCGGTGCGCTGTCGATCAAAAAGGTGGCGGGGTCGGCATCGAGCTCTTCGCCCACGATCTGCGCCATGGCCGTGAAGATGCCCTGGCCGCCCTCCATGAACGGGCTGAGCAGGCGGATGCGGCCGTCCGGGCGGATCTCCAGAAAGGCCGGCACCTGGGTGCCGGGCGCCGCTGCGTCGCCCGTGGCGGCCTGCACACGGCTCAGGCCCAGGGGCAGGCCGAAGCCCAGCACCAGTGCGCCCACTGCCGTGCCGGCGCTTGCCAGCAGAAAGCTGCGGCGCGAGATATTGACCGGCTCGCCCACAGGGAAGGGCTGGGCCACGCCGGTAACGCGCAGGCTGTCGTTCATCAGGCGTTCTCCTGCGCGGCGGCCACGTCGTGCACGGCGGCATGGATGGCGTTGTAGGTGCCGCAACGGCACAGGTTGACCATTGCGGCAGCAATCTGGGCATCGCTCGGGTGCGGGGTGTGCTTGAGCAGGGCGGTGGCCGCCATCACCTGGCCCGACTGGCAGTAACCGCACTGGGCCACCTGGTGCTTGACCCAGGCGCTGACCACGCGCTTGCCCACGGCGTCGGCCTCCACGGCTTCGATGGTGGTGATTTCGCGCCCCACCACGCCGGCCACCGGGGTCACGCAGGCACGCACCACGGCGCCGTCCACCAGCACCGAGCAGGCGCCGCACTGGGCCAGGCCGCAGCCGTACTTGGTACCGGTCAGGCCCAGGTCATCGCGGATCACCCACAGCAGGGGCGTGTCCGCGTCAGCATCGACCTCGTAGGTCGTCTGGTTGATTCGCAGTTGCATGGCTCACCCGTCATCAGTCGGTCAGGTCTTGATTTCTTATGGGCGTGGCCGTGCGCAAGGCGCAGGCCACCCATAGACGCTAGCACACGGGGCGGCGGGGGCCGTTGAAGGGGCGGGTCAGGTGACGATCAGCAGGGGCTGGCCAGGTCCAGCTTGGCCACGATGGCGCCGGTGAAGAAGTCCACCACCTCGCCACGATGGCTCAGCACGTGGTCGCCAAACCAGTCAGCGGCCAGTCGCGCCTTGGGCATGATGGTGGTCTCGGTATGGCCGGTGGCGGTTGCGATGATGAGATTGCCGGCGAGCGTGGAGCTGTCGGTGGGCGAGGTCGGCAGGCACAGGTGGCTGCCGGATTCGTTGAACAGGATGCGGCCCGAGCCGACATGGCCATACGCACTGACGTCCTTGGTCCATACCGTTGCGCCCTCGCGGTCGCAGCACAGCAGCCGGTTGTTTTCCCCGGTCACGAACAGGTACTGCCCGTCGCGGGAAAAGCGCAGGCTGCGCACCTTTGCCTCCAGCGGCACGCTGACCCTGCCGACTTCGCCGCTGGCGCAATCGACCGTCAATACGCCATTGCGGGCACGCTCGTCGGGGGCCCAGAGCCTGCCCTGCAACGGGTCGATGCTGCCGAACCTGGCGTCCACGTCACGCTCCACAGGGTCGCTGTGTTCACCGCTGTCCAGGTCGATGATCACCGGGCGTTTCTTGCCATTGGCCACGCTGACCAGCGCGTAGCGGGCGCTGGGGTCGAAGCGTGCCCAGTACGACAGCAGGTTCTGGGTTGCATGCAGCGGCGCGCCGTCGTGCACAAGGTTCAGCCGCGAGCGGCTGGCCCCGCGCACCACCAGCCACTTGACCCCGCTCAGCGCGATGCGGCGTTGGTCGCGCGCGATGTCCCACACGCTGTCGTCGGGCTGGGCGAAAGCCGGCCGGCTCAGGGTGCCGGTGTCGGGATGGTACTGCACGAGGCAGGGTGGGCGAACGGTGTCGTCCTTGTCGAAGAACACCAGGCGGCGCGGTACATCGATGTACATTGGAACTCCCAGGGCCAGCGTGCGAAACGATGCAGGATAAAGCCTGATTGCGCTGGGCAAAAGCACTTGTCGGCCGGCCAGCCTCCGTAACGCGCTGGCGCACGTACGGATTGCTGGCTATGGCATCAAGACACGGGATGGGAGGTCGTGATCAGCGGGCGGGTCAGTTTTATGACAGTTCTGCCAGGCAGCGCTCCAGGATATCCAGCCCGCGCTCCAGCACGTCTGCCTCGGCGGTCAAAGGCGCCAGCAACCTGATGATGTGCCGCGCCTTGCCCGCCGGCATCAGCAGCAGCCCGGCCGCGCGTGCCTTCTCCAGCACCTCGGCCAGTTGTGCGGTGGCCGGCTTGCCTTGTGGCGTGACCAGCTCGATGCCGCGCATGGCGCCCACACCGGTCAGTCGCCCGAGGTACGGCGTCAACCCGCGGGCCTTCCACGCTTCATACCGCCCGACGATGGCGCGCTCCTGCAACTCGCCCCAGGTCGCCAGGTTGGCATCGCTCATCAGTTCCAGGGTCGCCAACCCTGCCGCACAGGCCAGCGGGTTGCCCGAATAGGTGCCGCCCAGGCCACCCTTGGGCAGGCTGGCCATCAGCTCGCGCCGGCCTACCACCGCCCCCAGCGGCACGCCGCCGGCAATGCTCTTGCCCAACAGCAGCAGATCCGGCTCGATGCCCAGCCGCGGGAAGCCGAAGCGCTGGCCGGTGCGGCCAAAGCCCGACTGGATCTCGTCGATGATGATCAGGATGCCGTGTGCATCGCAGAACGTGCGCAGGGCCTGGGCAAAGGTGGGGTCCATTGCCAGGAAGCCGGCTTCGCCCTGCACCGGCTCGAAGATGAAGCAGGCCACTTCATTGACGTCGATCTCGACGCTGAACAGGCGCTCCAGCGCCTGCATCGCCTGCTCGCCGGTCACGCCGTTGTCGGCGCTGGGGTAGGGCAGGTGGAACACCGGGCCGGGCAGCACGCCGACCTTCTGCTTGTAGGGTGCCACCTTGCCATTGAGGTTGAGCGTGGCCAGGGTACGTCCGTGGAAGCCGCCATCGAAGGCCACCACCGCCGTACGCCCGGTGGCGGCGCGGGCCACTTTCAAGGCGTTCTCCGCCGCCTCGGCGCCACTGTTGGTGAGCATGCCTGCCATCGGGTAGCTCAGTGGCACGAACGCCTCCAGGCGTTGCATGAACTGCACATAGGGCCCGTGCGGGACGGCGTTGAACGCCGCATGGGTCAGTTGCGTGGCCTGGTGCTGGATGGCGCTGACGATCGCCGGGTTGCAATGCCCCAGGTTGAGTACGCCGATACCGCCCACGAAGTCGATGTAGTGCTTGCCATCGGTATCCCACACCTGGGCATTGCGCCCGTGTGAAAGTGTAATGGGATGCACAATGGAAAGAGATCGGCTGATTGTTTCGTGCGTCATGGGCAAGTACCTGGGTGACGGAAGTTTTTATATATCTAAGCCAACATCCGGCAAACGCCACAAGCGAAATAAAGTCGAGCAATCATTCCGTCAAATCGTGATCCTGCCCTGTATCCACTCGACGAACGCCTTCACCTTCGGCACCTGCGCCGCATGCTCGGCATGGGCGATGAAGTGCGCGCCCTCGCTGGGCATGGTGTGCGCCCAGGCCACCACCAGCTTGCCCTCGGCCAGTTCTTCGGCCACCAGGTAGCGTGGCACCAGGGCGATGCCGCAGCCGGCCTGGGCCGCGCGGATGCACAGGTAGAAGGTGTCGAAACGCGGCCCGTGGTAGCTGTGCTGGGACTGCAGGTCCTGCTGCAGGAACCACTCGTGCCAGGCCTCCGGGCGCGAGGTGCATTGCAGCAACGGGTGGTGGGCGAGGTCTTCGGCGCTGCGTGGCAGCGCTGCCGCGATCAGCTCGGGGTGACACACCGGCACCACCTCTTCATGGAACAGCTCGATGCAGGTGGCCCCCGGCCAGGTGCCCTGGCCGAAGAAAAACGCGATGTCGGCCTTGTTGTTGAGCAGGTCGAAGGGTTCCAGCTCGCTCTTGATGTCCAGATGGATGTTCGGGTGCTGCCGGCTGAAACCGTGCAGGTTGGGCACCAGCCAGCGTGCGCCGAAGGTGGGCTGGGTGGCCACGGTCAGCACCTGGGTCTCGCCGCCGTAGGTCAGGATGTAGCGGCTGGAGATGTCCAGCTGGGTGAGGATCTTGTTCACCTCGGCCAGGTACAGCGAGCCTGCAGGGGTCAGGTGCAGGCGCCGGCGCACGCGCTGGAACAGGTTGTGGCAGAGCATTTCCTCGAGTTGCGCCACCTGCTTGCTCACCGCGCTCTGGGTCAGGTGCAGCTCCTGCGCGGCGCGGGTGAAGCTCAGGTGGCGGGCCGCCGCCTCGAAGCATTGCAGGGTGGTGGTGGAGGGCATCAAACGCTTGGACATCGAGGGCACCGGGCAGATGAAAAGGACTGAGTTCATTCCATGGAGGAATCATGTGGTGATAAAAGGTCGTTTGTAAGCAGCCTGTTCGCAGATTAATACTGACCTGCGTCAATCATTTCAACTGCTAGTTTCGATGCCCCGAGGGACCGGGAAAAGTGCGTCCGAAACTTATCGAAAAGAGGCCGATCAGTACCCGTTACATTACGTTTGATGCCCAAAAAACAATAACGGCTCCTTACATTTCTGCTGCCGCACACTTTCCATGAAGACCTTGGCCTGACCTGCGCGGTCATCGCGCAACCAGGTGCAGCAGGCATTGGCCAGAGAGGCAACCATGTCGTCCCTACAAGAAAAACCGCAACGCTCGCTCAAGCACGGCCTGACCTCGCGTCAGGTCTCGATGATCTCCATCGCCGGCATCATCGGCGCCGGTTTGTTCATCGGTTCGTCCAACGCCATCGCCAAGGCCGGTCCGGCCATCCTCATCTCCTACATGATTACCGGCCTGCTGGTGCTGCTGGTGATGCGCATGCTCGGCGAAATGGCCATCGCCGACCCCAACAGCGGCTCGTTCTCCACCTACGCCGGGCGGGCCATCGGGCCATGGGCTGGCTTCACCATCGGCTGGCTGTACTGGTGGTTCTGGGTACTGATCATTCCGGTCGAGGCAATCGCCGGTGCCGACATCCTGCACGCCTGGTACCCCGACGTGCCGTCCTGGGCCTTTGCCTTCCTGATCATGATCGTACTGTCGTGCAGCAACCTGATCAGCGTGAAGAACTTCGGCAAGTTCGAGTACTGGTTCGCCCTGGTCAAGGTGGTGGCGATCATCGGCTTTTTGGTGGTGTGCCTGATGGGGGTGAGCGGTGTATGGCCGCTGGCGCAGACCTCGGGCGTCGAGAACCTGTGGTCCAATGGCGGCTTCATGCCCAACGGCTTCGGCGCCGTGCTGGCCGGCGTGCTGGTAACCATCTTCTCGTTCTTCGGTGCCGAGATCGTCACCATTGCCGCCGACGAAACCGCCAACCCGAAAGACAAGATCCGCCGCGCCACCAACCTGGTGGTGTACCGCATCGCGATCTTCTACGTGTTCTCGATCTTCTTCATCGTCGCGCTGGTGCCGTGGAATGACCCGCGCCTGCTGCAGGTGGGTTCGTTCCAGCGCGCGCTGGAAATCCTCAACGTGCCGGGCGCCAAGTTCCTGATCGATGTGGTGGTGCTGGTGGCGGTCACCAGCTGCATGAACTCGGGGCTGTATACCGCTTCGCGCATGCTCTATTCGCTGGGCGCGCGCGGTGAGGCGCACCCGCTGACCAAGCGTATTTCCGGTAGTGGCGTGCCCACCGTGGCGGTGCTGCTGTCGACCCTGGCCGGGTTTGTCGGTTGCTTCGTGAACTTCGCCTTCCCGGGCAAGGTGTTCGGCTTCCTGCTGTCGACCACCGGGGCCATCGCGCTGCTGGTGTACCTGGTGATCGCCGTGTCGCAACTGCGCATGCGTGCCATCGTCGAGCGCGAGGGCACCGAGCTGGCGTTCAAGATGTGGCTGTTCCCGTGGCTGACCTGGCTGGTGATCGTGGTGATTTCGCTGGTGCTGGGCTACATGCTGTTCAGCCCCGACTACCGCTACGAGACCTTGATGACGGCGGCGGTGACGGCGTTGATCCTGGGCATCGCGTTCTACCGCAAGCGGGCGCGTATCGAGCATCAGCCGCAGGCGATGACCGAGCAGGGTTAGCGAGCGCTGCGCACTCGATCGCCGGCAAGGCCGGCTCCTGCAGGATCATCGTGACTCCTGCAGGAGCCGGCGAAGACGTCGCTACAGGCCTCAGCCGAAAATGTCGCGCACGCTGCTGCGATAGAACTCGAACGCCGCCAGCGCCCCATCCACCGCCTGGCGCTCCTGTTCCTCACTCAGCACCAGTGCATCGATCAACCCCACGAACTGGCGCCACTGCAGCGCACGCCCGTCCGGGTGCGGCGCCAGATGCCGGGCGCCACGCTGCGCGTCCAGCCCCAGTTGCTGGGTCTGCCTGAACAGAAACGCCGCCCCCAGGTTCGAGCCCTCGCTGCAGTACAGCCAGCCCAGTGCTTCAGCTGGCGCAGACAGCTGCACAGGGGCCGGTACACCGGGCACCGGCAGGCCAAGGTCGCGCAGGTCGGCCTGCACTGCCTCGAACCGCGACAGCGCCGCCAGCCCGGGCAATGTGCGGTTCAACTGCGCATCGCCATACAAGGCTTGAAGGCTGCCATGAAAGCGGTGCTGCACTTGCAGAAACAATGCATAGCGCTCGCGGCTCTCGAACGGTCGAACGCCCATCACCAGCGTATCGACACTGTCGTGCTCGCGGCGGCTGGCGGCCTTGAGGCGTTGGCAGCGGCCGGGTTCGGGCGCAGGGGAGGCGGGGGCATTCATGGTCGGGGTCTCATGTCGGCAGTGAGCTGGCATTGGTAATGCCAATGCCTAGACTCTCTCGCGCCATCGTCGTTCCGTGCAGCACCCGGCCTGCCAGGCGAGCGTCTTCAATGCGTGGATCTGCAATGGAATCTTCATCCCGGGGCATTCGTCTCTGAACTGCATTCGTGGGCGTTATGGCCGGCGGATGCTTGCATGCGCTCCAGGTACGGTCAAGCGCCGCGCAGGGCGGGTAGATGCGGGGTTGAGCAGGGATGTCGAGCAGGCCCCTGCACCCGCAGCGCGGGCGCAGGGGCTGGCAGGTTCATGCTGGTGCGGCGGCTGTCTTGACTGCCCGAGGCTTGCGCAGCTGTTCCAGGCGTGAGCCGCTGTAGGTGGTCTCGCGGAAGAACTTCCAGCGCCCGAACAGGCAGTACACGTGCGCCACGCGCCCCTGTTCGTGATAACCCATGCGCAGGTGCAGCTTCATGGCCGGTACGTTGTGCGTCTCGACCACGTCCACCACCTTGTTGCAGCCCTGGGCCTGCATGGCCGCCCACAGGTTGACCTGGGCATCCACCGACAGCCTGGTGCCGAAGTACGACGGGGTCATCTCGCCGCCGAACTCGAAGAACTCGCCCTCCTTGACCGGGAAGGTGCAGCCGTAATAGTGACGGTCCAGGTAGTCGCGCTTGCTGCCCCAGATGAACGCCACCGCATTGTCGGCATCGTCCAGGTACATGTGCCCGGTGTGGCCTTCGCGGGCAAGCTCGGCCATGGTTTGCACACGGTCGCCGAAGTGGCGGGCAAAGGCGACGGCGTTGTCCTCGGTGATGGTCACCAGGCGCACCGGCTTGTGCGGTCGCAGGTTGTGCGGCGGTACCGCACTGACCAGATCGCGCTCCATCCACAGCAGTTCCCAGTGATAGAACACATGGCGTTCCCAGAGGGTTCTGGCGACGCGGCGCAGGCCTTTTCTTCTGATCTTGTCGCGCACGTTCTGCAAAGCACCCATGGTGCCTCCTTGCCGGATAGGGCAGATGAAACGGTGGGTTTGGTGAAATCTTTTTCATGGTATAGCCCAGCGTTTTGACGGCGTGTCAAAAAGCCATCGCGGCGGTTGTTTCAAAATATGTGTAAAAAGGGTGAGCCGCTCTACACCGGAGGTTACCGGCATAGAGCAGTTGATCGGAAAGGTCTGACGCTTTTTTGACGATTTAATGGCGCCTGAATCAAGGCGCGGTTCTGCTCAGGCGATGAAGGTGTCAGGGGCCCGTGGCCGGGCCCGCGGCGCCAGGTGAGCGAGGCGCTTGCCGCTGTAGTGGGTGGTGCGCGAGAACCGCCAGCAACCGAACACTCTGTAGGCGTGGGTGATGCGACCCTGTTCCTGATAATCCAGCTGCAGGTGCATCTTCACCGCCTGCACGTTGTCCAGCGCCACCACATTGACGATGCGCGTACACCCCTTGGCCAGCATGGTGGACCACAGGTCGAGCTGGGCCTGGGTCGACAGGCCTGTACCGAAGTAGGCGCGGTCGACTTCCCCGGCAAACTGGAAGTATTCGCCCGGCTGCACCGGGAAGGTGCAGCCGTAGTAATGGCGGTCGTGGTAATCGCGGGTGCTGGCCCACACCATCGCCACCGCGTTGCCGTGGCTGTCCACGTACATGTGGCCGGTGTGGCCCTGTTCGGCGAGGTCGGTCATGGCCTGCACCTGGCCAGGGAAGTAACGGCTGAAGGCCTCGGTATTGTGGGGTGTTATCGCTACCAGGTGCACTGGCGGGCAGGTGCGCCTGCGTTGCGCGGCGACGGGCGCAAGGGGGCTGCGCTGCAACCACACCAGTTGCCAGTGCGAGAAGATGTAGCGGCGCCACAGCGGGCGAAGCGCACGCAGCAAGCCTTTTTGTCTGATGCGCTGGTGGGCGATTTCGATCAATTGCATGAGAACTCCGACAGGTTTTATTCCAGGAGCTCCGATTAGGCGTCCACCGGCAGTTGCATGCCATCGGCCTTCTCTACAGCCCCGGTAAGCTGAAGGTCATGCGCGCTGCATGACCTTGCAACCCGGGGCGTAGGCGCTCAGGCGTCGGTGTCGTGCAGCTGCGGCGCCGGCTCGCTGTCGGCCTTGCGTCTGGCCCGCGGGGCCAGGTGGGCCAGGCGCGAGCCGCTGTAGTGGGTCACGCGGGAGAAGTACCAGCGCCCGAAGAACCTGTACGCGTGGGTGATGCGACCCTGTTCGTGGTAGTCCAGGTGCAGGTGCATCTTGACTGCCTGTGCGTTGTCCAGCGCCACCACCACCACGATGCGCGTGCAGCCTTTGGCGAGCATGGCCTCCCACAGCTCGGTCTGCACCCGCGTGGACAGGCCGGTGCCGAAGTAGGCGCGCTCGACTTCGCCGGCGAACTGGAAGTATTCGCCGGGCTGTACCGGGAAGGTGCAGCCGTAGTAGTGCCGGTCGTGATAGTCACGGGTGCTGGCCCACACCATCGCCACCGCGTCACCGGCTTCGTCCAGGTACATGTGGCCGGTGTGGCCTTCGCGTGCAAGGTCGTTCATGGCCTGCAACTGGCCGGGGAAATGGCGCGCGAACGCGTCGGTGTTGCTCGGGGTGATCTGGACGAGCCGCACGGGAGGGCAGGGGCGGGTGCGTTGTCGAGGCACCCTGGCCAACGGGTCGCGGTCCAGCCACACCAGTTGCCAGTGCTGGAACACGTGGCGTTGCCATAGCGGGCGCAAGGCGCGACGCAGGCCTTTTTGTCTGAGACGTTGGAGCAGTTGCGAAACTAGGCGCATACGGCCTCCTGGCAGATCCGGTACTCAAGGGACCCCGATTAGGCGTGTGTCGGTAAACCCTGACCATCGGACAATGCTGCAGCCCTTGTCAGGCTTTGCACTACTACGGGCTCATGACAAAGACACTGCATGTCCGTGGCAAGTTTCATCGGTGGGGCCGGCGCGGCGCGGCGAGCGTTATTGTCGCCCCCCCGACGCATGACGTACCATCGGGCCTGCGACCCGCACCTACCTATAACAACCTTCTGCAGCGCAACACCCAGGCCGCCGGCCCAGGGGTGGCTTTTGCCTGCGCGCCTTTTGCCGCGCAGGTTTCATTGAACCCAGGGTCGCGTCTGACGCGCCCGCCCCGGAGCCTTGCCCCGTCCGATGAACAACCCCGCAGATACCCGTAATGGCAGCTGGCTCAGCGTTTTCGCGCTGGCCCTGGCTGCATTCATCTTCAACACCACCGAGTTCGTGCCGGTGGCCCTGCTCAGCGACATCGGCCGCAGCTTCGACATGCCCACCGCCCAGGTCGGGCTGATGCTGACCATCTATGCCTGGGTGGTGTCGCTGGCCTCGCTGCCGATGATGCTGATGACCCGCAACATCGAGCGGCGCAAGCTGCTGGCGTTCCTGTTCGTGCTGTTCATTGCCAGCCATGTGCTGTCGAGCATGGCCACCAGCTTCGGCATGCTGCTGTTCAGCCGCATCGGTATCGCACTGGCCCACGCGGTGTTCTGGGCCATCACCGCGTCGCTGGCGGTGCGGGTGGCGCCGCCGGGCAAGCAGGCCAAGGCCCTCGGGGTGCTGGCCACCGGCACCACCCTGGCCATGGTGCTGGGCATTCCGCTGGGGCGAGTGGTGGGCGAGGCGCTGGGCTGGCGCACCACCTTCATGGGCATCGCCGGGGTCTCGGTACTGACGTTGCTGTGGCTGATGCGCTCGCTGCCGCGCCTGCCCAGCCAGAACTCCGGTTCGCTGCGCAGCCTGCCGATGCTGCTCAAGCGGCCGGCGCTGCTCTCGGTGTATGCGTTGGTGGTGCTGGGCATCACCGCGCAGTTCACCGCCTACAGCTACATCGAGCCGTTCAGCCAGCAGGTCGCGGCGATGAGCGGCGAGATGACCACCATCCTGCTGTTGCTGTATGGCGGGGCGGGCATCTTCGGCTCGATTCTGTTCAGTCGCTACAGCGAGCGTTTCCCGCGGGGGTTCGCGATTGGCGCCATCGGCGCCATCGCCCTGAGCCTGTTGCTGCTGGCCCCGCTGGCAGTCAACCCGACCCTGCTCTGCGCGCTGAGCATGGTGTGGGGCATGGCGATCATGTGTTTCAGCCTGGCCCTGCAATCGAAGGTGCTGGTGCTGGCTTCCGATGCCACCGACGTGGCCATGGCCATGTTCTCGGGGCTGTACAACGTGGGCATCGGTGGCGGGGCGTTGCTGGGCAGCCTGGTCAGCACCCACATGGGCCTTGGCGACATCGGCCTGGTGGGCGGCGCGGTCGCGGTCAGCGGCCTGGTGCTGTGTTGCGTGACCACCTACCGCTATGCCGGGGTGCTGGGCGCCGACAAACCGGCGTAAGCACCTCACCAGGGGCGCAGGCCCCGCTCGCTGAAGTAGCGCTCCACGGCGGCGGTGGAGGCCGAGGGTTCGGCCAGCGCCACGTAGCTGTCGGGGCGCAGCAGGTACAGCGCGTTGCGTGCCAGGCCGGCGGCCGTGCAGGCGGCCGACCAGGGGTAAACCTGCAGTGGCAGCTGGCGTGCGGCGCACCAGGCGCTCAGTTCCTTGCTGGCCAGGCCGTACACGTGCACCTGCCAGCCCAGGTGCGACAGCGCGCTGAAATTGTCGTGTTCCTGCGTCACCACCCAGGGCAGGCGGTCGCCGCCCTGCACATGGCCGGCGCTGCCGAAGCTCAGCGGCATCAGGCGGTAGTTCAGGCCCAGTTGCGAGACCGTGCGAAACAGCAGGCTGCGCGCCTTGGCGAATGCCGCCATGCGCGGTATCAGCACCGGTGCCAGGCGCGTACGCAACAGGTTGGCGATGCTGCCATCGGCGGTAGCGAAGGTGAACACCTGGTCGGTGGTGGCCACCAGGCGACGGGCGAAGGCCATGCGCTCGACCGGGTAGCTGTCGAGCAGGTCGTCGTGGGCCTTGCCCTTGAGTACGCTGCACAGCTTCCAGGCCAGGTTGATTGCATCGCCGATGCCGGTGTTCATGCCCTGGCCGCCGGCCGGGCTGTGCACGTGCGCGGCGTCGCCGAGCAGGAAGGCGCGCTGCTGGCGGAAATGCCCGGCCACGCGATGGTGTACGCGGTAGGTGGAAAACCAGTTGACCTTGAGCACCTGCAAGTGCAGGTGCTCGATGGCACGTTGGCTGACATCCTCGAAACGCAGTTGCTCGGGGTGTTCGGCGCGTGCGTCGCGCACCGTGCCGATCAACCGCGCGCGGCCTGCGCCGGCCAGCGGGAACACCGCCAGAAAGTCCGCCTCGTCCAGGTCCACGTGCAGCTCGCCGTTCATGGGCGGGCCGCTGGCATCCACGTCGGCCACATAGAACAGCTGCTGGTAGGTGCCGCCGGGGAAGTCGACATGCAGGCCGTTGCGCACGCTCGAATGGGCGCCGTCGCAGCCGGCCAGGTAATGCGCCTCGCAGTCTTGCTCGCTGCCGTCGGGCAGGCGCAGGCGTGCGCTGACGGTGGTGTCGTGCTGGGTGAAACCGAGCAGTTCGGTGCTGCGTTCGACCTCCACGCCAAGGCCGCGCAGGCGCTCGATCAGCAGGTTCTCGTGCTGGTCCTGCGGGTAGATTTCGAGAAAGGGGTAGGGCGTGAGGTTGGCGCCGATGCTGTCCAAAGGCAGGCGTGCGGCGGGCTCGCCCTTGACCCAGAGGTTGGCGGCGGGCACCTGGTGGCCGGCGCCAACGACCGCGTCGGCCAGGTCCAGCTGGCGGTACAGCTCCAGGGTGCGGGCTTGCACGGCGAGCGCGCGGGAGGTGGTGCCGGCGGCGCTGGTCCTGTCGAGGATGCGTACCGAGATGCCCAGCTTGCTCAGCCACAGGGCCAGGACCAGGCCGGTGGGCCCGGCGCCGATGATCAGGACGTCAGAGTGGGGCATGGCGCGGTCCTCCGGGAAGGTGCGGTGGCACTGACAAGTGTAGATGCAGGTGGCCACACCCCTCATCCAATTCGGTGTACCTTTGCATCCCCCCAACGCCCAGAGCACACCCATGATCGACTGGCTCAGCAACCACCCACACCACAGCGATACCCTGGCCCGCTGGCTGCACGAGCAGTTCGCCTACGAATACGCCGATGTACCGCTGGCCCAATGGCAACAGGAGTTCGCCGATGGCCAGACTGACGGCAGCCTGTACAGCCTGCTGGCGCTGGATGACGGCAACCTGCTGGGCAGCGCTTCACTGGCGCGCGACGACCTGCCCCTGCGGCCCGACCTGAGCCCGTGGCTGGCCTGCGTGTTCGTCAGCCCGCAAGCCCGCGGCCAAGGCCTGGCCGAAACGCTGATCGAGGGCATCTGCACCAAGGCCAGGGCCCTGGGGCACACGCACCTCTACCTGCACACCCACGACCGCGCCGAGTACTACCACAAGCGGGGGTGGCAGTACCTCGAGCAGTTCCAGGCCTGGGGCAAATCACACTGGCTGATGCAGTACCCGCTCTAGCCCGGGAACAGAAACGGGTTCACACCGCTGCGATCGAACCCCTGGCGCTCCACCTCGGCATCCAGCGCGATCGAGGCCAGGTCATCGGCCACCAGCTCAAGGTCGCGCTCGTGCTCGGGGTAGAACACCTTCAGGTAGCTGTGGCAGTCGTCGCAGCTCTCGGCCTTGATCGCGGTTTCATGGGTATCCAGCGACCAGTAGTCCAGGCTGCCGGTCTCTTCGCAGTTGCTGCACTTGAGCCGCACCATGTGCCAGCGGCTCTCGCACAACCCGCAGTGCAGGTAGCGCAGCCCGGCCTGGGCACCGGTCATGATCACGCTGGCCACCGGCGCCCCGGTGCACACCGGGCAATGCTGGCGCTGCTCGCCCACGCCGGCATTGCCGATGGCGGGCAGGTGCGCCGCCAGCTGGGTGAAGTACAGCGACAGGGCTGCCCACAGGAACAGCGCCTGACCGCTGTCGATCTCGCTGAAGCGGCCTGCCAGCAACGCATCGGCCGCCACGTCCAGGGCGGCCTCGCCCTGCGCGCACAGGCCCTGCAGGGTGGCGTGCTCGATGTGCTCGCCAAGCCCGCGCAACAGTTGCTGCCAGTAGGCATCGCGCGGCAGGCTGGCCCAGGCCAGCGGCGCCTTGCCGGCGGCTACCCGCCCGGCCAGGCTGCTCACCAGCGTTGCCGGTAGCGGCAGGCGTTCGAGCAATTGCTGCTGGGCATCGGCCACCTGTGCCACGAACTGCAGGTAGTCGGCCATCGGGTGCCCCTCGGCCAGCTGACGCAGGCGGGTGGCGCGCTGGCGGTAGCGCTCGCCCAGGGTCGGCAGCAGCACGGCAGGTATTTCGCCAACGCCGGCGCTACGCTGCTCGGCAGGGGTCATCTGGATGCTGTTCATTGCTGCTTGCCACTCCCGCTCTGCTTGTTGCTGATCTGCCGGTACCAGCGGTCATGGTGGGTCTTGGCCCAGCTGCGGCTCACATACCCGGTGACCATGCCGCGAATCGAACCCTTGACCCAGAATGCCAGGTACGCATGGCCGATGATCAGCAGGATCAGGCAGATGCCGGCAATGGCGTGTACCAGCAGGCCGATGCGAATCGACGGTATGCTGAACCACGGCGCGAAGTAAGGCCGCCAGATCACCACGCCACTGACCAGCAGCACGCTGATCAGGCCCATGATTCCCCAGAACAGGATCTTCTGCCCGGCGTTGTACTTGCCGATCTGCAGCGCCGGCTCGTGCTCGCCGGCCAGCACCTGGCGCACGTTCCTGAACCACGCGAGGTCTTCACGCTCGGGCAGGTTGTACTTGACGAAGCGCACGAACAGGAACGCCAGCAGCAGGAACACCACCACCCCGAAGAACGGGTGCAGGATGCGCGCCAGCTGCGGGGTGCCGAACACGGCGTTGAGCCCGTTGAGCGACGGGAAGAACCACGACAGCCCCGACAGGGCCACGGCAAGGAAGCACAGCACCATTACCCAGTGGCTGGCACGCTCGATGAAGCGGGTGCGCAGGATCAGTTTGTCCTTGTTCATGCGTGGGTGTCCTCCTCGTGTTTCTCGTCGGCTTCCTCGACCTCGTTCGGCCCCACGCCCACGTAGTGGAACAGGGTGCCGGCCAGGGTAGCGAAGAAGGCCACGGCCGCCACCGGCTTGAGCCAGCCCTTCCAGCCATGGATGGCGCTGCTGATGCGCGGGTCGGTGGGCAGCTTGTGGTACAGGTACGGCTTGTCGGCGTGCTGCAGCACGTACACCACGTGGGTGCCGCCCACGCCCTGCGGGTCGTAGATGCCGGCGCCGGCAAAGCCGCGGCCCTGCAGCTCGGTCACGCGCTCGCTGGCCTGGTGCAGCATGTCCTGCTTGCTGCCGAAGTTGATCGCACCGGTGGGGCAGGTCTTGACGCAGGCCGGCTCCTGGCCCACCGACACGCGGTCCACGCACAGGGTGCACTTGTAGGCCTTGTTGTCCTTCTTGCTGATGCGCGGCACATCGAACGGGCAGCCGGCGATGCAGTAGCCGCAGCCGATGCAGTGGTCGGACTGGAAGTCGACGATGCCGTTGGCGTACTGGATGATCGCCCCCGGTTGCGGGCAGGCCTTCAGGCAGCCCGGGTCGGCGCAGTGCATGCAGCCGTCCTTGCGGATCAGCCATTCGAGCTTGCCGCTTTCATCTTCGACTTCATCGAAGCGCATCAGCGTCCAGGTTTCGGCCGACAGGTCGGCCGGGTTGTCGTACACGCCGACGTTGTGGCCGACCTCGTCGCGCAGGTCGTTCCACTCGTTGCAGGCCACCTGGCAGGCCTTGCAGCCGATGCAGATGCTCACGTCGATCAGCTTGGCCACTTCGGCCTGGTGGTCGCGCGCACGCGGCGCCGGGGTCAGCACGTTGGTGGCCGAGCGCTTGATGATGTCTTGGGATTGCATGGACATGAAGTTCGCTCCCTCAGGCCTTTTCGATGTTCACGAGAAACGCCTTGTATTCCGGCGTGTGGGTATTGGAATCGCCCACCCCCGGGGTCAGGGTATTGGCCAGAAAGCCCTTGCGCGTGGTGCCTTCATAGCCCCAGTGGCAGGGGATGCCGATGGTGTCGACGTCCTGCCCGTCGATGGCCAGGCGGCGGATGCGCTTGGTCACCACGGCCTTGGCCTTGATGTAGCCACGCTGGGTGCTGACGCGCACCAGGTCGCCCTGCACGATGCCCTTGTCGGCGGCCAGCTTCTCGCCGATCTCGATGAACTGCTCGGGCTGCACGATGGCGTTGAGCCGCGCATGCTTGGTCCAGTGGCGGAACAGCTCGGTGATCGAGTAGGTGGTGGCCACATACGGGAACTGCTCGCGGCTGCCCATGCGCTTGCGATCGCTTTCGTACACCCGCGCGGTGGGGCTGTAGGTCACGTTCGGGTGCAGCGGGTTGTTCGCCAGCGGGCTTTCGGTGGGCTCGTAGTGTTCGGGGAACGGCCCGTCGTTCATCGCGCCCACCGAGAACAGCCGGCCCAGGCCTTCAGGCAGCATGATGAACGGGTTGGTGTTGCTGCCCGGTGCAGCGGTGACGGCGAAGTCCGGCACGTCCACGCCGCTCCAGCGCGCCCCGTCCCAGCCGATCAGCTTGCGCTTGGGGTCCCACGGCTTGCCCTGCGGGTCGGCCGAGGCGCGGTTGTAGAGAATGCGCCGGTTCTGCGGCCACGCCCAGGCCCAGCCCGGGGTGCAGCCCAGGCCGCTGTCGGCGTTGTCGCGCCGTGCCATCTGGTTGCCCTTTTCGGTCCAGGAGCCGGCGAAGATCCAGTTGAAGCTGGCAGTGGTGCCGTCGTCGCGCAGTTGCGAGAAGTCGTCGAGCAACTGGCCCTTGCGCAGAATCAGGTTGCCCTGTTCGTCGTGCAGGTCGGCCAGGGCGCGGCCGTTGGATTCCTTGGCCACTTCCTCGGGCTTGGGGTCGAACGGGTCGGCGTAGTCCCAGGCCATGTTGAGGATCGGCGCGGGGTTGGCACCGCCTTCCTTCTCGTACAGCTCGCGGATCTTCAGGAACAGGTGGCCGAGGATCTTGCCGTCGTGCCAGGCCTCGCCCGGCGGCGCAGCGCCGGCCCAGTGCCATTGCAGCCAGCGCCCGGAGTTGACGATCGAGCCGTCTTCCTCGGCAAAGCAGGAGGAGGGCAGGCGGAACACTTCGGTCTGGATCGCCGCGGTGTCCACGTCGTGCTCCTCGCCGTGGTTCTGCCAGAAGCTCGAGGTCTCGGTGGCCAGCGGGTCGATGATCACCAGGAACTTGAGTTTCTCCAGCGCGGCCTGGGCCTTGTTCTTGTCCGGGAACGCCGCCACCGGGTTGAAGCCCTGGGCGATGTAGCCGTTGACCTTGCCCTCGTACATGCGGTTGCTGTAGTTGAGCACGTCGTAGCTGTCGTCCCACTTGGGCAGCCAGTCGAAGCCCCAGTCGTTGTCCTTGGTGGCCTTGTCGCCCCACAGGCTCTTCATCAGGCTGACGAAGAACTTGGGGGTGTGCTTGTAGTAGTTGACCTGGTCGGGCAGCACCGCGCTGGGCGTGGTCTGCTTGAGGTAGGTGGCCAGGTCGGTCTGCGCATCCGATGGCAGGTTCATGTAGCCGGGCAGGCGCAGCGAGAGCAGGCCCAGGTCGGTGTAGCCCTGGATGTTGGAGTGGCCGCGCAGGGCGTTGACCCCGCCACCGGCCATGCCGATGTTGCCCAGCAGCAGCTGAATCATGCCCGAGCCTCGGATCATCTGCGCGCCGTTGGTGTGGTGGGTCCAGCCCAGGGCGTAGAGGAAGGTGGCGGTCTTGTCCGGGGCACTGGTGGTGCCGAGGATCTCGCAGATCTGCAGGAAGTCGGCCTTGGGCGTGCCGCAGATGTTGGTGACCATGTCCGGGGTGTAGCGGCTGACGTGGGCCTTGAGCAGGTTCCACACGCAGCGCGGGTGGCTCAGGGTCATGTCGCGCCTGGCGAAGCCGTCGGCGTCCAGCTCGTAGGTCCAGGAGCTGCGATCGTAACTGCGCTTGGCCGGGTCGTAGCCGCTGAACAGGCCGTCGTCGAAGCTGTAGTCCTCGCGCACGATCAGGCTGGCGTTGGTGTAGGCGCGCACGTAGTCGTGCTGGATCTTGTCGTGGGTGATCAGGTAGTTGACCACGCCCATCAGGAAGGTCACGTCGGAGCCGGCGCGAATCGGCGAGTAGATGTCGGCCACGGCGGCGCTGCGGTTGAAGCGCGGGTCCACCACGATGACCTTGGCGCCATTGCGGATCTTGGCCTCGATCACCCACTTGAAGCCCACCGGGTGCGCCTCGGCGGGATTGCCACCCATGATCAGCACCACGTTGGCGTTCTTGATGTCGACCCAGTTGTTGGTCATGGCGCCGCGCCCGAAGGTCGGCGCCAGGGCCGAGACGGTAGGGGCGTGGCACACACGGGCCTGGCTGTCGGTGCCCAGGATGCCCAGGGCGCGGGTGAAGCGCTGGTCCAGCGAGCCGGTTTCGCTGCTGGCGGCCGAGCTGCACAGCATGCCGGTGCTCAGCCAGCGGTTGACCGTGGTGCCCTTGTCGTTCTTCTCGATGAAGTTGGCGTCACGGTCGTCCTTCATCAGGCGTGCGATGCGCTCGATGGCGTGATCCCAGCTGATGCGCTGCCATTTGTCCGAGCCAGGGGCGCGGTATTCGGGGTAGAGCAGGCGTTGTTCGCTGTGGATGTAGTCCACCAGGCCCGCGCCCTTGGGGCACAGCGAGCCGCGGCTGACTGGGTGATCGGGGTCGCCTTCGATGTGGAAGATACGCGCCTTGGCGTTCTTGGCGCCGTCGCCCAGGCTGTACATCAGCACGCCGCAACCCACCGAGCAGTAGGTGCAGTTGTTGCGGGTTTCCTTGGCGCGCAGCAGCTTGTACTGGCGTGATTGGGTGGCCTGGGCCATGCCCGGGGCGAAGCCCAGGCTGGCCGCAGTGGCGGTGGCAGCGCCGACGGTGCACAGCTTGAAGAACTGTCTTCTGCCCAGTCCCATGGTTATCTCCTTGTACAAACGAGCTCCAGAATCGGCCGCGCACGCGCAGGCCCGCCGAGATCAGCGTCAGGATCGGTAAGTGGTATGCAGGCTAGTCACAGAGGGTGCGCGCCAAGACCCTTTCTATCGTGGGTGAATTGCGCGCATTCGGGGGCAGTTTATGCCCTTACTTAATTTGTGACTAATCGACCTTGTCGATGAACCTATAGAGGGATTCGATTGTTTGGCACTCAGCGCGAGAGGTCGGCGGGGATCATCGCGGTATCGATCACGAAATCCACGGGCGCGGTGACGATAAACGCCAGCGGGCACACGATCAGCGGCCAGCAGAACTGCGCCGAGGTGGCACTGAACAGGAACGAGAAGTTGTTGCGCACGCCCCGGTACATGCCTGGGGATGCACATTCGGCGCAGTACCCACCGCGCATCATGGTGCCGCAGCTGGTGAGGGCGAGGGTGGAGACGATGAGGGCGAGCGAGAGGATTCGGATGGTGCTGTTCCTTGGCACAGGGGGGAGGGTCCGTTTTTCTGCGCGGCATTCTCTCACCGGGGGCCGGGGCAATGCTACAGTCGCTCCTTTTTCAATCAGCAGGCCAGGCCTCTTCGCTGGCAAGGCCAGCTTCTGCAGGGCCAGCGAAGAGCCCGGTACTGCCGACACACAACCAACGGGAGAGACAACCATGCGCGCAGCAATGCTATTGGGTACGGCACTGGTGCTGGCCGGATGCGCCTCGTCGACGATGAACCAGGCTCGCCTGGGCGCACCGCACAAGACCTTCACCTCGGCCAAGGCCGAGCCGCTGGTGGCCGAGTGCATCCAGTTCGGTTGGCAGGACGAAGCCGTCTTCGGCGTGGATGCCAGCGGCTACCTCGACGCCGGCCCCAACGGCGGGGCCACGGTGTCGACACGCGATGCCGAATACTTCGCCGATGTGCGCGCCGGAGCCGGCGGCACGGTGGTCAAGTTCTACACCCTCAAGGACGATGCATTGGCCCAGCGGCGCATGGCGGCATTGGCCACCTGCCTCTAGCCACGCCCCTCGAAACGCCCGGTGATGCGCTCGCGCCAGCTCAGCGGGCGCGCAACGTGTTCATGCGCGCCGATCTCAACCAGGGTGAAGGCGCAGCGCACGATATCGCTCACTTCCTGATCGGCCAACCGTGCGCAGGCTTCGCGGTGCGCCTGTGCCTGATCGCGACCTGCCAGGCTGTGCACCTCGAAGCCAAGGTTGCGTTTGGTGATATGCCAGTGGTGAAACACAGCGACAAAGCGGCTCATGTGCGCCCCGCAGTCAGATCAAGGATGGGGTCATGCATGCAGCTTGCCTGTGATGCGCTCCAGCCAGCTCAGGCGCCGGGGCGCCTGGGCAGTGCTGGCAATCTCGATCACGGTGAAGTCGCAGGTCTGATCGTCCTGGTAGCCCTGTTCATTGCGTATGTCGCCCGCTTCAAGGTGCGCATCGGCATGATTGTCGCTGTGTAGCGCGTGCACCTTGAAGCCCCTGTCCACGGCATGCCGGCTTCGCAGGTGAAACACCCCCACGAAGCGGCTCATGCCTGCGAAGCCCCGCGCTGTGCTTCAAGCGCCTCGATACGTGCCTGCAGGCGTTCGCGTTCCAGGCGTTCGGCGCCGATGTCCTCGAACACGCTGATCAGATGCTGCGGCTGGCCGTCCTGGCGGCGCTGCAGGGCGGTACGTGCACGTACCCAGATGTAGTGGCCCTGCTTGTGGCGCACGCGCTTTTCCACTTCGTAGCGCTCGATCTCGCCGGCCAGCAGGCGCTGCAGCAACTGCAGGTTGGCGGCCAGGTCGTCGGGGTGGGTCAGTTGCTGGAAGGTCATGCCGTACAGCGTTTCGGCGCTGTAGCCCAGCAGCTCGCAGAAGCTGCCGTTGACCCGCTGCCAGGTGCCGTCCGGGTCGATGTAGGCCAGCGCGCCCCAGGCCAGTTCGAAGATGGCGCGAAAACGTTCCTCGCTGTTGCGCAGTTGCTCTTCGGCGACCTTGCGCTCGGTGTTGTCCATGCTGATGCCGACCATCTTCACCGCGCGCCCGGCGCTGTCGCGCACCACCGTGGCGCGGGAGGCGATCCAGCGCATCTCGCCGTCGGGGCGATAGATGCGAAAGTCGCACTCGCAGCCTTCGCCTTCGAGCAGGGTCTTGCTGTACAGCGCCTGCAGCATCTCGACGTCTTCGGGGGGCAGGTGCACCCAGAAGTCTTCGTTGCGGATCACCTGCCAGCCGTACACGGCCTCGACGTTGGGCGAGTAGGTGAGTTCGTCGCTGATCAGGTTCCATTCCCAGGTCACGATGCGGGCACCTTCCTGGGCCAGCTTCATGCGGGTTTCGCTCTCCATGATCTCGGCGGTGTAGCGCCGGCGCAGGTCGGTCATCGGCAGCTCCACCACCTGGGTCTGCTGCACGTCCTGCAGGGCTTCTTCGCCGTAGCGCAGCCAGATCCAGTTGACCTTGAGAAAGTCGGCCAGCTTGCGCAGGTTGGCGTAGTCGATCTCGCCGCCGCGGGTCCATTTGTGCACGGCGGTGCGCGAGATCCCCAGGGCCGTGCCTACCGCCTGCAGCGTCAGCTTGTGGTGTTCGAGCAGTTCCTTGAGGCGAAAGGCGAAGCTGTTTTCGGTCATGCGCTGGGGTGTCCTTGGCGAGGGCATGGCCGGCCAGTATACATAAGCTGTCAACCTCAGGTTGACGGGGGTATGCGTGTCGCATCGCGGGCCTGACCCGCGATGCATTCAGCGCCGCTCACCAGCGCACACGCACCCCCAGGTTGCCGATCAACCCGTTCAAGTCGTTGTCGTCCACGTCGCTGCTGTAATCGGCACTGACAAACAGCGCCACCTTGGGCGTCACCCGTGCCACCAGGCCCAGGCCCACCTCCACGGTGGTGGCGTTGCGTCCGCTGCTGATCTTGTCGACCTTGTCCAGGCTCACCGTGTCGGCGTTCGAGAAGTCGTACCACACGTTGGTGCGCACATAGGGTTCGATGGGCATGCCGCGCACCTCGTAGCGGGCCGACAGCTTCGCGCCCACCCGGCCGGTCCAGCTCGGCTGGCTGTCATAGGCCTGCAGGGTCTGGGCCTGGGCGTCGTTGCCGGGGTAGTACTGCTGGTTGATCAACTGCGCCTGGGGCTCGATCACCCAGTGCTTGCCCAGGCCGATGGGGAAGCCGCCCTCCACCGAGAAGGTCAGCGCGTGCCCGTTGCCATCGAGCCGTTCGCCGTCGCTGCCGCGCCCGCTGGCGTCGAAACGGGTGCCCATGGCCACCGCATCCACATGCCAGCCCTGGTCATGCTGCAGGCTCCAGTACATGCCCAGGCTTTGCCCTTCCAGGCGCACGGCGTTCTGCTTGTCGCCCAGCTGTGGCCGGCGATTGTCCAGGCCGCCCTGCAGGTTGCTGTGGCCCATGAAGATCCCGGCGCGGTGGGTGTTGCCGCCGGCGGTTTCCCGCACGAACAGGTCGGGGGCGATCTGCAGGTTCTGGTTGGGGGCATCCAGGCGTTGCGGGGCGGTCCTGACCGGGGTGGGAAAGAACTGCGCCCACTGGCTGGCAATGCCTTCGTCGCCGAACACCGCCGTGCGCTCTGCCAGGCGTTCGGAAAACGCCCCCAGCGTGCCCAGGCTCAGCCCCGACACGCTGGCCGGGACCAGCGACGGCAGCGCCAGGCCGTGTGCCGGGTTGAACATCGGGTCGTCGTCTTCCAGCCCCGCCGCCAGGCTTTCCAGCGGGGTTGCCAGCAGCAGCGACGTCGACAGTGCGTAGAAAACATACTCGAGCCCCGAAGGGCAGGGTGCGCTTTTCATGGCCGATCTCCTCTGTGTGTTACAGCCAAAGGTCTGGCCTGATGTCACGGGCTGTAAGGCAGGAACAGAGAGCGACCCAAACCAGCAAACCTGCCCCATGGCGCGCGCAAAGCCGCGTGCCAGAGGCCCGGAATGAAGTTGAACACGGTGGTTCTAGGTGTAGCTAAGGAGAGTCGCAGGCAGGCGTCAAGATAGTGTGATTATTTTGTGATGGCCGTGTTGGAGGGGGTAAGCGGTTGAAAAATAGAGGTTCCTGATTGGGCATAGCCGCGTTGCGAATGACAACGCGGCTGGCTATTTCGAATGATTGCTAAAGCGTCAGGCGTCCTCGTCCCGTTGCAGTTCCAACAGCAGCAACGAGCGTCCGGTGACGTTGAACACGCTGCCGAATTCCAGGCGCTGGGCCTTGCGCAGCTGCGGCCGGTCGGTGTCGATCAGGCAGTTCCAGTACTCGCCCTCGGGTACGTCGGGCAGGGTGAAGTCCACGCCGTCGTGGTGCGCGTTGACGATCAGCAGCAAGGTGGCGTCTGCCCCCGGGCGCAGGATGCCGCTGACCTGCGCGCGCCCGTCCATGAGCATGCCCAGGCAACGCCCTTGCGGGTCTTCCCACTGTTCCACGCTCATCTCGCTGGCGTCCGGCGCGAGCCAGGTCACGTCCTTGACCCCGATCGCCTCGTTGTAGTCGCCCACCAGGAAGCGGCTGCGGCGCAGGATCGGGTAGGCCAGGCGCAGCTTGGTCAGGCGCTTGACGAACTTGAGCAGGGCGCTGCCTTGCTCGTCCAGGTCCCAGTTGATCCAGCCGATCTCGCTGTCCTGGCAGTAGGCGTTGTTGTTGCCGTGCTGGGTGCGGCTGAACTCGTCGCCGGCCACGATCATCGGCGTGCCCTGGGCCAGCAGCAGGGTGGCGAAGAAGTTGCGCATCTGGCGCTGGCGCAGGCTGTTGATCTCGGGGTCGTCGGTGGGCCCCTCGACCCCGTGGTTCCAGGAGATGTTGTTGTTGCTGCCGTCCTGGTTGTTCTCGTCGTTGTCCTCGTTGTGCTTGTCGTTGTACGACACCAGGTCGCGCAGGGTGAAGCCGTCGTGGGCGGTGATGAAGTTGACCGAGGCATAGGGGCGCCGGCCGCGGCGGTTGAACAGCTCGCCGGAGGCGGTCATGCGCGCGGCAAAGTCGGCCAGCTGGCCTTCGTCGCCTTTCCAGAAGGCGCGCACGGTGTCGCGAAAGCGGTCGTTCCATTCGGCCCAGCCCGGCGCGAAGTTGCCCACCTGGTAGCCACCGGGGCCGCAGTCCCAGGGTTCGGCAATCAGCTTGACCTGGCTCAGCAGCGGGTCCTGGCGGCAAGCCACCAGAAAGCTGTGCCGCTCGTCGAAGCCTTCGTGGTAGCGGCCCAGGATGGTCGCCAGGTCGAAGCGAAAGCCATCAACGTGCATCTCGCCTGCCCAGTAGCGCAGCGAGTCGGTGACCAGTTGCAGTACGCAGGGGTGGCTCAGGTCCAGGGTGTTGCCGGTGCCCGAGTCGTTGATGTAGTAGCGCTTGTCGTCGGGCATCAGGCGGTAGTACGAGGCGTTGTCGATACCGCGCATCGACAGCGTGGGGCCCTGCTCGTTGCCTTCGGCGGTGTGGTTGTAGACCACGTCCAGAATCACCTCCAGGCCGGCGTCGTGCAGGTGCGCGACCATCTCCTTGAACTCGGCGATCTTGCCGTTGGCCAGGTAGCGCGGGTGGGGCGCGAAGAAGGCGATGCTGTTGTAGCCCCAGTAGTTGTTCAGGCCCTTTTGCAGCAGGTGCTGGTCGTTGACGAAGGCGTGGATCGGCAGCAGCTCGATGGAGCTGACGCCCAGGCCCTTGATGTGCCCCAGCAGTTCGTCGTTCATCAGCCCGGCGAAGGTACCGCGCGCCGCTTCCGGCACCGCCGGGTGACGCATGCTGATGCCGCGCACGTGCGCTTCGTAGAACACGGTACGATCCCACGGCACGCCCACGCGCTGGTCGCGGCCCCAGGTGTAGGCCGGGTCGATGACCTTGCACTTGGGCACGAACGGCGCACTGTCGCGCTCGTCGAAACTGAGGTCGCCATCGGGGTGGCCGATGGTGTAACCGAACAACGCCTCGGACCAGCGCAGCTCGCCGACCAGCTGCTTGGCATACGGGTCGATCAGCAGCTTGTTGGGGTTGAAACGGTGCCCGTTCTGCGGCTCGTAGGGGCCGTACACGCGGTAGCCGTAGATCTGCCCCGGGTGCGCGTCGGGCAGGTAGCCGTGGTAGATCTCGTCGGTGTACTCGGGCAGTTCGATGCGCTCGAGCTCATGTTCGCCGCTGGCGTCGAACAGGCACAGTTCGACCTTGGTGGCGTTGGCCGAGAACAGTGCGAAGTTCACACCCAGGCCGTCCCAGGTGGCGCCCAGGGGGAAGGGCAGGCCCTCGCGGATGCGCGAAGGTTCAACGGCGTCGGGCTGGGTGTTGTGTTTGGACTTGGGCTGGGTCATGGCAATCCTTGTAGCGATCCTTGGGGGGCGAAAGGCGACGCACTGGGCGCCGGGGCAGCGTTGCGCTGCCCCGGGGCGGTAGTGACGCAAGGTACGGCGGCGTCAGGGCGTGGCGGGCTTCTTCGCGGTACGCGGCTTCTTTGCCGGGTCGGGCTTGGCCGCAGGGGCCGGCGGCTTGGCCTTGGACGCGGCGGCGCCGGGCTTTGGCTTGGCGCCAGGGGCTACCGGCGGTGCGCCTGGCGGGGTGGTACGGGGCTTGCGCGGGGCGGCCTTGGGCGCAATGGCCTCGGCTTCGGCCAACTTGCGCGCCATCTCCCAGTGGCGCTCCTCCTGGCCTTCGGGTTTACCTTCCGACTCCCAGATCTGGTAGGCGAATTCGCGGATACGTTTTTCCTCAGCACTCATCTCGACGCTCCTGATGACTCAGTCTGTTCTATGAAGAGATTGACGGGGAAGGCTTTGAGCGCAGTGCTCAGCCACAGCTCGTTAGAGGGTGTGACTGCGCCCTGGGCGAAAAGTCCCGTGCAATTGGCAGCGCACAAGGCGAACGGTAAAAGCACACGGGTATCGTCCCAGTTCTGTGCCGGGATCAAGGGTTGCGTGGCGTTGCCCAGCAGGCCCGAGGCCAGCCGCGGCACCACCACCACCGCACGTTGCGCCTCGCCGATACGGGCAAAGGCGAGCACCCGCTCGGCGTGTTTGCCGCGTACCTCCAGGGGTTGGTAGCGGCCGTGGCGAAACAGCTCGGGGTAGGCCCGGCGCTGCTCCAGCACCTGGGCGATCAGGGCCTGCTTGACCCGCCCGTCCTGCCAGTGCCCGAGCAGTTCGGCGGGGGGCAGGCTGTCGTCCAGGGCCTGGCGACGCGCGGCGTAGTCCACCGCGCGGCGGTTGTCCGGGTCGACCAGGCTCAGGTCCCAGCATTCGTTGCCCTGGTACAGGTCGGGCACCCCCGGCACGGTCATGCGCAGCAGGCTCTGCACCAGGCTGTTGAGCGCGCCCGGGCAGGCCAGGGCCTGCGCCGCCTCGGCCACCGACTGGCGCAGCTGCTGGCATTGCGGCTCCAGCAGCAGGGCGTCGATGAAGCGTGCGCAGGCCTGCTCGTAGGCCTCGTTGGGGGCGCTCCAGCTGCTGCGCAGCTTGGCCTCGCGCAGGGCTTTGCGCTGCCATTGGCGCAGGCGTTCGGCGTAGCCGCGCAAGGCGTGGGTGTCATCGCAGCGCAGCGTCATCGGCCAACTGCCGAGCAGGGTCTGGTACAGCAGCAGTTCATCACCGGCACTCGGTGCCACGCCATCGGCCAGTTGTGTGCGCAGGGGCGAGGCCAGTTCACGCCACAGCTCCACGCGCTGGCAGAACCAGTGGCTGCGTTCGCTGATCACCGCCAGGCGTGCGCGGCAGTCTTCGCCACGCTTGTGGTCATGGGTGGCGGTGGCCAGCAGGTTGTCGGGGAAGTGCGCCAGGCGTTGCTGGCAACTGGCATGGAAGGCCTCGGCCGGCGCGCTGAAGCGCTCGGCGTCGAAGCCCACGTCGTTGCGCGACAACAGCACCGCCGAGCGATAGAAGGCGGTGTCTTCGACGGCCTTGGCGGCGGTGGGCGAGGTCAGCTGCTGGAAGCGCACGCAGGCGTGGCGCAACTGCTTGCGCGCCCGCCCCGGGCCCAGCTCGCGCCAGGGCTGGCCGCCCAGCCAGCGCTGCAGGTAGTCCAGCAGCGGCCAGTCGGCTTCGCCCAGGCTCGAACGCGCATCGGCCAGGGCCTGCTGGAAGAAACCCTCGTCCATCGCCGGACGCCCGCAGGCATTGATGTAGGTGCGGTACACCGGGTAGTGCTCCACCAGCGCCTGCAACGCGCGGCGGATGGCGCCCAGGGTCAGGTCGCGGCTCATGATGTCGTTGCGCGCCACCTGCAGCAGGGCCTGGGCCACCGATTCGAAGTCGCCGGCCAGGCTGGCATTGAGCACCAGCTGGCGGGCCAGGCGCAGTTCCTCGACGAACGCCGGGCGCTCGCTCAGGTCGTACCACAGCGCGGTCAGTTCGGCTTCGCCCTGCGGGTCATGCTGCAGCAGCGAGACCTGGTTCATGAATTCGTAGCCGGTGCTGCCGTCCACCCGCCAGTCGTCGTGCAGGCGCTCGCCGGGGCCGAGGATCTTCTCCACGTAGATCGGAAAGTGCTCGAGCGCAGCGCTCAGCGGCCGGCGTGAGAGCAGGCCGTCGACGCGTCGGCGCAGCTTGCGGCAGTAACCGCGCGGGTCGGCCAGGCCGTCGATGTGGTCGATGCGCAGGCCGTCGACCAGGCCGCGCTCGATCAGCTCGAACACCTTGGCATGGGTGGCCTCGAACACCGCCGGGCGCTCCACGCGCAGGCCGCCCAGCTCGTTGACGTCGAAAAAGCGCCGCCAGTTGATGTCGTCACCGGCGGTGCGCCAGCTGGCCAGGCGGTAGTGCTGCTGTTCGAGCAGTTGATGCAGGTGCTCGAAACCGCTGGGGGTGCGCCCGTCGAAGGCGGCCAGTACCTGGTCGATGGCCTGGCCGATGCGCGGCTCGCGGGCCAGTTCGGCCAGGGCCTGGTGCACCGCCTCGACGTTGGCCGGGGCGTGGCGCTGGCCCTCGAAGGCGGCAAAGCGTGCCCCCAGCTCGCTCAGCTCGGGGTGGCCGCTGACGCACAGGATGCGCGCATAGTCCGGCGGGCTGATCGGGAAGCGGTGTTCGTGGTGCTCGATGTGAAAGCGCCCGTGGCGGGCGTCGAAACGCAGCGGGATTTCCCCGGCCTGCAACACCGCGCCATAGTCGCTGGCCAGGAACGGCAACAGCAACTGGCCTTTGAGCAACGGGTCGGGCGAATGCCACTGGATGTCGAAGAACTCGGCGTAGGGGCTGCGCCGGCCCCAGGCCAGCAGGTCCTGCCACCAGGGGTTGTGTGCGCCGCCCACGGCCATGTGGTTGGACACGATGTCCAGGATCAGGCCCATGCCGTGCTGGCGCAGCGCGGCCACCAGGCGTTCCAGCGCCGCCTCGCCACCCAGTTCGGGGCTCACCCGGGTCGGGTCGACCACGTCGTAGCCGTGGCGCGAACCGGGCCGCGCCTGCAACAGGGGCGAGGCGTACAGGTGGCTGATGCCCAGCCGGGCGAAGTAGGGCACCAGCGGCACCGCATCGTCGAGGCTGAAGTCGGCATGAAATTGCAGGCGCAGTGTGGCGGTGAGGCTGTTCATCGGTCACGCTCGAAGGCTTGTTCACGGGCCTGGGCCAGCAGCTCGAGGCGTCGCGCCGCATCGCTGTCGTCCAGCAGCTGTGCGGCGGGCAACGCGAAGCGGCGGCGCCAGTTGGGGTGGGTGTCGACGGTGCCGGGCAGGTTGGGTTGTTCGTCCACGCCCAGCAGGTCTTCCAGCGGTACCAGCACCAGCGGCGCGCGGGTATGCCCGAGCAGGCGCAAGCTGGCGTCGATCAGGGTGTCGGCTTCGCTGCTGGTGTCGCCGTAGCTGCTGTGCAGCAGGCGACGCAGGCCCTGGATTTCATGCTGGCGGCTGTCGCGCCAGTCGCGCTCGGTGATCGCGTCGATCGCCCCCAGGCGCTGGCCCCAGTCGATGTCGCGGGCCTGCAGCCAGCCTGCCAGCGGGGGCAGGTCGTGGGTGCTGGTGGTGGCCAGGGCGTTGTCGGGCCAGTCGAGGATGGGGGTGAACTGCCCGGGCGGGTCCTGCTCGAACAGCAGCACACGCATGCCCAGGATCGCGCGGGCCGCGAGCTTTTCGCGCAGGCCTTCGGGCACCGTGCCCAGGTCTTCGCCGAGCACGATGGCCTTGTGGCGCACCGACTCCAGGGCCAGCAGGCGCAGCAGGTCGTCCAGTGGGTAGTGCAGGTAGGCGCCTTCGCTGGGGGCGGCGCCCTGGGGGATCAGCCACAGGCGCTGCAGGCCCATCACATGGTCGATGCGCAGGCCCCCGGCGTGGGCGAAGTTGGCCCGCAGCATCTCGATGAAGGCGCGGTAGCCGTTGCGGCGCAGGCCCTCGGGGGAGAACGCGCAGATGCCCCAGCTTTGCCCCGATCGGTTGAGGATGTCGGGCGGGGCGCCGACGTGCAGCTCGGCCAGCAGCTCGTCCTGGCGGCTCCAGGCCTGGCTGCCGGTACCGTCGGCCCCCACTGCCAGGTCGGCGATCAGGCCCACCGCCATGCCGCTGCCGCGCGCCGCTTCCTGGGCACGCTCCAGGCTGCGCGCGATTAGCCACTGGCAGAAGGCATAGAAGCCGATCTGCTCGACGTGGTCGGCGGCAAACGCGGCAATCTCGGCGCTGCGCGGGTCGAGCCAGGCGGCCGGCCACTGGCGCCAGTCCTGGCTTTCGCCGCGTTCGGCGGCGGCATCGAGCAGCGCTTCGAAGCGGCAGTGGTCTTCCAGCGCCTGGCCGCCGGCGTGGCGAAAGCTGTCGAAGTCGGCGCGCTGCGGTTGCTCGCCCTTGATAAAGCCCTGGTACAGCGCCTGCAATATCTGCTGGCGTGCCCCGGCCGCCCGTGGCCAGTCGATCAACGGCAGGCCTTCGAGCTGTTCGAGCTGGGCCTCAAGGCCCAGGGCCTGGACCGTGATGCGCACCGTGCGCTCGTCGATCACCGCCTGGGGGCTGGCATACAGGCTGTTCAGAAACAGCCGGCTGGACGGCGAATACGGGCTGTAGCTGGGGTGGTTGCGGGTGAACATGGCGTGCACCGGGCTGATGGCCAGGGCCGTGGCGCCACGCTCGGCGGCGCTGCGTGCCAGGCCCTCCAGTGCCAGGCAGTCGCCCAGCCCGCCGTCGCCCGGGCGGCGCAGGCTGTACAGCTGGGCACTCAGGCCCCAGCACCGTGGGTGCGGGGTGCCCAGCGCATCGGCCAGGCTGTAGCACTGCGCCGGGGCCACGGCCAGGGTGAAGGTGGTGGCGTCGATATGCAGCTGGTGATACCCCAGTGGCAGCCCGGGCGGCAGAAGGGCCTGGGCATCCAGCTGCAGCTGCTGGCGGGTGCCGTCCTCGTGCTGCACCTCGCAGCGGCTGTTGGCCGCGAAGTAGCGCGACAGGTCCAGCGGCTGGTGCTGGTCGACCGTCAGCAGTGGCGGCAGGTGACGGGAATCGTGGGCTTTTTCCAGGGCCTTGAGGCTGTTGGCGATGGCGATGTCGTCGGCGGCCGGGTGGCCAAGGGCGGCCAGGATACGCCGCAGGACCGGTTCGCTGACACGCTGGGCGCGCCCGTTGGCGTCGATCCAGTCCACCGCCAGGCCAGCGCGTTCGGCCAGTTGCAGCAAGGGTAGGTCAGGCATGCACAGGCTCCGTGGGGCAGGAAGGGGTCAGGCTCACCACGCAGCTCAACGGCGGCAGGCAGGGTGGGCCCGGGGGCAGTTCGCAACTTTCGAACAGGTGCCGCTCGCGGGCCGGCAGGTCCAGGGCCAGTGGCTGCTGGCCGAGATTGAGGTCGATGCGCAGCTCGCTGCCATCGCCCAGTTGCCAGCGGGCGCTCACGCCCTGGCTGTCGACCACCTGGGCGCCCAGGGCGCGGGTGCCCGGCAGGCGCGGGATGATGTGCTGGTGGCGCAGGTACAGCAGGCGACGGTACAGCGCCACCCATTGCTCGCTGTCCTCGCCCCATTGCGGTTGCGAGTCGAGGAAGGTCTGGGCGGCGTTCGGGTCGGGGATGCGCGCCCGTTGCTCGGGGTCGGCGAAGGCCTTGAACCCCTTGAACTCGGCGCGTCGGCCTTCGCGCACGGCGGTGGCAAGGTCGTCGTGGTGATCGGTGAAGAACAGGAAGGGCTGGCGGCACCCCCAGTCATCGCCCATGAACAGCAGCGGGATCATCGGTGCCAGCAACAGTAGTCCGGTGGCGGCGCGCAGGGCCTGGGGCGGGCACAGGCGCTCGAGCCGCTCGCCCAGCGCGCGGTTGCCGATCTGGTCATGGTTCTGCAGAAACAGCACGAAGGCACTGGGCGGCAGGTGGCCGCTGGCTTCGCCACGCGGCTCGCCGTTGCGGTCCGGCTGGCCCTGGAACACGAACCCCTGGCTCAGGCAACGGGCCAGCTTGTTCAGCGGCGCCTCGCGGTAATCGACGTAGTAGCCTTCCTGCTCGCCGGTCAGCAGCACGTGCAGGGCGTTGTGGCCATCGTCGTTCCACTGGGCGTCGTAGCCCTCCTGAAGCAGGTGCGCCTGGTTGCGCTCGTTCTCGAGGGTGAGCCACACCTGCCGGCCCGGTGCGGTGCTGGCGCGCACGCGGCGGGCCAGCTCATGCAGAAAATCAGGGTCGTCGATGGCGTGCACCGCATCCAGGCGCAGGCCGTCGAAGCGGTAGTCGTGCAGCCACATCAGGGCGTTCTCGATGAAGAAGTCGCGCACCTGGCGGCGACGAAAATCGATGGCCGCGCCCCAGGGCGTATGCCGGTCTTCGCGAAAGAAGCCCTGGGCATAACGGTGCAGGTAATTGCCGTCGGGGCCGAAGTGGTTGTACACCACATCCAGCAGCACCATCAGCCCCAGCGCGTGGGCCTGGTCGATCAGCGCCTTGAGTTGCTGCGCGGTGCCATAGCTCGCTTGCGGGGCGAACGGCAGCACGCCGTCATAGCCCCAGTTGCGCTGGCCGGGAAACTGCCCGATGGGCATCAGCTCGATGGCGGTCACGCCCAGTGCGGCCAGGCGCGGCAGGTGCCTGGCCACGCCGGCGTAACCGCCCAGCAGGCCCACGTGCACTTCATAGATGACTGCCTCGTGCCACGGGCGGCCCTGCCAGTCGGGGTGTTGCCAGGCATATTCGGTGCTCAGCACCTGGCTGGGGCCGTGCACGCCGTCGGGCTGGGCACGGCTGGCCGGGTCGGCGACCGACAGGTCGCCGTCGATACGGTAGCGATAGCGCGTACCGGCCGGGCAGGGCAGGCGCAGCACGAACCAGCCGTCGTCACTGCGCTGCATGGGTTGCGGGGCGGCGTTTTCACATTCCACCTCCACCTGCCGGGCATCGGGCGCCCAGAGGGCGAAGCGGGTGGTGTGGCTGTCCAGCATCACGGCCCCGTGGGTCGCGTGTTCCTGTGACCTGAAGGGCATACGGCAGTTCTCCTCAGCCTGCGTTGAGCGTGGCGCGCGTCACCAGTTCCTCGTACAGGTGGGCATAGGGTTCCACGGCCTGACACCAGTTGAATGGCTGGGTCATGGCCAGGCAGCGCATGGCATTGAGCAGGTGTTTCTTGCCGTATACGTAGAAGGCCCGCGAGAGTGCTTCGCGGTAGCTCTCCACGCTCGATTCGTCGAACAGAAAGCCGGTGACGCCATTCTCGATGGTGTCGGCCAGGCCGCCGGTGTTGCGCGCCACCGGCAGCGAGCCGAAGCGCTGCGCGTACATCTGGCTCAGGCCGCAGGGCTCGTAGCGCGAGGGCATCAGCAGAAAGTCGCTGCCGGCGAACATGCGCCGTGCGTCGGTCTCGTTGAAGCCGATGCGCACCCCCACGCGGCCCGGGAAGCGGCTGGCCAGCTCGCGCATGGCTTGTTCTTCCTCCGGTTCGCCGCGGCCGATGATGGCGATCTGGCCGCCCTGTTCGACGATGTACTCGGCCACCCCCAGGGTCAGGTCCAGGCCCTTCTGGTACACCAGGCGCGAGACCACGGCGAACAGCGGGCCGGTGGAGGGCTCCAGCTCGAACAGCTCGCGCACCTGGCTGCTGTTGGCCGCCTTGCCTTCCCAGTCGTTGATGCTGAAGCGGTGGGTCAGGTGGGTGTCGGTGGCCGAATCCCAGCTTTCGTCGATGCCGTTGGGGATGCCGCTGAGCAGGCCCTGCTGCGCCTTGCTGCCAAGAAAACCGTCGAGCCCGCAGCCGAAGGCCGGGGTGGTGATTTCCCGGGCATAGGTGGCGCTGACCGTGGTGATGTGGCTGGAGTAGGCCAGGCCGGCCTTGAGAAACGACAGCTTGCCGTAGAACTCCATGCCTTCCTGTTGCAGGGCGTGTTCGGGAATCGCCAGTTCCGGGCAGCAGCCGCGGCTGACCACCCCCTGGTAGGCCAGGTTGTGGATGGTGAACAGGGTGGGGGTGTTCAGGCCGCGCCAGTGCATGTAGGCCGGGGCCAGGCCGGCAGGCCAGTCGTGGGCGTGCACCAGATCGGGCTTCCAGTGCACCATGCCCTCGCCCGCGGCGATTTCGGCGGCGGCCAGGCCCAGGCGGGCGAAGCGGATATGGTTGTCGGGCCAGTCACGGCCATTGTTGGCGCCGTAGGGGGTGCCTTCGCGCTGGTACAGCTCGGGGCAGATCAGTACATAGATGACCAGGCCGTCGGCCAGGTCCATGCGCCCGATCTTGCACGGGGGCAGTGCGGCATGGCCGCCCAGCTCGCCCACCAGGTGGATCGGGTTGTCGCTTTCGAGTACCTGCGGGTAGCCGGGGATCAGCACGCGTACATCGTGCAGGTGGCGCATGGCGCGGGGCAGGGCGGCGGAGACGTCGCCCAGGCCGCCGGTCTTGACCAGGTCGGCGATTTCCGAGGTCACGAACAGCACCTTGCGCTTGTTCGGGTTGCGCCGGGTATCGAGGGCAGGGGCCTTGGCTGTCGTGACGATCTGGGCAGCACGCACCTGCGCGCTGGTATCCGGGTTGAAATGCTCTGCATGAGGTTCGACAGCGGCGCTGATCATACTTGTCTCCGTCCCTTGTTCTGCGGGCGTATCCCACCCGCTGCATGTCTGTACTGTTGTTCTCGCTATGTCATGTGATGCGGTGAAACGCCCCGGACACACGTGCAAGCGCTACGCCAGCCGGCGCTCCTGCCGATGGCGTGCTGACGAGTGGGGGGTGGGCTGCGCCTGGGTAACCAGAGTCGTTGGCCTACTTAGTTGCTGACCTACCGGGTTTGCAGAAGTTTCGACTATTTTCGATCGAGTTTTCCGGACGGTATCAGGTCGATTGAACAGTGTAGGAGAGGGGCGGGATAAATGTGACCCGTTGGTCATGTTTTGTGAATTGGCCGGCTCAGGGGTGCACCGACAGCGAGCGTGCACCGCTCGAAGGTGACCCCCGATGGTGCGCGTGCCAGCCTGGCTGGCGAAACCGGCGCGGTGGGTGGCTTCAGCCGCTCATCTGCGCAATCAGTTGCCACAGGCGCTCATCGTCGAAGTTCCTCACCACCAGCTGCGCACCGGCCTCCAGCAGCACCTGCGGCGCCTGGCTGGTCGACAGGCCCACGGTAAGGATCCCCGCGCGGCTCGCTGCCGTCACGCCCGGCACCGAATCCTCGAACGCCAGCGCATGGTCTGCCCTGGCCCCCAGGCGCTCCAGGCCGGTGAGGTAGGGCAGGGGATCGGGCTTGGCCCGTGCCAGTTCCTCGGCCACCAGCACATGCTCGAAGCGCTCGGCCAGGCCCATGGCTGCCAGCATGTGCTGCGCATTGGCCCGGGGCGCATTGGTGACCACGGCCATGCCGATGCCGCGGCGCTCGGCATGCGCCAGCAGGCGTTCGAGGCCGGCAGTGGGCTGCAAGGTCGGCGACAGCGCACGAAAGCGCGCCTCCTTGCGGTCGGCGAATGCCTCATGCTCGGCCACCGGGCGCCCGGGGAACAGGTAGCGGCACATGTCGGCGTTGGCCCGGCCACTGACGTGGGCGTCGAACTCGGCCTCGCTCAGTTCGCGGCCCTGCTCACGCAGCAACTGCTGCAGTGCCTGCAAATGCAGGGTATCGGTGTCGGTCAGGGTGCCATCGAGGTCGAACAGCAGGGCTTCAAGCATGGGGCGCGGTTTCCATTGCACGGCGGGCCATCATAACCATTTTGCCGTGGCGATCAGCGGGGCTGGTCAGATAAACCCGAAAAGAGTACAAATGTGCTCCATGAACAGACTATCGCCCAAACGTGCCGCCATCCTGACCTTCATCCGCGACCGCATCGCGCAGCAAGGGCAGCCCCCGAGCCTGGCCGACATCGCCCAGGCCTTCGGTTTTGCCTCGCGCAGCGTGGCGCGCAAGCACATCCAGGCGCTGTGCGAGGCCGGCTTCATCGAGGTCACCCCCAACCAGGCGCGCAGCATCCGCCTGGCCGGTGCGCTGCGCCGCCCCGAGGTGCTGGAGATCCCGGTACTGGGCCAGGTGGCCGCCGGCCGCCCGATCGGGCCCGACGTGGACATCCACGAACAGCTGATGCTCGATGCGCACCTGTTCAGCCGTACCCCCACCTACCTGCTGAAGGTGCGCGGCGACTCGATGATCGACGACGGTATCTTCGACAGCGACCTGGTGGGCATTCACCAGCAGCCCGATGCCCGCGACGGGCAGATCGTGGTGGCCCGGCTCGATGGCGAGGTCACCATCAAGCGCTTTCAGCGCGCAGGCACGCACTACCGCCTGCTGCCGCGCAACCCGGCCTATGCACCGATAGACGTGGGGCCAGAACGCGACTTCGTGATCGAAGGGGTGTTCTGCGGCCTGTTGAGGCGCGACTGATGGGCGCGGTGGTCAGCCTCGACGGGCTGCTCGACGAGCGTCGGGTCTGGAAGGGGCGCCCGCTGGCCCAGCCCCGGGGCCTGCAACCCACCGGGCATGCCGCGCTGGACGCGGTGCTGCCGGGCGGCGGCTGGCCACCGGGTGCGCTCAGCGAACTGCTGCTGGCTGCCGAGGGCGCCGGCGAGCTGCACCTGCTCTGGCCGAGCCTGGCGCGCCTGACTGCCAGCGGCGAACGGGTGGTGCTGGTGGCGCCGCCGTTCATT
>NZ_DLNW01000052.1:0-154 GCF_002478435.1 Pseudomonas sp. UBA7500 | reverse complement strand
TCATTCCGTACCCGCCCGCCTGGCTGGCAGCCGGTGTCGACCTGCGCTGGCTGTCGCTGATCCAGGCCTCCCGCGTCGAGGCCCTGTGGGCCGCCGAGCAGTGCCTGCGCTCGGGCAGTTGCGGCGCGGTGCTGTGCTGGCCGCAGCAGGTCGA
>NZ_DLNW01000005.1:0-38845 GCF_002478435.1 Pseudomonas sp. UBA7500 | reverse complement strand
GCGGGCTCGACCCGCGATGAGGGCAGCGCGATCAGTCAGCCAGGCGCCAGGTCGTCGTGCCCTTGCCGTCTTCCAGCACCACGCCCATGGCGGTCAGCTGGTCGCGGATGCGGTCCGATTCGGCCCAGTTCTTGTCGGTACGTGCCTGCAGACGCGCCTGGATCAACGCCTCCACTTCAGCCGCATCGACCTTGCCTTCGGCGCCCGCCTGCAGGAAGTCGTCGGCCTCCAGCTGCAACACGCCCAGCAGCTCGGCCAGCTCGCGCAAACGGCCCGCCAGGCCAGCGGCCACCTCAGGCTCCGCCTCGCGCACGCGGTTGATCTCGCGCACCAGGTCGAACAGCACCGCACAGGCTTCAGGCGTGCCGAAGTCGTCGTTCATGGCCGCGGCAAAACGCTCGACATACGCCTCGCCACCTTGCGCGGCCACGCGCGGCAAGCCGCGCAGCGCATGGTAGAAGCGCTCCAGGGCGCCCTTGGCTTCGCGCAGGCTGTCCTCGGAGTAGTTGATCGAGCTGCGGTAGTGGCTCGACACCAGCAGGTAGCGCACCACCTCAGGGTGATACTTGTCGAGCACGTCGCGAATGGTGAAGAAGTTGTTCAACGACTTGGACATCTTCTCGCCATTGATACGGATCATGCCGCAATGCATCCACGCCTTGGCGTACTGCTTGCCGGTGGCCGCCTCGCTCTGGGCAATCTCGTTCTCGTGGTGCGGGAACTCCAGGTCGTTGCCGCCACCGTGAATGTCGAAGCTCTCGCCCAGGCAGCAGGTCGACATCACCGAGCACTCGATGTGCCAGCCCGGACGGCCCGGGCCCCACGGCGATTCCCAGCTCGGCTCGCCGGGCTTGACGCCCTTCCACAGCACGAAGTCGAGCGGGTCCTGCTTGGCCTCGTCGACCTCGATGCGGGCACCGATGCGCAGGTCTTCGATCTTCTTGCGCGACAGCTTGCCGTAGCCGACGAACTTGCCGACGCGATAGTACACGTCGCCATTGCCGGGCGCGTAGGCGTAACCCTTGTCGATCAGGGTCTGGATCATCGCGTGCATGCCGGCGATGTGGTCGGTGGCACGCGGCTCCTGGTCCGGCGGCAGGATGTTCAGACGGCGCTCGTCCTCGTGCATCGCGTCGATCATGCGCGCGGTCAGCGCTTCGAACGATTCGCCGTTCTGGTTGGCGCGGTTGATGATCTTGTCGTCGATGTCGGTGATGTTGCGCACATAGGTCAGGTCGTAGCCGCTGTAGCGCAGCCAGCGCGTGACCAGGTCGAACGCGACCATGCTGCGCCCATGGCCCAGGTGGCAGAAGTCGTACACGGTCATGCCGCACACGTACATGCGAACCTTGTTGCCATCGAGCGGAACGAAAACTTCCTTGGTCTTGCTCAGGGTGTTGTAGATGCTTAGCACGTAGAGTTCCTTAGCTGCCCCACGAATCGCGCAGGGTCACGGTGCGGTTGAACACCGGCTTACCCGGCGTGGAGTCTTTCAGGTCGACGCAGAAGTAGCCTTCGCGCTCGAACTGGAAGCGGTCTTCGGGCTGGGCCTGGCCCAGCGAAGGTTCCGCACGACAACCGCTCAGCACCTGCAGCGAATCGGGATTGATGTTGTCAAGGAAGCTGCCGCCGTCGTCGGTCTTCTCGGGGTTGGCCGAACGGAACAGGCGGTCATACAGACGTACTTCGCACTCGACGCTGGCCGCGGCCGGCACCCAGTGGATCACACCCTTGACCTTGCGGCCCTCGGGGTTCTTGCCCAGGGTGTCGGGGTCGTACGAGCAGCGCAGCTCGACGATGTTGCCCTCGGCATCCTTGATCGCCTCGTCGGCGCGGATCACGTAGCTGCCACGCAGGCGCACTTCACCGGCCGGCTCCAGGCGCTTGTAGCCCTTGGGCGGCTCTTCCATGAAGTCGTCGCGGTCGATGTAGATCTCGCGGGCGAACGGCAGTGCACGCACGCCCATGTCTTCCTTGGGGTGACGCGGCAGTTCGAGCTGCTCGACCTGGCCTTCGGGGTAGTTGGTGATGACTACCTTCAGCGGGCGCAGTACGCACATGGCCCGTGGCGCGGTGCGGTCCAGGTCGTCACGGATGCTGAATTCGAGCATCGACATGTCGACCACGCCGTCGGAACGGTTGGTGCCGACCATCTCGCAGAAATTGCGGATAGACGCCGGGGTGTAGCCACGACGGCGGAAGCCCGACAGCGTGGACATGCGCGGGTCGTCCCAGCCCTGTACGTGCTGCTCGTCCACCAGTTGCTTGAGCTTGCGCTTGCTGGTGATGGTGTAGTTCAGGTTCAGGCGGCTGAACTCGTACTGGCGCGGCTTGCACGGCACCGGCAGGTGGTCGAGGAACCACTCGTACAACGGACGATGGCTTTCGAACTCCAGGGTGCAGATCGAGTGGGTGATGCCCTCGATGGCGTCCGACTGGCCATGGGTGAAGTCGTAGATCGGGTAGATGCACCAGGTGTCACCGGTCTGGTGATGATGGGCATGGCGGATGCGGTACAGGATTGGGTCGCGCAGGTTCATGTTCGGCGAGGCCATGTCGATCTTGGCGCGCAGCACGCGCTCGCCATCCTGGAACTCGCCAGCCTTCATGCGCGCGAACAGGTCGAGGTTTTCCTCGACGCTGCGCTCGCGGAACGGGCTGTTCTTGCCCGGCTCGGTCAGGTTGCCGCGGTACTCGCGGGCCTGCTCCGGGGTCAGGTCGCACACATAGGCATTGCCCGACTTGATCAGGTCGACCGCCCACGCATGCAACTGCTCGAAGTACTGCGAGGCATAGCGCACCGGGCCGGTCCACTCGAAGCCCAGCCACTTGACGTCACGCTGGATGGCGTCGATGTACTCCTGGTCCTCTTTGGCCGGGTTGGTGTCATCGAAGCGCAGGTGACAGGCACCGCCGAATTCCTGGGCCAGGCCGAAGTTCACGCAGATCGACTTGGCGTGACCAATGTGCAGGTAGCCGTTGGGCTCCGGCGGGAAACGGGTGACGATGCTGGTGTGCTTGCCCGAATCCAGGTCGGCCTGCACGATCGGACGCAGGAAGTTCACAGGGACGGCGGGCGCGCCTTTGGCAGCGGCGTTGGGAGCGTTGTCAGCGGTGGGCTTGCTCATAGGATCCTTGAAATACCGGTACACGGCCCGGGTAGGCCGACTGAATCAAAGCGCTTATCATAGCCCAAGCGCCCGAGCTGCCGACAGGGCAGCGCCGACAAACTGGCGCTATATTCGGCTGGCCGGGCAAAAAAACTGCCGTGACGTGCGTATCGTGGCCTGTAAACTGTGCGTCAGGGTTACTACGCGATCCTGCGCACCCATTTCTTGAATGCCTGAAAAGCGAGAATTTGAGCATGACCCAAGTCAAACTGACCACCAATCACGGTGACATCGTCATCGAGCTGAACGCCGAGAAAGCCCCGATCACCGTGGCCAACTTCATCGAGTACGTCAAAGCCGGTCACTACGAGAACACCGTGTTCCACCGCGTCATCGGCAACTTCATGATCCAGGGCGGCGGTTTCGAGCCGGGCATGAAAGAGAAGAAAGACAAGCGCCCGAGCATCCAGAACGAAGCCGACAACGGCCTGAGCAACGACAAGTACACCATCGCCATGGCCCGTACCATGGAGCCGCATTCGGCCTCGGCGCAGTTCTTCATCAACGTCGCCGACAACAGCTTCCTCAACCACAGCGGCAAGAACGTGCAGGGCTGGGGTTATGCAGTGTTCGGCAAAGTCACCGAAGGCACCGACGTGGTCGACAAGATCAAGGCCGTTGCCACCGGTTCCAAAGCCGGCCACCAGGACGTGCCAGCCGAAGACGTGATCATCGAGAAAGCCGAGATCATTGGGTGATACTGCTGATCTCCGATCTGCACCTGCAAGAAGAACGCCCGGACATTACCCGGGCGTTTCTTGATCTGCTGGCCACCCGTGCCCGCAGCGCGCAAGCGCTGTACATTCTCGGGGACTTTTTCGAGGCCTGGATCGGCGACGATGCCATGACGCCCTACCAGGCGTCGATCTGCCAGGCCTTGCGTGCGCTGAGCGACACGGGCACCCAGGTGTTCCTGATGCACGGCAACCGCGACTTCCTCATCGGCCAGGCGTTCTGCAAGGCCGCAGGCGCCACCCTGCTACCCGACCCCAGCGTGGTCGAGCTGGGCGGCGAGCCGGTGCTGCTGATGCATGGCGACAGCCTGTGCACCCGTGACGAAGGCTACATGAAGCTGCGCCGTTACCTGCGCAACCCCGTGAGCCTGTGGGTGCTGCGCCACCTGCCGTTGCGCACGCGGCACAAGCTTGCGCGCAAGCTGCGCAGCGAAAGCCGCGCGCAGACGCGCATGAAGGCCAATGACATTGTCGATGTGACGCCCGAGGAGGTACCGCGGGTGATGCAGCAGCATGGCGTGCACACCCTGGTGCATGGGCACACCCATCGCCCGGCGATCCACAAGCTGATGGTGGGCGATGCGCCGGCGCGGCGTATCGTGCTGGGCGACTGGGATCGCCAGGGGTGGGCGCTGCAGGTGGATGAACAAGGGTTCCAGCTGGCACCCTTCGACTTTGCCTGAAGGCCGTGCGGGCCCTATCGCGGGTCAAGCCCGCTCCCACAGGTAGATCATTGCTCTGATGATCATTGATGTACCTGTGGGAGCGGGCTTGACCCGCGATGTCAGCGCAGCGCGCTGACGCTGTGCCTCAGTGCCCCGCCGATGCCGGCCCGGCCTTGGCCGCGAACGGCGGCTTGGCCAGCCACACCAGCAGCACCAGCCCGACGAACACCCAGCCCATCAACGTGAAGTAATCCACCGTCGACATCATGTACGCCTGGCTGTTGAGCATCTGCTCCAGCTGCGCATACGACTGCCCGTTCGCCCCGCCCAGGTGGCCGAGCATGTCACGGGTGGCCGGCTCATAGGTACTGATGCTTTCGCTCAGGTACGCATGGTGCTGGTCGGCCCGGCGAATCCAGATCCAGGTGGTCAGCGACGCGGCAAAGCTGCCGCCAAGGGTCCGCAGGAAGGTCGCCAGCCCCGAGCCGTCGGCGATCTGCTGCGGCGGCAGGTCCGAAAGCAGGATGCTCAAGGTGGGCATGAAGAACAGCGCCACGCCGATACCCATGAACAGCTGCACCAGGGCGATGTGCTGGAAGTCCACTTCGTTGGTGAACCCTGCCCGCATGAAGCAGCTGGCACCGATTGCCACGAACGCCAGCCCCGCCAGCACGCGCAGGTCGAACTTGTGCGCGTACTTGCCCACGAATGGCGACATCAGCACCGGCAGCAGGCCGATCGGCGCCACCGCCAGCCCCGCCCAGGTGGCGGTGTAGCCCATCTGGGTCTGCAGCCATTGCGGCAGGATCAGGTTGATGCCGAAGAACCCCGCATACCCGCCCACCAGCACAATGGTGCCGATGCGAAAGTTGCGGTGGGCGAACAGGCGCAGGTTCACCACCGGGTGCTTGTCGGTCAGTTCCCAGATGATGAACACCGCCAGGAACACCACCGAAATCAGGCTGCCGATGACGATGAAACTGGACTCGAACCAGTCCAGGTCATTGCCCTTGTCGAGCACGATCTGCAATGCCCCCACCCCGACGATCAGGCTCAACAGCCCGATGTAGTCCATCGGCTGGCGGCTGGTGCTCACCGGACGGGTACGCATCTGCTGACGCACCACGGCGGCGGCGAACAGGCCGATCGGCACGTTGATGAAGAAGATCCACGGCCAGCTGTAGCTGTCGGTGATCCAGCCACCGAGTATCGGCCCGGCAATCGGCGCCACCACCGTGACCATCGCCAGCAGCGCCAGGGCCATACCCCGCTTGGCCGGGGGGTACACCGCAATCAGCAGGGTCTGGGTCATGGGGTACAACGGCCCGGCCACCACGCCCTGCAACACACGAAAGCCGACCAGCTCGGGCATCGATTGCGAGATACCGCACAGGAACGACGCCAGCACGAACAGCAGCGTGGCCCAGATGAACAGCTTCACCTCGCCGAAGCGCCGGCTCAGCCAGCCGGTCAGCGGCAAGGCTATCGCGTTGCTCACCGCGAACGAGGTGATGACCCAGGTGCCCTGCTCCGAGCTCACCCCCAGGTTGCCGGAGATGGTAGGCAGGGCGACGTTGGCGATGGTGGTGTCGAGCACCTGCATGAACGTCGCCAGCGACAGGCCGATGGTGGTCAGCAGCAGGCTTGGCGGGGTGAACGAAGCCTGCCCGCTCATCGCTGCGCAGTCTTGCCGCTGGCGGCGCTGTTGTCATGGATCAGGCGCGCGATCAGGGTATCGGCCTCCACCAGCTGGCGGTCGTACACCTGGGTGGCGAACGAGGCTTTCTGCGGCGGCTGTTGCGCCAGCACCGGGCCGCTCTGGTCGTGCAGGTCGACGTCGACCTGGGTCGACAGGCCGATCCGCAGCGGGTGTTCGGCCAGTTGCTCGGGGTTGATGTGGATCCGCACAGGCACGCGCTGGACGATCTTGATCCAGTTGCCGGTGGCGTTCTGCGCCGGCAGCAGGGCGAAGGCGCTGCCGGTACCGGCGCCCAGGCTGTCGATGGTGCCGCTGTACTTCACGTCGCTGCCGTACAGGTCGGCAACGATGTCCACCGGCTGACCGATACGCATGTTGCGCAGCTGGGTTTCCTTGAAGTTGGCGTCGATCCACAGCTGATCCAGCGGAATCACCGCCATGGTCGCGGTGCCCGGCTGCAGGCGCTGGCCCAGTTGCACCGTGCGCTTGGCCACATAACCGGTGACCGGCGCCACCAGGGTGGTGCGGGCATTGTCCAGGTAGGCCTGGCGCAGGTCGGCGGCGGCAGCCTGCACTTCGGGGTGCGAGGAGACCACGGTGTCGTCGACCAGCGCGGTGGTGGTGTTGAGCTGCTGCTGGGCATTGCTCAGCGCGCTTTGTGCCGATGCCAGGTCGTCACGGGCGTGGGACAGCTCCTCCTGCGAGATCGCCCCGCCGGCGGCCAGGGTCTTGCGTCGGTTGTAGTTTTCCTGGGCCTTCTGCAGCTCGGCCTTGCGCGCCGCCACCTGGGCCTTCTGCCCGTCGACGTTGCTGTAAAGCCCACGCACCTGGCGCACGGCGCGGGCCAGCTTGGCCTCGGCGCTCTGCAGGCCGACCTCGGTGTCGCTCGGGTCGAACTGGATCAGCACCTGGCCGGCGTGCACCAGGTCGCCATCGTCGGCGCCGATGCTGGTGACGGTGCCGGTGACCAGCGGGGTGATTTCCACCACGTTGCCGTTCACATAGGCGTCGTCGGTGTTTTCGCTCCAGCGCCCGTAGAGCTCGTGCCAGGCCCACACACCGGCGCCAAGCACGAGTACGAGCACCAGCAGCCCGAGCAGCAGCGTCTTGCGCTTGCGCTGATTGTTGAGGTCCTGCTCGGTAGGGGCAGTGTCCGGGGAGGATGCAGTGGCCATGAGAAATACCTTGGCGTTTTATTGATTGCGGGAAGTCGAGGGCAATGCGGCGGCCTGGGTGTCGGCCTGGTAGCCGCCCCCCAGCGCCTGCATCAACTGGATCGACAGGTCGATCTGTTCGGCGTTCAGTTCGGCCAGCTGACGCTGCGACTGCAGCAGCTGCTGTTCGATGCTCAGCACATCCAGGTAGTTGCCAATGCCGGAGCCATAGCGCTGCATCACGGTGTCGTAGGACTGCTGGGCGATGTCGGTGGCACGTTGCTTGGCTGCAATCTGCTGGCCCAGTGCATGCAACTGGTCGATGCTGTCGCTGACCTCGCCCAGTGCACGCACCAGGCTCTTGTTGTATTGCGCCACGGCCAGGTCGTAGTCGGCATCACGGGCATCGAGGTCGGCGCGCAGGCGCCCGCCGTCGAAAATCGGCAGCGACACGGTCGGGGCGATGTTGAAGAAGCGGCTCGGCGCGCCGAAGATCGCATCGCCCAGCAGTGCCTGGGTGCCGGCGGCGGCGCTCAGGTTGAGGTTGGGGTAGAAGCGTGTCTTGCTCGCATCGATCGACTTGCTCGCCGCCTCGACCCGCCAGCGCGCGGCCACCAGGTCCGGACGCCGGCCCAGCAACTCGGCCGGCAGCACCGAGGGCAGCGCCACCGCAGCAGGCTTGAGCACATTGGGGCGGGCGATCTGCTGGCCACGGTCGGGGCCCTTGCCCAGCAGCACCGCCAACGCGATCTGCGCGCTGCGTAGCTGCTTCTGGGCATTGATGGCCTGCTCCTGGGAGCTGGCCTCCAGGCTTTCGGTCTGCTGCAGCTGGTACTGGCTGTCGATACCCGAGGCCAGCCGGCGCTGGCTGAGTTCGAGCATCTGGCGGGTACGCTTGAGGTCTTCCTGGGTCAGGTCGTTGACGATGTGCGCCTGGCCCAGCTGGCTGTAGGCACGGGCAACGTCGGCGGCCAGGGTCAGTTGTGCGGCCTGGCGGTCCACCTCGGCGGCACGGGCCTGGCCCAGGGCGGCTTCCCAGGCATCGCGTTGCCCACCCCAGAGATCGAAGGTGTAGTTGAAGGTCGCGCTCAGGCTGCGCAGGGTGGAGTAGCTGCCGCCCTGCCCCGTCGGGTCCTGGTCACGGGCCAGGCGCGAGCGGCTGACCCCGGCGCTGGCATCCAGCGTGGGCATGCGCTCGGCGTCGGCAGCGTAGGCTGCGGCGCTGGCCTGATGGGCACGGGCGCTGGCAACCTGCATGTCGGGGCTGTCGCGCAAGGCCTCGCCGATCAGGCTGTTCAGTTGCGGGTCGCCAAGGCGGGTCCACCAGTCGCCCTTGGGCCAGGCCGCAGGCGACAGGGCAACGCCGCCGAGGGTCTTGCCAGCCTGCAGGTCGGCGGCGCCGAGGCGCCGGCCCTGGGTATCGAGGCCACTGTAGTTGGCGCAACCGGCCAGGCTCAGGGCAAGCACCAGCAGGCTTGCGCCGGCACGCAGGGCTCGTGGTTTCATTGGGCCTCCACGCGCAGAGCGGTGACGGCATCGCCGGCCGCCAGCAGCACCTTGGTCAGAATTTTTTCCAGGGTCTTGAGCTCGTCCGGGGCCAGCACGCCAACCAGCTCGTTCATCGCCGAAGCACCGATCTGGGGCAACTGGCCGGCGAGCACATCGCCATCGGCGGTGAGCTCCAGACGTACCTGGCGGCGGTCCTGCGGGCAGCGGCTGCGGGCGATCAGGCCCTTCTGCTCCAGACGATCGAGCATGCGCGTCATCGACCCGCTGTCCAGGCTGAGGAAACGGCACAGTTCGGCGGGGGTATCGACCCCGTACTGGGACACGATGATCAGCACCTTGAACTGCGCGGCGGTGACGCCGAAGTCCTGCAGGTGGCTGTCCAGAATGCGGTCCTTCACCAGTGCGGCGCGCCCCAGGAGCATGCCGATGGTGCAGGACTGGAAGTTTTCGGGGGTGAAGTGCTGCATGAAGGGAGATACCTGCTTAGGCAGTGGATGCCGCAGATATTACTGCCCAGGCAGCGAATGGCCAAGCATTAATTAGCTTGCTTTCTATTTGGCCGACAAAAGGAGGTATTGCGGCGCCCGTATCGCGGGCCAAGCCCGCTCCCACAGGATGGGTCATCAGCCTGCGGGCGCGGGCTTGGCCCGCGATGCTTTCAGGCCGGCACGCCGCTATGGAAGCGAAACTCCACGTCCGGCGTGGTGATCAGTTCGGCTTCCACCTCGCGCACCCGCTCCACGGTGCGCTCCACATCCGCCGCCTCGCCATACTGGTACGCCAGCTTCAGGTACCCCTGGTAATGGCGCGCCTCGCTCTTGAGCAGCCCGTGGTAGAACTTGCCCAGTTCCTCGTCCAGGTGCGGCACCACCGCAGCAAAGCGCTCGCAGCTGCGCGCCTCGATGAACGCGCCGACCACCAGCGTGTCCACCAGCTTCACCGGCTCGTGCGCGCGCACCACCTTGCGAAGCCCCGAGGCATAGCGCCCTGCCGACAATGGGCGCAAGGCCACCTTGCGCTTCTTCATCAGGCGCAGCACCTGCTCGTGATGCACCAGCTCCTCGCGGGCCAGGCGCGACATCATGTTGATCAGGTCGACATGCGTGTTGTACTTGGCAATCAGGCTCAGCGCCGTGCTGGCGGCCTTGAACTCGCAGTTCTTGTGGTCGATCAGCATCGTCTCCTGGTCGGCCAGGGCGGCATCGACCCAGGCATCCGGGGTGCGGCAGGCGAGGAAGGCTTCGATTTCGGGAATAAGGGACATAGGCTCACAAACGGGCATGGAGTGTCGACAAGACCGGCGATTATACCGGCGGCAGTGGCGATCACCAGTGACTATGCTTGATGCATATCAACATCCACCGCATCCGGGGCGCCGACTATAGTCAGGCATCGCATGCCATTGTCGAAGGAGTTCTCCCTCATGCTTTTAGAAGTTCGCAGCATCCTGGTGGTGCTCGACCCCGACCACGCCCACAGCAAGGCCCTGACCCGCGCCAAGCTGATCGCCGGCGTCACCAAGGCACGCCTGCACCTGCTGATGTGCGACAAGAAGCAGGACCACAGTGCCCTGCTCAGCCTGCTCGCCAGCCAGTTGCACGACGATGGCTACGACAATGTCACCTATGAGCAGGCCTGGCACGACACCCTGCACGAGTCGATCATCGACGTGCAGAAAGCCGAAGGCTGTGAGCTGGTGATCAAGGAACACCGGCCGGAAAACGCGCTGAAGAAGTTCCTGCTGACGCCTTCGGACTGGAAACTGCTGCGCCAGTGCCCGTGCGCGGTGCTGATGGTCAAGACCGAGCGCCCCTGGACCGGTGGCGTGATTCTGGCGGCGGTGGACGTGGGCAACGACGATCAGGAGCATCGCAAGCTGCACGCCAGCATCATCGACCACGGTTATGCCATTGCCAGCGTGGCCAAGGGCAACCTGCACGTGATCAGCGCCCACCCCTCGCCCATGCTCTCGGCGGCGGACCCGGTGTACCAGCTCAAGGACACCATCGAGAAGAAGTACCGCGACGAATGCGCTGCGTTCCAGGCCGAATTCGATATCGCCGACGATCGCCTGCATGTGGCCGAAGGCCCGGCGGACGTGCTGATTCCGCACACGGCTAAAAAGTACGAAGCCGTGGTGACGGTGATGGGTACGGTGGGGCGTAGCGGGATTACCGGTGCGCTGATCGGCAACACCGCCGAGGTGGTGCTCGATTCGCTGGAATGCGATGTGCTGGTGCTCAAGACCGAGGACCAGGTGAAGCACCTGGACGAGCTGGCCAGAGGCTGAAGACCCCATCGCGGGTCAAGCCCGCGCCCACAGGGTAAGCGGTGATCCAGTGGGCGCGGGCGTGACCCGCGATGGGAACACCGCTTAACCCAGCGCATCCTTGAGAAAGCCCGGCGCGATGTAGCGCTGATAGTGCGCCTCGGACAACAGAAAGAATTCCCGATCGATGGCATCGCGCAGCTCGGGCAGCTCCCAGTCGCGAAACTCCGGCAGCAGCACCATCCCGTACGCTTCCAGCTCGCGAATCACCCGCGCGCCCCGCGCAATCAGCTGATAAGCCCAGCAATACTCGGACTGATGCGGCACGAATCGAATCTTGCGCAGCTCCAGCTGGCCGCGCAGCTTGTCGGCGTCGAACACCTCCAGCTTGGCCGCCATCACCTGCACCAGCAGGTGTTCCAGGCGCAGCCACACCGCACGCTTTTCATCGTCGTTGTAGCCGTTCCAGTGGATCACCTCATGGTGAAAACGCTTGCACCCGCGACACACCAGGTCCCCGTAAACCGTGGAACACAGGCCGACACAAGGCGTTTTTATTGACTGATTGGACATGAAAGATTCAACGGCATGGCGATGGAACAGACGGCCATGTTAGCCCTTTGTCTAACGGGGGTCACGCCGTAAAGTCGTTGCAATCGCCTTACCTTTGGCGCGTTTTTACCGTAGAATCACCCGGCCTTTTTAAGGCAGCAATGTCCGTTAGAAGCTGTTTTCAAAGCGTCACGAGCACAGTTGATCCGGTAGAACGGCGTTGGCTCGGGGTATTCGAACATCGAATGCACCGCGCCAGCCCTCATCAGCCTCCGTTCTACAGGCGTAAAACTTTGAAAGCAGCTTCTGTAAGGATGTCCTGCAACCCTGGCTACGCGGCTCAAAAAGCCGTATTGCGCATGGGTGCCGGCCATTCTGGATGAGCGTCCCGGACACCCATTTGGGACCACTGATGAGGGTAATAACTGTGCTTGAAGCCTACCGCAAACACATCGAAGAGCGTGCCGCCCAGGGTATCGTGCCCCAGCCGCTTAACGCCGAACAAACCGCAGGCCTGGTCGAGCTGCTGAAGAATCCCCCCGCTGGCGAAGAAGCCGTCCTCGTCGACCTGATCACCAACCGCGTACCACCAGGAGTGGACGAAGCCGCCTACGTCAAGGCCGGTTTCCTGTCGGCGGTCGCCAAGGGCGAAGCCACCTCCCCGTTGATCAGCAAGCAGCGCGCCGTTGAACTGCTGGGCACCATGCAGGGCGGCTACAACATCGCCACCCTGGTCGAGCTGCTGGACGACGCCGAACTGGCCGCCGTTGCCGCCGAACAGCTCAAGCACACCCTGCTGATGTTCGACGCCTTCCACGACGTGGCCGAAAAAGCCAAGAACGGCAACGTTCACGCCAAGGCGGTACTGCAGTCCTGGGCTGACGGCGAGTGGTTCAAGAAGCGTCCGACCCTGGCCGACAAGATCAGCCTGCGCGTCTTCAAGGTCACCGGCGAAACCAACACCGACGACCTGTCCCCTGCCCCGGACGCCTGGTCGCGCCCTGACATCCCGCTGCACGCCCTGGCCATGCTGAAAATGGCCCGCGACGGCATCGTGCCGGACGTGCAAGGCGCCATCGGCCCGATGAAGCAGATCGAGCAGATGCGCAACGAAGGCTTCCCGATCGCCTACGTCGGTGACGTGGTCGGTACCGGTTCCTCGCGTAAATCGGCGACCAACTCGGTGCTGTGGTTCTTCGGCGACGACATCCCTTACGTGCCGAACAAGCGCGCTGGCGGTTTCTGCTTCGGCTCCAAGATCGCCCCGATCTTCTACAACACCATGGAAGACGCCGGCGCCCTGCCGATCGAATTCGACGTGTCGAACATCCACATGGGCGACGTGATCGACCTGTACCCGCACGCCGGCAAGGTGTGCAAGCACGGTACCGACGAAGTCATCACCACCTTCGAGATGAAAACCCCCGTGCTGCTGGACGAAGTCCGCGCCGGTGGTCGTATCCCGCTGATCGTCGGCCGTGGCCTGACCGAGAAGGCGCGCGCCGAGCTGGGCCTGGGCCCGACCGACCTGTTCAAGCTGCCTGAAGCACCTGTCGACACCGGCAAGGGCTACACCCTGGCCCAGAAGATGGTCGGCAAGGCCTGCGGCCTGCCAGTGGGCAAGGGCGTTCGTCCTGGCACCTACTGCGAACCGAAGATGACCACCGTCGGCTCCCAGGACACCACCGGTCCGATGACCCGTGACGAACTGAAAGACCTGGCGTGCCTGGGCTTCTCGGCCGACCTGGTCATGCAGTCGTTCTGCCACACCGCGGCCTATCCGAAGCCGATCGACGTGACCACCCACCACACCCTGCCGGATTTCATCCGCACCCGTGGCGGCGTGTCCCTGCGTCCAGGCGACGGCATCATCCACAGCTGGCTGAACCGCATGCTGCTGCCGGACACCGTCGGTACCGGTGGTGACTCGCACACCCGCTTCCCGATCGGCATCTCGTTCCCGGCCGGTTCCGGCCTGGTCGCCTTCGCCGCTGCCACTGGCGTGATGCCACTGGACATGCCGGAGTCGGTACTGGTGCGCTTCAAGGGCAAGCTGAACCCAGGCATCACCCTGCGTGACCTGGTTCACGCCATCCCTTACTACGGCATCCAGAAAGGCCTGCTGACCGTCGAGAAGAAAGGCAAGATCAACGCCTTCTCCGGCCGCATCCTGGAAATCGAAGGCCTGGACGACCTGACCGTGGAACAGGCATTCGAACTGTCCGACGCCTCGGCCGAACGTTCGGCTGCCGGTTGCACCATCAAGCTGCCTGAAAAAGCCATTGCCGAGTACCTGAAGTCGAACATCACCCTGCTGCGCTGGATGATCAGCGAAGGCTACGGCGATGCGCGCACCATGGAGCGCCGTGCACAGGCGATGGAAGCCTGGCTGGCCAAGCCCGAGTTGCTGTCGGCCGACGCCGATGCCGAGTACGCCGAAGTCATCGAGATCGACCTGGCCGATATCAAGGAGCCGGTTCTCTGCGCTCCTAACGACCCGGACGACGCTCGCCTGCTGTCCAGCGTCCAGGGCCAGAAGATCGACGAAGTGTTCATCGGTTCGTGCATGACCAACATCGGTCACTTCCGCGCTGCCGGCAAGCTGCTGGACAAGGTCAAGGGTCAGCTGCCAACCCGTCTGTGGCTGTCGCCGCCGACCAAGATGGACGCTCACCAGCTGACCGAGGAAGGCTACTACGGCATCTACGGCAAGGCTGGCGCGCGCATGGAAATGCCGGGCTGCTCGCTGTGCATGGGTAACCAGGCACGCGTAGAGCCGAACTCGACCGTTGTGTCGACGTCGACCCGTAACTTCCCTAACCGTCTGGGCGATGGTGCCAACGTGTTCCTGGCCTCCGCCGAACTGGCTGCCGTTGCCTCGATCCTGGGCAAGCTGCCAACCGTCGAGGAGTACATGGAGTACGCGGCGAATATCGACAGCATGGCTGCCGACATCTACCGCTACCTGAGCTTCGACCAGATCGCCGAGTTCCGTGAAGCCGCTGCGAACGCCAATATCCCTGTCGTTCAAGCGTAAGCTGACTTAGCGTGAAAAGAAGCCCCGCCAATTGGCGGGGCTTTTTGTTGCCTTCTGAAAAGCTTCGCCCCTCAGATCACGAACAGATCCATGAACCGATGCACCGCCGTCGCCTCAAGCCTCGCCTGATCCTTGCACAACGCAAGGATCTCGGCCGAACGCTGCGCAGTAAACCGCGTCGCCAGGTTGGCCTTGAACTTGTCCTCCAGCAGCGGGATGCCCTGGGCGCGTCGGCGCCGGTGCCCGATGGGATACTCCACCACCACCTGCTCGGTGCTCGAGCCGTCGGTGAAGAACACCTGCACCGCGTTGGCGATCGAGCGCTTGTCGGCCTCCAGGTACTCGCGACTGAAACGCGGGTCTTCGACGATCACCATCTTCTCGCGCAAGCGGTCGATGGTCGGGTGCGCCGCATGGAAATCATCTTCGTAATGCTCGGCCACCAGGTTGCCGAAGATCAGCGGCACCGCCGTCATGTACTGCAGGCAGTGGTCCCGGTCCGCCGCGTTGGCCAGCGTGCCGACCTTGGAAATGATGCGAATCGCCGACTCATGGGTGGTGATCACGATGCGCTCGATTTCATGCAGGCGATTGCGCACCTGCGGATGCAGGGTCACCGCCGCCTCGCAGGCGGTCTGCGCATGGAACTCGGCCGGAAAGCTGATCTTGAACAGTATGTTCTCCATCACGTAGCTGCCGAACGGCTGCGACAGGCTGAACTCGCGTTTGCCCTCGGGCTTGAGCGCCAGGTCCTTGTTGGTATGGCTGAACAGCACGTCATAGAAGCCCCACTGCGGCGCGGTGAGCACGCCGGGGATGCCCATCTCGCCGCGCAGGGCGATGTCCGCCAGGCGCACCCCGCGACTCGACGCATCACCGGCCGCCCACGACTTGCGCGAGCCGGCATTGGGGGCATGGCGGTAGGTGCGCAGCGCCTGGCCATCGACAAAGGCCTGGGACAGGGCCGCCAGCAACTGCTCGCGATTGGCGCCCATGAGCCGGGCGCACACCGCCGTGGATGCGACCTTGACCAGCAGCACGTGGTCCAGGCCCACCCGGTTGAAAGCGTTTTCCAGCGCGAGCACGCCCTGGATCTCGTGAGCCATGATCATGGCCTCGAGCACCTTGTGCAGGGTCAGCGGCGCGTCGCCGTTGGCCACGCGCTTTTGCGAGAGGTGGTCGGCCACCGCGAGGATGCCGCCGAGGTTGTCGGAGGGGTGACCCCATTCTGCGGCCAGCCAGGTATCGTTGTAGTCCAGCCAGCGCACGATGCAGCCGATGTCCCAGGCCGCCTTGACCGGGTCGAGGCGGTACGCGGTGCCGGGCACCCGCGCGCCATGGGGCACCACGGTACCCTCCACCAGCGGCCCCAGGTGCTTGGTGCACTCGGGAAAGCGCAGCGCCAGCAGGCCGCAACCCAGGGTGTCCATCAGGCAGTTGCGCGCCGTGTCCAGCGCCTCCCCCGGCTCGGCCCTGAAGTGCAGGACATAGTCGGCAATGTCCTGCAGGACCCGGTCGTAGTCGGGGCGGTCGTTCAGGTCAACATTGGCACTCATTGTCGTCTCTCTGTTCACATGGGGTGAAAGGAGAGCCGAGCACCGCTGCCTCTAGAAGGTATCGCCAGGTACGCGTACCCAACCCTCCATCAGCACGCGAGCGCTGCGGCTCATGATTGCTTTGGTAACGGTCCAGTCGCCATTCACCTGGCGCGCCTCGGCGCCCACGCGCAAGGTGCCCGAGGGGTGACCGAAGCGCACGGCGCTGCGCTCGCCGCCACCGGCAGCAAGGTTGACCAGGGTGCCGGGGATGGCCGCCGCGGTGCCGATGGCCACCGCTGCCGTCCCCATCATCGCGTGGTGCAGCTTGCCCATCGACAACGCACGCACCAGCAGGTCGATATCGCTCGCTGCCACGGACTTGCCGCTGGAGGACTGGTAGGCGGCCGGCGCTGCCACGAACGCCACCTTGGGCGTGTGCTGGCGCTGCGCGGCCTGCTCGACGTGCTCGATCAGGCCCATGTGCACGGCGCCGTGGGCACGGATGGTTTCGAAACGCGCCAGGGCTTCGGGGTCGCCGTTGATTGCGTCCTGCAGCTCGGTGCCGGTGTAGCCCAGGGCCTGGGCGTCGATGAAGATGGTCGGGATGCCGGCGTTGATCAGGGTTGCCTTGAAGGTGCCGACACCGGGCACCACCAGGTCGTCGACCAGGTTGCCGGTGGGGAACATCGAGCCGCCCGCGCCGTCTTCGTCGGCGGCCGGGTCGAGGAATTCGAGCTGCACCTCGGCGGCCGGAAAGGTCACGCCGTCGAGTTCGAAGTCGCCGGTTTCCTGCACTTCGCCTTCGGTGATCGGTACGTGGGCGATGATGGTCTTGCCGATGTTGGCCTGCCAGATGCGCACCACAGCCACACCATTGCGCGGGATGCGACTGGCGTCGACCAGGCCGGCGCTGATGGCGAACGAGCCGACTGCCGCCGAGAGGTTGCCGCAGTTGCCGCTCCAGTCGACGAAGGCCTTGTCGATGGCGACCTGGCCGAACAGGTAGTCGACGTCGTGCCCGGGCTTGATGCTGCGCGACAGGATGACCGTCTTGCTGGTGCTGGAGGTGGCCCCGCCCATGCCGTCGATCTGCTTGCCGTAGGGGTCGGGGCTGCCGATAACCCGCAGCAGCAGCGCATCGCGCGCGGCGCCGGGGAGCTGGGCGGCTTCGGGCAGGTCTTCGAGGTTGAAGAACACGCCTTTGCTGGTGCCGCCACGGATGTAGGTGGCGGGGATTCTGATCTGGGGTACGTGTGGCATGGAAATCTTGTCCTGTAATGTGATCGAGCCACCTGCTCTGTGGGAGCGGGCTCGACCCGCGATGCAAGCGATGCGGTTACAGCCAGTACCGCGTCGCCTGCATCGCGGGTCAAGCCCGCTCCCACTAGGGCGAGGCAAGCTGAGTCTTTTATGCCACCGACGACTCGAGGAAGTCCTGGGCAAAGCGCTGCAGTACACCGCCCGCCTCGTAGATCGACACCTCTTCCGCCGTGTCCAGACGGCAGGTCACCGGCACCTCCAGGCGCTCGCCGTCACGCCGCGTGATCACCAGGGTCAAGGTGGCCCGCGGTGTCCGCTGCCCCACCACGTCATAGGTCTCGCTGCCATCGATACCCAGGGTCTTGCGGTCGGTGCCCGGCTTGAACTCCAGCGGCAACACGCCCATGCCCACCAGGTTGGTACGGTGGATACGCTCGAAGCCCTCGGCCACGATGGCCTCGACACCGGCCAGGCGCACGCCCTTGGCCGCCCAGTCGCGTGACGAGCCCTGGCCATAGTCGGCACCGGCCACGATGATCAGCGGCTGCTTGCGCTGCATGTAGGTCTCGATGGCCTCCCACATGCGCGTCACCTTGCCCTCCGGCTCGATACGCGCCAGCGAACCCTGCTTGACCTTGCCGTTCTCCTGCACCATCTCGTTGAACAGCTTGGGGTTGGCGAAGGTCGCGCGCTGCGCGGTCAGGTGGTCGCCACGGTGGGTGGCGTAGGAGTTGAAGTCCTCTTCGGGCAGGCCCATCTTCGCCAGGTACTCGCCTGCGGCGCTGTCGAGCATGATCGCGTTGGACGGCGACAGGTGGTCGGTGGTGATGTTGTCCGGCAGCACCGCCAGCGGGCGCATGCCCTTGAGCGAGCGCTCGCCTGCCAGCGCGCCTTCCCAGTACGGCGGGCGACGGATGTAGGTGCTCATGGCGCGCCAGTCGTACAGCGGGTCGACCTTGGGCCCGGTGTCTTCGTGCACGGCGAACATCGGGATGTACACCTGGCGGAACTGCTCCGGCTTGACCGCAGCCTTGACCACTGCATCGATCTCTTCGTCGCTGGGCCAGATGTCCTTGAGGCAAATTTCCTTGCCGTCCACCACGGCCAGCACGTCCTTCTCGATATCGAAACGGATGGTACCGGCAATGGCGTAGGCCACCACCAGCGGCGGCGAGGCCAGGAAGGCCTGCTTGGCATACGGATGGATACGCCCGTCGAAGTTGCGGTTGCCCGACAGCACGGCGGTGGCGTACAGGTCGCGGTCGATGATTTCCTGCTGGATCACCGGGTCCAGAGCGCCGGACATGCCGTTGCAGGTGGTGCAGGCAAACGCCACGATGCCAAAGCCCAGCTGCTCCAGCTCATCCTCCAGGCCCGCCTCTTTGAGGTACAGGGCCACGGTCTTGGAGCCTGGCGCCAGCGACGACTTGACCCACGGCTTGCGCGTCAGCCCCAGCCTGTTGGCATTGCGCGCCAGCAGCCCGGCAGCGATCACGTTGCGCGGGTTGCTGGTGTTGGTGCAGCTGGTGATGGCAGCGATGATCACCGCGCCGTCGGGCATCTGCCCCGGCACCTCTTCCCATTGCCCGGCAATGCCCCTGGCAGCCAGCTCGCTGGTGGCCACCCGCGCATGCGGGTTGGACGGGCCGGCCATGTTGCGTACCACGCTCGACAGGTCGAACTGCAGGCCACGCTCGTATTCGGCATTGACCAGGCTGTCGGACCACAGGCCGGCGACCTTGGCGTAGGTTTCCACCAGCTTGACCTGGGCGTCTTCACGACCGGTGAGCTTGAGGTAATCGATGGTCTGCTGGTCGATGGAGAACATCGCCGCCGTCGCGCCGTATTCGGGGGCCATGTTGGAGATGGTCGCGCGATCGCCCAGGGTCAACGCACGGGCGCCCTCGCCGTAGAACTCGAGGTAGGCGCCGACCACCTTGGCCTTGCGCAGGAACTCGGTGAGCGCCAGCACCACGTCGGTGGCGGTGATGCCTGGCTGCGGCTTGCCGGTGAGCTGCACGCCGACGATTTCCGGCAGGCGCATCCAGGACGCACGACCCAGCATCACGTTCTCGGCCTCCAGGCCGCCGACGCCGATGGCGATCACGCCCAGGGCATCCACGTGGGGGGTGTGGCTGTCGGTACCGACGCAGGTATCGGGATAGGCCACGCCCTGCTCGGCGTGGATCACCGGCGACATCTTCTCCAGGTTGATCTGGTGCATGATGCCGTTGCCGGGCTGGATCACGTCGACGTTCTTGAACGCCTTCTTGGTCCAGTTGATGAAGTGGAAGCGGTCTTCGTTGCGACGGTCTTCGATGGCGCGGTTCTTCTCGAACGCCTGCGGGTCGAAGCCGCCGCACTCCACGGCCAGCGAGTGGTCGACGATCAGTTGCACCGGCACCACCGGGTTGACCTGGGCCGGGTCGCCGCCCTTGTCGGCGATGGCGTCACGCAGGCCGGCAAGGTCAACCAGTGCGGTCTGGCCAAGGATGTCATGGCACACCACGCGGGCCGGGTACCAGGGGAAGTCGAGGTCGCGCTTGCGCTCGATCAGTTGGCTGAGCGAGGCATCGAGGGTTGCCGGGTCGCAGCGGCGCACCAGGTTTTCGGCCAGTACGCGGGAGGTATAGGGCAGCTTGTCGTAGGCGCCGGGGCTGATGGCGTCGATGGCGGCGCGGGCGTCGAAGTAGTCGAGCGTGGTGCCCGGCAGGTGCTTGCGAAATTCAGTATTCATGGACGCGGGACTCAATCACGGATAAGTCGGCGGTGCGCAGTCCCCCTGATGGCATACCCCGCCCCCTGTGGGAGCGGGCTCGACCCGCGATGGCATCGGCGCGGTATCAGCTACTGCGCGCAGCGGCTATCGCGGGGCAAGCCCGCTCCCACCAGGTTCGGCAGGGCCATATCAAAGGTACTGCACGCCAGTCTCAGCGTTGTTCGATTGGCACGAACTTGCGCTGTTCGACGCCGGTGTATTCGGCGCTCGGGCGGATGATGCGGTTGTTGGCACGCTGTTCGAACACATGCGCCGCCCAGCCGGTCAGGCGAGAGCAGACGAAGATCGGGGTGAACAGCTTGGTCGGGATACCCATGAAGTGGTAGGCCGAGGCATGGTAGAAGTCGGCATTGGGGAACAGTTTCTTCTGCTCCCACATGGTCTTGTCGATGGCTTCGGACACCGGGTACAGCACGGTGTCGCCCACCTCGTCGGCGAGCTTCTTCGCCCAGCCCTTGATCACTTCGTTGCGCGGGTCGGACTCCTTGTAGATGGCATGCCCGAAGCCCATGATCTTGTCCTTGCGCTCGAGCATGCCGAGGGTGCCGGCAACGGCTTCCTGCGGGGTCTTGAAGCGCTCGATCATTTCCATCGCGGCCTCGTTGGCACCACCGTGCAGCGGCCCGCGCAGCGAGCCGATGGCCGCCGTCACGCACGAGTACAGGTCCGACAGGGTCGAGGCACACACCCGGGCAGTGAAGGTCGAGGCGTTGAATTCGTGCTCGGCGTACAGGATCAGCGAAACGTTCATCACCTTGACGTGCAACTCGCTCGGCTTCTTGCCGTGCAGCAGGTGCAGGAAGTGCCCGCCCAGGGTGTCTTCGTCGCTGGTGCAGTCGATGCGCACGCCATGGTGGCTGAAGCGGTACCAGTAGCACATGGCCGCCGGGAACAGCGCCAGCAGGCGGTCGGTCTTCTCGTGCTGCAGGCCGAAGTTGAGCTCCGGCTCCAGGGTGCCGAGCACCGAGGAGGCGGTACGCATCACATCCATCGGGTGGGCGGTGACCGGAATGCGCTCGAGCACTTCCTTGAGCGCCTGGGGCAGGTCGCGCAGCGCCTTGAGCTGGTGCTGGTACTCGCTCAGCTCGGCCTGGGTCGGCAGCTCGCCGTACAGCAGCAGGTAGGCGACCTCTTCGAACAGCGCGTGCTCGGCCAGGTCGCGAACGTCATAGCCACGGTAGGTCAGGCCGGCGCCGGCCTGGCCCACGGTCGACAGTGCGGTTTGCCCGGCCACCTGACCACGCAGGCCGGCACCACTGAGTACTTTTGCTTCGGCCATTGGTTTTCTCCACTTTTGAATTTGTTATGGGAATCGGCTAATTGCGGTGTGCTGCGGTTCAGCTCTTCTTCTGAGCGAACAGTGCGTCGAGCTTCTGCTCGAACACGTGGTAGTCGATGGCATCGTAAAGCTCCATGCGAGTCTGCATGGTGTCGATGACGTTTTTCTGCGTGCCGTCGCGGCGCAGCGCGGTGTAGACGTTCTCGGCCGCCTTGTTCATGGCGCGGAACGCCGACAGCGGATACAGCGCCAGCGACACGTCGGCCGAGGCCAGCTCTTCGGTGGTGTACAGCGGCGTGGCGCCGAATTCGGTGATGTTGGCCAGGATCGGCGCCTTCACGCGGTTGGCGAAGGTCTTGTACATCGACAGCTCGGTGATGGCCTCGGGGAAGATCATGTCGGCACCGGCCTCGATGCACGCCGCAGCGCGATCCAGCGCGGCCTCCAGGCCTTCTACCGCCAGGGCGTCGGTACGCGCCATGATCACGAAGCTGTCGTCGGTACGCGCGTCCACGGCCGCCTTGATGCGGTCGACCATCTCCTGTTGCGAGACGATTTCCTTGTTCGGACGATGGCCGCAGCGCTTGGCGCCCACCTGGTCCTCGATATGAATGGCGGCGGCGCCGAACTTGATCATCGAGCGGACCGTGCGCGCCACGTTGAACGCCGACGAACCGAACCCGGTGTCCACGTCCACCAGCAGCGGCAGGTCGCACACGTCGGTGATGCGGCGCACGTCGGTCAGCACGTCATCCAGGCCGGTGATGCCCAGGTCGGGCAGGCCCAGCGAGCCTGCCGCCACACCGCCACCGGAGAGGTAGATGGCCTTGAACCCGGCGCGCTTGGCCAGCAGCGCATGGTTGGCATTGATGGCGCCGACGACCTGCAGCGGGTGCTCGGCGGCGACTGCATCGCGAAAACGCTGGCCGGGACTGCTTTTCTGACTCATGACTCACCTCGTGGGCTAGGGGCGGTGGCGTCTTTGTAATGACGCTCGATATTGCGCTTGGATGCGCCGATGTGGCGGCGCATCAGTAATTCGGCCAGCTCGCCGTCACGGTCGGCGATGGCATCGAGAATCCGGTGGTGTTCGGCGAACGCCTGGTGCGGGCGGTTGGGCGTGGCGGAGAACTGGATGCGGTACATGCGCACCAGCTGGTACAGCTCGCCGCACAGCATCTGCACCAGGGTGCGGTTGCCGCTGCCCTGGATGATGCGGTAGTGGAAGTCGAAGTCGCCCTCCTGCTGGTAGTAGCCCACCCCGGCCTGGAACGCGGCATCACGCTCATGGGTGTCGAGCACCCGGCGCAACTCGTCGATCTCGGCTACGCTCATGCGTTGGGCAGCCAGGCGGCAGGCCATGCCCTCGAGGGACTCGCGAATCTCGTACAGCTCGATCAGCTCGGCATGGCTCAGCGACACCACCCGCGCCCCTACGTGCGGCACCCGCACCAGCAGGCGCTGGCCTTCCAGGCGGTGGATGGCCTCGCGCAGCGGGCCGCGGCTGATGCCGTAGGTACGCGCCAGCTCCGGCTCGGAGATCTTGCTGCCGGGGGCGATCTCGCCCTTGACGATCGCGGCCTGGATGCGCCGGAAGACGTTTTCGGAAAGCGTCTCCGAATCTTCCTGAAGGGGGGCGGAGGCTTGGGCTGCATCCAGCATATTGTCGACACCTTGAAAATCTGTAGGGCCAAAACTAGCTAATTAAGCCACCCCAGTCAAAGACAAATTCAATATTGTCGACAATCGTCTAAGAACGAACTTCGTGTCTGTCGGTGTTGTCTGACTCCAGCCGCTGGCATCGACACACCAGCGTGGTAGAATGCCGCCGCCTCTGAGGGGGCAAACCCCCACAGCATCGCGTCAGGATTTATGAGACTCACACCCTTTCTACTGTTACTCAGCCTCTGTGGGCTGCCTGCCCTGAGCCAGGCGGCAGACAAGACTGTCTATGGCCTCAATGAATATGCCCGCCTTGTCGATATCGACCTCGAGGTTGCGGCCAAGCTCGACACCGGGGCCAAGACCGCCTCGCTGAGCGCGCGCGATATCAAGCGCTTCAAGCGCAACGGCGAATCGTGGGTGCGCTTCTATCTGGCAATTGACGCAGCCCATTCGCATCCGATAGAACGACCACTGGCTCGTGTCAGCAAGATCAAGCGACGCGCCGGTGACTACAACCCGGACGAAGGCAAGGCCTATACCTCCCGCCCGGTGATCGCGCTGAATATCTGCATGGGTACGGCCCTGCGCAGCATCGAAGTGAACCTGACCGACCGCAGTGCCTTCCAGTACCCGCTACTGATCGGCTCCGAGGCGCTCAAGCACTTCGACGCGCTGGTCGACCCAAGCCTTAAATACGCTGCCGGCAAACCTGCCTGCGCCACTGACGCTCATACCGCAGAGTAATTTCGATGCGCTCTCTTACCCTTCATCTGAAAGTCCTGATCACCCTCCTGGTGTTGCTGGGTGTGTCGATCACGGCGTACCAGATCTTCATGCTCGGCATCCCGGTGACCGAAGACGAAACCGACGACCTGTGGAACATCGATGCCAAGGTCGAGTTCGTCGCCAGCCCCAAGGACCCGATCAAGATCCAGATGTTCGTGCCGCCATTGAGCAACGACTACGTCAGCCTCAATGAGAGCTTCATCTCCAACAACTACGGCGTGAGCGTCAACCGTGTCGATGGCAACCGCAAGGTGACCTGGTCGGCGCGGCGCGCCAAGGGCAACCAGACCCTCTACTACCGCCTGGTACTGACCAAGCGCTACAGCAGCGAAAAGGTCAAGATCAAGGGCCCGACCTTCCGTGACAGCCAGCCGGTCGAAGGGCCGGAGAAGATCGCCGCCGAAGCGTTGATGGCACCTATCCGCCAGCACTCGGCCGACGTCGAGACCTTCGTCAGCGAGACCATCAAGCGGGTCAACAACCCCAACGACGACAACGTCAAGCTGCTGCTGGCCGGCGATGCCTCTTCGCTGAACAAGGCCAAGGTCATCGACCTGCTGCTGTCGATCGCCCACGTACCGGTGGAGAAGGTGCACACCATCCGCCTGCTGGCCGACCAGCCGCAGAGCCCGGAACTGTGGCTGCGCAGCTTCAACGGCAACGACTGGCTGTACTTCAACCCGGACACCGGCGAGCAGGGCCTGCCGGCCGACCGCCTGCTGTGGTGGACCGGCGATGACCCGCTGATCACCGTCGATGGCGGCAAGAAGGTCAACGTCAGCTTCAGCCTGAACAACAGCGAGATGAACGCCATCCGCCTGGCCAAGCTGACCGACGAGAACACCGACGCCGACTTCCTCGAATACTCGCTGTACGGCCTGCCGCTGCAGACCCAGCAGACCTTCATGATCATGGTGATGATCCCCATCGGCGTGCTGGTGATCCTGGTGCTGCGCAACCTGATCGGCCTGCAGACCCTGGGTACCTTCACCCCGGTGCTGATCGCCCTGGCCTTCCGTGAGACCCAGCTGGGCTTCGGTATCGCCCTGTTCACGGTGATCACCGCGCTGGGCCTGACCCTGCGCTCCTACCTCGAACACCTGAAGCTGCAGATGCTGCCGCGCCTGTCGGTGGTACTCACCTTCGTGGTGGTGCTGATCGCGGCCATCAGCCTGTTCAGCCACAAGCTGGGCCTGGAGCGCGGGCTGTCGGTGGCACTGTTCCCGATGGTGATTCTGACCATGACCATCGAACGCCTGTCGATCACCTGGGAGGAACGCGGCGGCGGCCACGCCATGAAAGTCGCCATCGGCACCCTGTTCGCCGCCTCGGTCGCGCACCTGCTGATGAGCGTGCCCGAACTGGTGTACTTCGTGTTCACCTTCCCGGCGGTGCTGCTGATTCTGGTGGGCTTCATGCTGGCGATGGGTCGCTACCGCGGCTACCGCCTGACGGAGCTGGTGCGCTTCAAAGCCTTCGTGAAGGCTGACGCCTGATGTTCGGCCTATGGAAAACCTGGAAGGCCCTGGAAGCCCGGGGCATCATGGGTATCAACCGGCGCAACGCGGACTACGTGCTCAAGTACAACAAGCGCAACCTGTACCCGATCGTCGACGACAAGATCATCACCAAGGAGCGGGCGATCAAGGCCGGCATCCACGTGCCGGAAATGTACGGGGTGATCTCCACCGAAAAGGACATCGACAAGCTCGACGAGATCATCGGCGGGCGCAGCGATTTCGTCATCAAGCCGGCGCAGGGCGCCGGTGGTGACGGCATCCTGGTGATCGCCGACCGCTTCGAGAACCGCTACCGCACGGTGTCCGGCAAGATCATCACCCACGAGGAAATCGAGCACCAGGTGTCGAGCATCCTCACCGGGCTGTACTCACTGGGTGGCCATCGCGACCGCGCGCTGATCGAGTACCGGGTAACCCCGGACCAGATCTTCAAGAGCATCAGCTACGAAGGCGTACCGGACATCCGCATCATCGTGCTCATGGGCTACCCGGTCATGGCCATGCTGCGCCTGCCCACGCGCCAGTCCGGCGGCAAGGCCAACCTGCACCAGGGCGCCATCGGCGTGGGTGTGGACCTGGCGACCGGCCTGACCCTGCGCGGTACCTGGCTGAACAACATCATCAGCAAGCACCCCGACACCACCAATGCGGTGGACGGCGTGCAACTGCCCAACTGGGACGGCTTCATGAAGCTGGCCGCCGGCTGCTATGAACTGTGCGGCCTGGGCTACATCGGCGTGGACATGGTGCTGGACCAGGACAAGGGCCCGCTGATCCTGGAACTCAACGCCCGCCCCGGCCTGAACATCCAGATCGCCAACGATTGCGGCCTGACCCTGCGCACCCACGCCGTCGAGGCGCACCTTGAGGAACTGGCCAGCAATGGCATCAAGGAAAGCGTCGAAGAGCGCGTGCGCTTCGCCCAGGAACTGTTCGGCCACATCCCGGCGCAGTAATCTGCCACCGCCCTGGCGCAGCAGCGCACAGGGCGGTCGCCGATCCGCTAGGAGCATCGCCTGCACAGGGCTACAATGCTCGCCCCGCCTCGACAGCTGTTCACCCGAATGCCGACCTGCACACTTCACCCCCTGCCCTACCAGGCCGACCCGGCCGCCTACTTTGCCCGTATCCGCCAGGCACCTGGCGCCGTGCTGCTCGACAGCGCACGGCCTGGCGCCGTGCGTGGGCGCTTCGACCTGCTCAGCGCCTGGCCACTGTGCACGCTGACCCCGGACGCCGAAGAAGACGGCCAGCACTACCTGCAGCGCCTGCGCGAGCAACTGGCCGGGCTTGGGCGCGCGCACTTGCCGGCAGGTGTCGAGCTGCCGTTCGCCGGCGGCCTGATCGGCTACCTGAGCTACGACTTCGGCCGGCGCCTGGAGCGCCTGCCCGCCATTGCCTGCGACGACCTGGGGCTGGGTGACGCAAGCCTGGGGCTGTATGCCTGGGCACTGATCAGCGACCATCAGCTGCAGCGCAGCCAGCTGGTGTTTCATCCGGCGCTGCCCGCCACCGAACGCGAGCGCCTGGTGGCACTGTTCGAGCACGACGCCCCGACGGTAGCCGGCACATTCAGGCTTGCTGCGCCAATGCGCGGCGACCTCGCAGCCGAGGATTACCGTCAGGCGTTCGAGCGGGTGCAGCAGTACATCCATGCCGGCGACTGCTACCAGATCAACCTTACCCAACGCTTTCGCGCACCCTGCCAGGGCGACCCGTGGGCGGCCTACCAGGCGCTGCGGGCTGCCTGCCCTACGCCCTTCTCCGGCTATCAGGTACTGGCCGATGGCAGCGCGCTGCTGAGCTTCTCGCCCGAGCGCTTCATCAGGGTCAGCCAGGGCGAGGTCGAAACCCGCCCGATCAAGGGCACCCGTGCGCGCAGCAGCGACCCCGTGCAGGATGCCGCCAATGCTGCCGAGCTGCTGGCCAGCACCAAGGACCGCGCCGAGAACCTGATGATCGTGGACCTGCTGCGCAACGACCTGGGGCGCAGCTGCGCTACCGGCTCGGTGCAGGTGCCGGAGCTGTTCAGCCTGGAGAGCTACCCCAACGTGCACCACATGGTCAGCAGCGTGACCGGACGCCTGGCACCGGGCAAGGATGCGCTGGACCTGATAGCCGGCAGCTTCCCCGGCGGCTCGATCACCGGGGCGCCGAAGATTCGGGCGATGCAGATCATCGACGAACTGGAGCCGAGCCGACGTGCACTGTATTGCGGCTCGCTGCTGTATGTGGACGTGCGCGGGGAGATGGACAGCTCGATCGCCATCCGCAGCCTGCTGGTGAAGGACGGCCAGGTGTGCTGCTGGGGGGGCGGTGCGGTGGTGGCGGACTCGCAGTGGGAGGCGGAGTACGAGGAGTCGATCACCAAGGTCAGGGTGTTGCTCCAGACCCTGCAGGGCCTCTAGAACGCTTCGCCGGCAAGGCCGGCTCCTACAGCGTGCAGGAGCCGGCCTTGCCGGCGAAGGCGGTATTACAGGCTCAACGACCTGTTCGAGGCCTTGATGAACTCTTTCTTCAGCGCCTCGAAATCATGCACCGCCGGGAACTGCGGGAACTCGCGAATCACGTTTTCCGGCGCATGGAACAGAATGCCTGCATCCGCCTCGCCCAGCATGGTGGTGTCGTTGTACGAGTCACCCGCCGCGATCACCCGGTAGTACAGGCTCTTGAATGCCAGCACCGACTGGCGCTTGGGGTCTTTCTGGCGCAGTTGGTAGCCGGTCACACGATCGCTCTGGTCGGTGATCAGGCGGTGGCACAGCAAGGTCGGGAAACCCAGCTGGCGCATCAGCGGCTGCGAGAATTCGTAGAAGGTGTCGGACAGGATCACCACCTGGAAACGCTCGCGCAACCAGTCCACGAACTCGATGGCGCCGTCCAGCGGCTTGAGCGTGGCAATCACTGCCTGGATGTCGGAAAGCTTCAGGCCATGCTCATCCAGGATGCGCAGGCGCTGCTTCATCAGCACGTCGTAATCGGGAATGTCGCGGGTGGTGGCCCGCAACGATTCGATTCCGGTTTTTTCCGCAAAGGCGATCCAGATCTCCGGGACCAGTACACCTTCCAGGTCGAGACAGGCAATTTCCACAGCTCACTCCTCGAACAACGCTAAAAATGGAAGGCGCACTCTACAGGCGCGCCGTCTAACCCGGCAATTTTTGTTAACATTCGCCCATTACGAGCGCCAAGCGCCATTCAATGACCGGAAGCCGCCTGATGAGCCAACCCTTCGACGTCGCCGCCCTCGCCGCGACCTATGCCAACAAGTCCCCGCAGGACATCCTCAAGCTCGCCTTCGAACACTTCGGCGACGACCTGTGGATCTCCTTCAGTGGCGCCGAAGACGTGGTGCTGGTGGACATGGCCTGGAAGCTGAACAAGAACCTCAAGGTGTTCAGCCTCGACACCGGCCGCCTGCATCCGGAAACCTACCGGTTCATCGACCAGGTGCGCGAGCAGTACAAGCTGCCGATCGAGATCCTTTCCCCCGATCGCAGTGCACTCGACCCCTTCGTGAAGGAAAAGGGCCTGTTCAGCTTCTACAAGGACGGCCACGGCGAATGCTGCGGCATCCGCAAGATCGAGCCGCTGCGCCGCAAGCTGAGCACCGTCAGCGCCTGGGCCACCGGCCAGCGCCGCGACCAGAGCCCGGGCACCCGCAGCCAGGTGGCCGCGCTGGAAATCGACAGCGCCTTCTCCACCCCCGAGCGCACCCTGTACAAGTTCAACCCGTTGGCGCAGATGAGCAGCGAAGAGGTGTGGGGCTATATCCGCATGCTCGAGCTGCCCTACAACAGCCTGCATGAACGCGGCTTCATCAGCATCGGCTGCGAACCCTGCACGCGCCCGGTGCTGCCCAACCAGCACGAACGCGAAGGCCGCTGGTGGTGGGAAGAGTCGACTCAGAAGGAATGCGGGCTGCACGCCGGCAACCTGATTACCAAGGGCTGAACATGCACACCCTGAGCGCAGCACCTGGCCCCACCTGCCAGACATTGCGTCAGCAGTACGGGCGTCGTGGCCAGTGGCTGGGCTACCTGCTCGCGGGGCTATCTGCATGAGCGCCTTCAGGCCACCGTGCTGGCGGCCTGAAGGCACTGCAAGGGCTTAGTGCACTGGCAGTTCGACGCCAGCGAACAGCTCTTCGAGCTCCTGCTTGTTGTGGCACTGGATGGCCTTGGCCATCACTTCGCGGGTCAGGTGGGGCGCGAACTTCTCGATGAAGTCGCACATGAAACCACGCAGGAAGGTGCCACGACGGAAACCGATCTTGGTGATGCTGGACTCGAACAGCTCACTGGCATCGAGCACCACCAGGTCGTTGTCGAGCTTGGTGTCTACCGCCATCTTGGCCACGATGCCCACGCCCAGGCCCAGGCGCACGTAAGTCTTGATCACGTCGGCATCGGCCGCGGTGAACACCACCTTGGGGGTCAGGCCGCGATGGCTGAAGGCTTCGTCGAGCTTGGAGCGGCCAGTGAAGCCGAACACATAGGTCACGATCGGGTATTCGGCCAACGCCTCCAGGGTGAGCTTGGGCAGCTTGGTCAGGGGGTGACCCTGCGGTACCACCACGCAACGATTCCAGCGGTAGCACGGCATCATCACCAGATCACCGAACAGCTCCAGGGCCTCGGTGGCGATGGCAAAGTCGACGGTACCGTCAGCCGCCATCTCGGCGATCTGCATCGGCGAGCCCTGGTGCATGTGCAGCGCCACTTCAGGGTATTGCTTGATGAACGAACTGATCACCGGCGGCAGGGCGTAGCGTGCCTGGGTGTGGGTGGTGGCGATCGACAGGGTGCCCTTTTTCTCGTTGGAGAATTCCTGGGCGATCTGCTTGATGCTCTCGACCTTGCGCAGAATCTCGCCGGCGGTGGTGATGATGCGCTCACCTGCCGGGGTCACGCGGGTCAGGTGCTTGCCGCTGCGGGCGAACACTTCCACACCCAGCTCGTCTTCCAACAGGCGAATCTGCTTGCTGATCCCCGGCTGGGAGGTATACAGGCTCTGCGCTGTCGCGGAGACGTTGAGGTCGTGGTGCGCCACTTCCCAGATGTAGCGCAATTGTTGAAGCTTCATAGGTATCCCTCAAATCAACTGGGCGTCACCGGCAGCAGCGACGAGTTATAACTATATTAGTGGTTTGAAGAATAAATCTAGAACTATTTCTTCAGCTTTCTTACAACGTCCTACACCGCCTCCCCTATGACTTGCGCCGCCCCAGGTACTGCGCCAGGGGCACCATGTATACAGGCACCGGCGACAGCTGAAGGACGCGTACCGCCGTGCGCCCCAAGGGGATCTCGCTACCGGCGCCCTGGCTGTGGCTGCCGACGATCAGCAGGTCGACGCTCAGGCGCTGGGCCTGTTCCAGGATCACGTCGGCCGGGTCGCCCTGGCGTACCCGCACCGCGCGGATCAGCGCCAGGTCTTCCTTCTCGCCCAGTTCATCCTGAAAGTTCTCCAGCACCCGCTGTTCGATGTTCGCCATCACGGTATTGAGCGCCCGGCCGCGCATATGGGACAGGGTATGTTCATCAAGGTAGCTTTCCAGCAGCGATTCGGCGAACTGGCCCATCGGTTCCACGGCATGGACCACGTACAGTTCGGCGCTGAAGCTGCGTGCCAGCGCCAGCGCGTGTTGCATGACATAAGGGGAGTAACAACCGAGGTCGGTGGCACACAGCATCGAACGGATCATTTGACCTCCTAGCTGCCGATACGGCAGGGCAAGGTTCAGCTTAGCAGCGCCAAAACGACGCGCAGAGCCGTCCGGCGCCCTGCCAGGCGGCCTAGCCGGGGGTACGTTCGTTGCTGATGCCGTGGGGCACATGGCCGGTGGCGACCACTGCACTGGCGCGTTCGCAGTGCCCTGCCTGGTCGTCGAAGAACACATCGGCCGCGAACGCCTCGAGAAACGCCGACTTGTCCAGGCCGCCGAGAAACAGCGACTCGTCCAGGCGAATGTCCCATTCGCGCAAGGTGCGGATGACCCGCTCGTGGGCCGGCGCCGAGCGCGCCGTCACCAGTGCGGTGCGAATCGGACAGGCGCCACTGGGGAACTCTTTCTGCAGCACGTTGAGCGCCGCCAGGAAGGCCTTGAACGGCCCGCCGCGCAGCGGCTCGCGGGCCGACTCGCGCTCGCTGGCCTGGAACGCCTCCAGGCCGCCGAGCTGATAGACGCGTTCGGACTCGTCGGAAAACACCACAGCATCGCCATCGAAGGCGATACGCAGCTCCGCGCTGGCCGCACGCCGTGCCCCGCCGGAAAGGATGGTGGCAGCGGCAAAGCCGGCGTCCAGTGCGCGGCGCACATCTTCTGCATCGGTGGACAGAAACAGGTGGCAACCAAAGGCGGCCAGGTACGGATACGGACTGCGCCCGCCAACGAAGGCTGCACGCGAAATGTCCAGGCCATAATGCTCGATGGAATTGAACACCCGCAGCCCGGTGTCGGCGCTGTTGCGTGACACCAGCACCACCTCGACCCGGGCCTGGCCGAGGCTGGCGTTGAGGCCCAGCAGCTTTTCCACCAACGGGAACGCATCACCCGGTTGCAGGTATTCGTCTTCGTGCTCGATCTGGTACTGGCGGTAGGCTTCGACCCCCTCGGCCAGGAACAGCCGATGGCTCTCGCTGAGGTCGAACAGTGCCCGTGATGAAATGGCTACCACCAGTTTGTCGCCAAGGCCTTTGCTCATCGCCGCTCTGCTCCGCACTGCCCTGCATCGGGCGCCATAAGGTCAAACAATCGACACACTATCAGGCCGGGCGCTGCCGCCCGCAACCTGCGAGCGTGTCGGGTGACGGCACTTTTGATCAGAAAACCCCATACCAATGGGCCAAAGCGGCAGGAAAGCGGGCCCTGCCCATTGTCGAATCACGGTGTAACGCGCTAAGGTTCGGCACCCCGCCGCGTTCAATCATGCTGCTCCGCCGCGCGGGTAGCTGGCGGCCGGCACCCGTGACCTGACGAGTAACACGATGGCTGATTTACCGATCGACGACCTTAACGTTGCCTCCAACGAGACCTTGATCACCCCCGATCAGCTCAAGAAGGACATTCCACTCAGCGCCACCGCCCTGCAGACCGTGACCGCGGGCCGCGAAGTGGTACGCAATATCCTCGACGGCAAGGACCACCGCCTGTTCGTGGTGATCGGCCCCTGCTCGATCCATGACCTCAAGGCCGCACATGAATACGCCGAGCGCCTGAAGGTGCTGGCGGCCGAAGTCGCCGACACCCTGTACCTGGTGATGCGCGTGTATTTCGAGAAGCCGCGCACCACGGTGGGCTGGAAGGGCCTGATCAACGACCCGTACCTGGATGACTCGTTCAAGATCCAGGACGGCCTGCACATCGGTCGCCAACTGCTGCTGGACCTGGCGGAAATGGGCCTGCCCACCGCCACCGAAGCCCTCGACCCGATCTCCCCGCAGTACCTGCAGGACCTGATCAGCTGGTCGGCGATCGGCGCGCGCACCACCGAATCCCAGACCCACCGCGAGATGGCCTCGGGCCTGTCTTCGGCCGTCGGCTTCAAGAACGGTACGGACGGCGGCCTGACCGTGGCGATCAACGCACTGCAATCGGTTTCCAGCCCGCACCGTTTCCTGGGCATCAACCAGGAAGGTGGCGTATCCATCGTCACCACCAAGGGCAACGCCTACGGTCACGTGGTGCTGCGCGGCGGCAACGGCAAGCCCAACTATGATTCGGTCAGCGTCGCCCTGTGCGAGCAGGCCCTGGCCAAGGCCAGGATCAAGCCGAACATCATGGTCGACTGCAGCCACGCCAATTCCAACAAGGACCCGGCCCTGCAACCGCTGGTGATGGACAACGTGGCCAACCAGATCCTCGAAGGCAACGAGTCGATCATCGGCCTGATGGTCGAAAGCCACCTCAACTGGGGCTGCCAGGCCATCCCCAAGGACCTTGCCGAACTGCAGTACGGCGTGTCGATCACCGATGCCTGCATCGACTGGGAAGCCACCGAAAAGTCCGTGCGCAGCATGCGCGCCAAGCTCAAGGACGTGTTGCCCAAGCGCAACCGCGGCTGAAAGCCATCAACGAAAACGCCGGGCAATGCCCGGCGTTTTCGTTTTCAACAGGGTGTCAGCAGGCTCAGGCCTTGTTGGAATGCTTTTGATGACGTTCCATGTAGCGCTCGACATAGGAGCACGAGGGGATCACGGTGTAGCCCATGTCCTCGGCATAGGCGAGGGCCTTTTCGGTCAGCGCCGCAGCGATGCCTCGCCCACGCAGCGCATTGGGCACGAACGTGCGGTAGATATCCAATGTCTGCTTACCCAGGTCCATGTAGGTCAGGTAGGCACGATGACCGTCCACATTGGTCTCGAACTGATGACCAGCCTGGTCATGGTGGATGGACAACGCCTCGCTCATCACTACTCCTCGCGGGTCTTCTCGTCAGACCCTTACCTTACCGATGTTTGTCCGGCGAAGGAACCTCTACGCCACCCCGTGCCCGTTTGGACAGCGAGAACAGCCTGGTTGTTCTCTGGCAACTGAGCACCCACAAATAGTAGGCGCCCAGTGCACAGATGCTCAAGGTACTTGATCGTAAAAAACCTGCACTTGCAGCATGCGAACACGGCAGCGAGCCACACTGCCAACAGTAGCCGGATGATGTAGTGGTAAGACGAACAATGACACTTGGAGTCACTTTTAGTTCACTACAAAGACGCATTTACAGCGGTGTTTCAGCGCCGCTACAAAAGCGCCTGCATTCTTTTCACACCCCCGCCGGGGCGGCCTGCGCAACCGCGCAATTTTTTTCCGGTTCTTGCGCTCGGTCAGTTTACTTACTACAAGTAATGGGTACTATGTACGCCGGCCAGTTTCTCTTTGTTGAGAGATGGCTCTTTAATAGAAAGTCCTTGAAGGGGAACACGATGAACAACGTTCTGAAATTCTCTGCTCTGGCTCTGGCCGCAGTACTGGCCACCGGTTGCAGCAGCGTCTCCAAAGAAACCGAAGCCCGTCTGACTGCAACCGAAGACGCAGCAGCCCGTGCACAAGCTCGTGCCGATGAAGCCTACCGCAAGGCTGATGACGCTCTGGCCGCCGCTCAGAAAGCTCAGCAAACTGCTGACGAAGCTAACGAGCGCGCTCTGCGTATGCTGGAAAAAGCCAGCCGCAAGTAATAATCCCTCGGGATTGTTAAAAAGCCGACCCACCTGTGGGTCGGCTTTTTTATTGCCTGCAGAACCGTCCTGCGCAAACGACGAGGCCCGCATGAAGCGGGCCTCGTGCAAACACAAGCGGGTTACTGCATTTCGAGCGGAACGCTCGATACCATCGGCGCACTGGCGTCACCCGGCACCGCGATCTCTACCGGGATACCATCTTCGGCCGCCACCACGTCACGCACCATGTCCCAGTTCATGCGCAGGTTGTTGGCCAGGTCTTCGCGCTTGAGCAGGGCATTGATCACTGCCGTGTGCTTGTCGACCACCGACGGGTCGCCCTTGTCATCCAGCGGAGTATGCGCCTCGAGGTAGACCTTGCCACCACTGAGGCCGAACTTGTACGGCTCGTTGATGATGCGCACCGAAGTCCCCACCGGGGCCATGCTCGCCAGTTGCAGCACGTTGTTGTTGAGCATGCGGAAACAGCCATGGCTGGTACGCATGCCGATGCCGAACTTCTTGTTGGAACCGTGGATCAGGTAGCCCGGTACGCCCAGGGTGAACTTGAACGGGCCCAGCGGGTTGTCCGGGCCGGCCGGCACCACGTTGGGCAACGGATCACCGTCGGCGGCGTGCTCGGCCTTGATCGAGGCCGGTGGGGTCCAGGTCGGGTTCGGCGTCTTGGCCGTGACCTTGGTGTTGGCAATAGGCGAACCCCAGCCTTCACGGCCGATGCCCAGCGGGAAGGTGTGCACCACGTTCTCGCCTTTGGGGTAGTAGTACAGGCGGTACTCGGCAAGGTTGATCACGATGCCTTCGCGCGGGCCCGGCGGCAGGATGAAACGGGTCGGCAGCACGATCTCGGTGCCGGCGCCTGGCAGCCAGGGGTCCACGCCCGGGTTGGCCGCGACCATCTCCAGGTAGCCCAGGTCGTTGGCGGTACCGATGTCGGCGAAGGTGTCCTCATACTTGGCCTTGATCACCTGGACCTGGCCGATGACATCCTCGCCCGGCGGCGGCAGGGGGAACTCCAGAGCGGCAACAGGGCCCGCCGCCAGCAGGGCGGCCAGGGACAGGCAACGGGTGACGGCGGGAAAGCGCGGCAACATCCGGGAAATCCTTCGCTAATTCAGGTGGGTCAAGCGGGCAATTGTACACCGCCCCCTGCGGGATCGGGAGGCATCCGGGCACAGAACCCTTGCCAAACGTAAAAGATCCGACGTCAGGCCTGCAGCTCGGGCCATACCGGACGCGTGCCGCGCCGCTGCGCCTCGAGGATCGCCCGGCACAGGCGGCACAGGCGCTGGTCACGGTAGATGCTGCGTTCCACACCCGACCAGCGCGGTTGCGCCGGCAACAGGGTGCCACACAGGGTACGGTCGACGGAGCCGCCCAGTTCGAGTTGGCGGGCGATCAGGTGGACGCGACTCTCCTGGCAGGCGAACAGGTCAAGCTGTTCGTCAGGCTCGATCAATTGATAGGCATACAGGGACCAGGCGGGACGCGGCATCGGGGGCTCCAAATCGGGGGCGCAACATTAGCCGAAAGCCGATCAGTATAAAAGCGTCAAAGCAGCGGTTTTATTGATGGCCAGGCATTTTCCAGCAACTGCGCCTGGGCGCCCTGCCCCGGATGGATGCCATCGGCCTGCATCAGCCCGGGCACGCCACCTACCCCTTCGAGAAAGAACGGCACCAGCGGCACGTCCTTTTCCTTGCCAAGATCGGCATACACCTGTGCGAACGCATCGGTGTAGCGCTTGCCATAGTTGGGTGGCAGGCGCATGCCCAGCAGCAGCACCCTGGCACCGGCATCACGGGAGCGATCGATCATCGAGGCAAGATTTTGTTGCAATTGCGCCGGTGCCTGCCCGCGCAGCCCGTCATTGCCACCCAGCTCCACCACCACCAGGCTGGGCTTGTGCTCTGCAAGCAGCGCAGGCAGCCGCGCCTGGCCCCCGGCACTGGTGTCGCCACTGATCGAGGCATTGACCACCTTGTCATCGAAACCCTCGGCCTTGAGCCGCTGTTCGAGCAGGGCAACCCAACCCTGACGGGTATCCAGGCCAAAAGCGGCACTGATACTATCCCCAACGATCAACACCGTTCCTGCCGATGCGCCCTGGGCCATGCACAGCAAGGCCAGGCCTGCACTCAATAACCACACTCGCATTGGATTCTCCATGGGCCCCAGCATCTTGACTGCGCGCAACCTTAGCAAAGTGGTCCCCAGCGCGGAAGGCGACCTGACCATCCTGCACGAACTGAGCCTGGAATTGAAACAGGGCGACAGCCTGGCCATTGTCGGCGCCTCCGGCTCGGGCAAGTCCACCCTGCTCGGCCTGCTGGCCGGCCTCGACCTGCCCAGTGCAGGCTCGGTGACACTGGCCGGGCACGACCTGGGCCCGCTCGACGAAGACCAGCGCGCCCAGGTCCGCGCCGAGCATGTCGGCTTCGTGTTCCAGTCGTTCCAGCTGCTCGACAGCCTCAATGCCCTTGAGAACGTGATGCTGCCGCTGGAGCTGGACGGACGCCGCGATGCCCGCGAACACGCCCGCAGCCTGCTCGAACGGGTCGGCCTGGGCCAGCGCCTGAGCCATTCGCCACGCCAGTTGTCCGGCGGCGAGCAGCAGCGGGTGGCAATTGCCCGCGCCTTTGCCGCCGAGCCTGCGGTGCTGTTTGCCGACGAGCCCACCGGCAACCTCGACAGCCACACCGGTGAACGCATCAGCGACCTGCTGTTCGAACTGAACAAGGAACGCGGCACCACCCTCGTCCTGGTCACCCACGATGAACGCCTGGCGCACCGCTGCGGACGGCTGATTCGCCTGGAAGCCGGCCACCTGGTCACCCCGCTGGAGCCCTAGATGGCACACCTGTCGTTTCTGCGCCTGCCGAGCCTGGCGTTGCGTCAACTGATGCGCGATGCACGCGCCGGCGAACTGCGCGTGCTGTTCTTCGCCCTGCTGGTGGCCGTGGCCGCCAGCACCGCCATCGGCTACTTCGGCGCCCGCCTGAACGGCGCCATGCTGCTGCGTGCCACCGAGTTCCTTGGCGCCGACCTGGTGCTGCAGGGCAGCGCCCCGGCCACCCCGGAACAGATCCGCAACGGCGAGCAGCTGGGCCTGGCCCATGCGAAAGTGGTCGAGTTCTCCAGCGTGATCGCCACCGACAACGGTATCCAGCTCTCCAGTGTCAAGGCTGCCGGCACGGGTTACCCGCTGCGCGGGGAGCTGCGCAGTGCCGCCGAGGCCTACGGGCCGGAGGTGGCCGGCGGTGGTCCGGCGCCGGGCGAAGCCTGGGTCGAGTCGCGCCTGCTGGCGGCGCTGAACCTCAAGATCGGTGACAGCGTCGACGTGGGCATGAAGACCCTGCGTCTGAGCCGCGTGCTGACCTATGAGCCGGACCGCGCCGGCAACTTCTACAGCCTCACTCCGCGGGTACTGATGAACCTGGCTGACCTGGATGCCACCGGCGTGGTGCAGCCCGGCAGCCGGGTCACCTACCGCGACCTGTGGCGCGGCGAGCCCCAGGCCCTGGCAAGCTACACCCAGGCTACCAAGGCGGGGCTTGCCGCCCACCAGCAACTGCGCGACTCGCGTGACGGCAACCAGCAGATCGGCGGTGCACTGGGCAAGGCCGAACGCTACCTGAACATGGCCAGCCTGGTGGCGGTGCTGCTGGCCGGCGTGGCCGTGGCGCTGTCGGCCAGCCGTTTTGCCATGCGCCGCTTCGATGCCAGCGCCCTGCTGCGCTGCCTGGGCCTGTCCCGGCGCCAGGCGCTGAGCCTGTTCTGCCTGCAACTGGCGATTTTGGGCAGCGTGGCAGCCCTGGGGGGCGCACTGCTCGGCTGGCTGGCGCAACTGGGCCTGTTCGCCCTGCTGCAGGGCCTGCTGCCTTCGCAGGTGCCGCCAGGTGGCATCGCCCCGGCCCTGGCCGGGATCGCCACCGGGCTGGTGGCGCTGGCCGGCTTCGCCCTGCCGCCATTGGCAGCGCTGGGCCGGGTGCCGCCGCTGCGGGTACTGCGCCGCGACCTGCTGCCGGTGCCGGCAAGCAGCTGGCTGGTGTATG